>NZ_JQZX01000009.1:0-364214 GCF_000765975.1 Porphyromonas canoris
AACCGATTGTTTGTAATCGATTTCAGAAATCATATTTGTACCATGTAATTGCAATCTACTGTAAATCAGCATAGATTTGTTTTGAAGAAGGAAAGAGTCTTCAAATATTTATTATATCTGTTTTCCAAAATATCTCTTTCAAAGGAATATCCACAAACATTCAAGACCCTTCCTATCTCATCTGTTTTTAAGGTCTCTCCACGCTGAAATCGTGAATAAAAGGTATCTTTACGGAAGAAAAAAACAGATTTCATGCACCCTATTCATATCAAATTTGAGCTTTCCAAGAGAGTGGCAGACGGAGAAGATATTCGTCTGCGTGTTATTGAGGTAGTGAATGGTTCGATTGAGAGCCGGGATGCTACCTCTTTGTTGTTTATGCTCTCTCCTTTAGACCTTGACTTTTGGACGAGAACTCTTACCATAAATCCCTGTTCATCAGCCACGGAGATAGTGCTTAAATACAGCTACGAAGTTTATCGAAATGAGTCATTGGTCGATAGTGAAACATCCGGAGTTCACGAATTAAGACTTCCACTTAAGAGTGATATCGAGAGCTTTATAGTGAAAGACGACTGGCGTTGTTCTACATCTTTGGGGCTTCTTGATAACCAACTTTTCGATGTCATACTGCGTCCGAACGCTCCTCTTTCCTCTTTTGAAATGGAGGACGATGGCGTTTATTTCACTTTGCCGCTGCTTTTTTCGCCACTGGACGAAAGTCTGTATCTCGCAGGCAGTATAGAAGAACTGGGCTGTTGGAATCCGGAAGAGGCTCTGCCTTTTCGGCAAGTTGGGGGGCGGCTTATGGCACAAATCAGAGGAGGAGGGCAACCTTTTGAATACAAATTGATTGCAAAAGATCCTTTTGGCAGGGTCGAGTGGGAACTTTTAGATGGAAACAGAATCTTCAGAGCGGAGGAAAATCGTCCTCCTGTTCTTGTAAATCTCTCACTCCCAACGTTTCAATCCTTATCCCTTCCACGCATTTCGGGGACGGTGGTTCCTCTTTTTTCTCTGCGTACAGAAAGCTCTACCGGTATCGGGGACTTTGATGATCTCAAAACTCTTATCGATTGGGTAAAGCAGACCAAGCAGCAAGTGATACAGCTTCTTCCCATTTACGATACCAATTTTTCCTGTTCAGACGATAGGAACTACCCCTATAATGCCATCAGCACATTTGCTCTGAACCCGGTTTATCTATCGCTTAGGGGAATGGCCGGCAAGAGTCTGTTGCAGAAGTTGAAGAGATTCGACAAAAAAGATAAAGTGGCGTATTCTTCTGTTTTGTCTCTTAAAATGGAAGCGTATCGGCACCATTTTGAGCAGCTTACCTCCTCAAAAGAATGGATGACAGAGGCATATCTCTCCTTTTATGATGCTCATTCCGAAGATCTTCTGGAATATGCCTTGTTCAAGCTCTACTCTTCCGAACATCCGGGCAGGGCTGTTGCCGAATGGTGTGCCTATCCCACCTATCTGAAAGAGAAGACAAAGGGACGAACGGAGTGTCTCAGCCTGCCTTTGGAGCTGCATTACCACATCTATCTTCAATATCTTCTCTATGATCAACTGCTGGATGCCAAGGCTTATGCAACCGAAAATCGCATAGCCATAAAGGGAGATCTGCCCATCGGGATTGCACCCGACAGTGTGGATGCCTGGGTAAGACCTCATCTTCTCAATATGAACCTCAAGGCGGGAGCACCTCCCGACTTTTTTGCCACAGAGGGACAGTGCTGGGGTTTTCCTACTTATGACTGGAAGAGTATCGCTTTCGAGGAGTACAGATGGTGGACTAACAGGATGCAGTGTATGGCTCTCATCTATGATGCCATCAGGATAGATCATGTTTTGGGATTCTTTCGCATCTGGTCTGTTCCCGAATATACGGAGAATGCCTGCTGTGGTTACTTCGATCCTGCCATCCCTTTGGACAGCCACACCATAGCGCAGTATATCCCCGATATAGACATTGAAGCTCTTTCCCGACCGGTTGTTTCGGAAGAGCAAGCCCTTGCCATGTCGTCCAAAAAGGTGGTGAACGAGCTGGTCTCATCCGGTGTCTTGGAGAGAAGAGGGCAGGATCTTGTAATGTCCGATCCAAAATGTTCTCTTTCCTCTGCCACTCTCTCCGGCAAGGCAATTTCGTTAGCCGAAAAGATCAGAGGAGAGGCGCTGTTTATCAGAGACATGAACAACGGTCTGCATCCGAGGGTATTGCCGGAGCTTACAATGCGTTACGCTTCACTGTCCGGCGAAGAGAAGAGGGCTGTTTCGGCTCTTCACTACCACTACTATTACGAAAGAAATGATGAGCTTTGGTACAAGACGGCGCAGGAGAGACTGGATCGGCTTTCAAAAAGTTCAAGGATGCTGCTTTGCGGAGAAGATTTAGGCTTTATGAGCAATGCCGTTCCTCATGTTTTGAAGAAGTATAACATCTTGTCGCTCAATCTGCCTCGCATTTCTCGTAAACCCGAAGAAACGTTTATGACCTCTGCGGATGTGGAGTATCGAAATATTCTTTCCACCGGAACTCATGATATGCCAAGCCTTCGGAAATGGTGGGGAACCCTATCGCCTCAAGAGTACACGCAGCTCTTTCTTTCCATGACTCCGCTGCAGGGGCTGAACTATCTTTTCCAAGAGCCGATGGAGATGAGCGGAGTGGTAAATATGCTTGTGAAGATGCCGGCTCTTGCCGTGATTCTTCCCATACAGGATTGGTGGGCATTGACAGGCAAGTATGATCATGTCTCTCCCGATAGAGAGCAGATAAACTTTCCGGAAAATCCATCTCATGTATGGGACTATCGGATACCCGGCACACTTGAAGAGCTGCTTTCGGATAGGGAACTTACCAAAAAAATCACGAAAACAGTGGCATCGAGAAGTCATAACCTATAATTCCGAAAACGCTGTTTTTATATATTCCATCCCGAGAAAAAAGAGCTTTTTTCTTGCTCTCTATTTTGCTTGAAGGGGGCGTTTTCAGAGCGCGACCGAACTGTTAAATTTGGGTCGTTTTATTAACACAAATTCCGATACCTGTTAAGCAAAAACAGTAAACAAGTATATTCTTTCGGCTTAACGTGTTTAATTTTTCAGTGAACACGTTTAGTGATTTCATTAAACACGTTTACCGGATTCGATTAACGTGTTTAGCCAAAGACATCAAAACGCTAATAATCAGCCATCTACCTGTTTTTGCCCTAAAAAGACCCTGAAAAGGCAGATTTCTTTATTAGGAAACGTTTACAGGAAGGGGTGTTAAAATTCACACCAATTAACGCAAAAACAGCCCGTGAAAACGACCAAGAGGAGAAAAGTTCGCAAATTCGAGATCTCTTGTATCTATTTTGTTATTAGCTTATTAGGGTGCCTTAGGTGGAATTGATGCTTTAATTCTCTATATCAAAACGGCTCTTTGAGGAGATTTGTAGCCATTCTGTTTTTATATAAAAGCTCCTCTCGGCTGCGATTGTTTTATAGAGAAATTCTTTTTGTCTCACCTCTTTGATTTTTTATTTGACAGACTGGAAAATCTGTGAGAGATCAGGAAAAGATCCGGGCATGAAAAACAGCTCTTTTTTTTCCTATTGCAGTGAAAAAATCTTCTGTTTCGGGCAGAGGAGGAGCATTGCTATTGCAGGAACGAAAATTTGTACTAAATTTGCACCTGCTTTCCGATAAATTCTTGAAACTCTTCCTTAGCTCAGTCGGTTAGAGCATCTGACTGTTAATCAGAGGGTCCTTGGTTCAAGTCCAAGAGGAAGAGCTCACAAAAGCCTTATAGACAATACTGTCTGTAAGGCTTTTTTCTTTGGTATGTGGTCTGGAAAGAAACCCTAAAAATTAGTAACTTTGCGATATATGAATGCAGATACAAGACCTCGTTTGGAGGATTTAGAAATAATGGCTCCCGTGGGCGGCTTTGAAGCTCTTCACGCTGCGATACAGGGAGGAGCGGACTCCGTCTACTTCGGTATTCAGGGATTGAATATGAGAAGTAACTCTTCCCGAAGTTTTCAGAACGAAGATCTGAAAGAGGTTGTCCGCCTTTGCAAGGAGAAGGGAGTGAAAACCTATCTCACGGTCAATACAATCATATACGACTCGGATATGCATCTGCTGCACTCCATAATAGATGCAGCGAAAGAGGCGGATGTCTCTGCCATCATCGCTTCCGATGTCGCGGCCATGCAGTATGCCTTTTCAAAAGGAGTGGAGGTGCATCTCTCCACTCAGCTCAATATCACCAATGTGGAGGCGTTGAAGTTTTACTCCCATTTTGCCGATGTGGTCGTGTTGGCACGAGAGCTTAATCTGGACCAAGTCCGTCATATTTATGATGAGATCATAAGACAGGATATTCGAGGTCCCAAAGGCGAGCTTGTCCGCATAGAGATGTTTGCACACGGAGCTTTGTGTATGGCTGTGAGTGGAAAGTGTTACCTTAGCCTGCATGAGAAAAACCTTTCCGCAAACAGAGGAGCCTGCAATCAGATTTGCCGCAGGCAGTACACCGTGAAAGATAAAGAGGATGGTATAGAGATGGATATAGACAACCAATATATCATGTCCCCCAAAGACCTGAAGACCATCCACTTTATGAACAAAATGATAGACGCCGGAGTGAGAGTCTTTAAGATAGAAGGACGCGCACGCGGTCCGGAGTATGTCCGTACCGTGACCGAGTGTTATCGTGAAGCGTTACAGGCTTACTGCAACGGAGAGTTTACGCAGGAGAAGATAGATGGCTGGGATTACAGATTGGAACAAGTCTTCAACAGAGGATTTTGGGATGGTTACTATCTAGGACAGAAGCTCGGAGAGTGGACACACTCTTACGGCTCTTCCGCCACAAGAGTAAAGGTCTATGTGGCAAAAGTAACCAAGTATTTCAGTAATCTTTCAGTTGCGGAGGTCGAGGTGGAAAGCAGTGCCGTCTCCGTGGGAGAGGAGTTGGTGATCACCGGACCTACGACAGGTGCTGTCTTTGTCGTGGCTGAAGATATAAGGGTAGATCTCAAGAGCGTCGACAAAGCGGAGAAAGGCGAACGTTTCAGTATAAAAGTACCGGAAAAGGTACGTCCGGGAGATAGAATGTATGCCATGAGAATGAAGCAGGATTCCGGCTCCCGATTCAAATAAACAGTAGAAGTTATGAGCGAAATCGTTTACGAATTGGAGTTTAAGGTCAGAGACTACGAGTGCGATCTGCAAGGTGTGGTAAACAATGCACGTTATCTTCATTATATGGAGCATACCCGGCATGAATATCTGGAGACGTTTGAAGAGAGTTTTAGCCGTATGCACGATGAAGGATTGGACGCTTTCGTGGTGAAGATAGAGGTGGAATACAAAAAGTCTCTTCGGAGTGGAGATCATTTCAAGGTAACTCTTCGTAAAGAACGATCCGGCGCTCAGATGATCTTCTATCAAGATATTACATCTTTGGACGGCTCTGTAATACACTCCAAAGGGAGAGTACATGTCGCTATCGTAAAGGATGGAAGACTTACTCGTGGAGAGTATTTCGATACCTTGTTCGGATGATACTGACGGAGGAACAGAAAGCTTTACTGGCTTTGAGCTGTGTGGATGGAGTAGGACCGGTGATAGCTCACTCCCTGCTCGATCTGTGCGGATCGGCTACCGATATTTGGAATAAAGGGAAAGAGGAACTGCTTCGTCTGGATGGAGTAGGACCGAAGTTGGCATCCGCTATATACGATGGTCAAGCACTTCTCAAGGCTCAGGAAGAGCTGGATCTGCTTCGGAAAAATGACAGGATAAACCTCTGCTTCAGTAGCGATGATGTTTATCCTGCTCTTTTGAAAGGGTGCGTGGATGCGCCTCTGCTTTTATACTATTATGGTAAACTCCCCGAACCGAATGCCCCATGGATAAGCATCGTGGGGAGTAGAAGCTGTACGGGATATGGAGAGAGCATGGTGGATAAGATCGTAAAAGCCGTTGCCGAAAGCAATCCGAACGCTGTCATTGTAAGCGGACTGGCATACGGGATCGATATTTTGGCACACAGGGCAGCTCTTAAATATGGTCTTAAAACATTGGCAGTGCTTGCGCATGGGCTTCATACTCTTTATCCGGCAGTCCACAGACGGGATGCCGAGAATATCATACAGGCAGGAGGAGCAGTGATAACCGAGTATCCGTACTACACAAAGGCTTTACCTGCAAGATTTTTGGCTCGTAACAGGATCATTGCAGGCTTGTCTCATGCTACAGTTGTCGTTGAAAGTGCTACGAAAGGAGGCTCTTTGGTTACGGCAGACTTGGCTTTCTCTTATTCGCGTTCTGTGTTTGCCGTCCCCGGTAGAGTGGGAGATATGCTCTCTTCGGGCTGTAACGAACTTATCTCTCAGCAGAAAGCTTCGATCTTTTGTTCAGCTGAAGAGATGCTGACAGAAATAGGTTGGGATAGCTTAAAGGAAGGTAAAAGTAAAGTTATTCAACAATCTATTGGTATATTTGCAGATATACCGGAGGAATTAAAGAGTAGCAGATACTACTCTCTACTCAAAGAGAGAGAGGAATGTACGATGGAAGATATCTCTTTGATACTGGGCATCCCAATCCATGTAGCGTCTGCCGAACTCTTTGAACTCGAACTTAATGGATATCTTAGAAGCAAGCCCGGAGGAATATACGAGCTTGAATCTCAATACAGATAGAGTGATGCGTTTTAACCTTGCCATATTATCATTATTGTTGCTCTCTTCTTCCGTTGTTAAGGCTCAGACGGAGTGGAAAGATGATGCGTTCTCCATGTTTATTCACTATGGACTTTACTCTATACCTGCCGGCGTTTGGAATGGAGAGAAAGTAGAGTCCGGTTATTCCGAACAGATATTAAGCTTTGGAGTGCATTTCTCGGACTGGTATGAGGCTTTTGCCGAACAGTTCGATGCTAAAGATTTCAATCCTGACGAGATAGTCCGGCTGGCTAAATCCGCAGGCATGAGAAGCATCGTGATTACAGCAAAACATCATGACGGGTTTTGTCTATTCGGTTCAGACTACACTTCTTACGATGTAATGGATGCCACTCCGGCAAAGAGAGATCTTATCGGAGAGCTTGCAGAGGCATGTCATAAGCAGGGAATGCGTTTCGGTATCTATTTTTCTCTGATAGACTGGAACTTTCCCGGTGCTATGCCAATCTCTTCACACAATGCAGATCCTATTACCATCCTGCATCTCGAGTACAATAAAAAGCAGGTAACGGAGCTTCTGACCAAGTATGGAAAGGTGGATGAACTCTGGTTCGACATGGGGTCACTAACGACAGAACAGAGTCGCGAACTGTATAATCTCGTACATCAATTGCAGCCGGAGTGTATGGTTAGCGGTAGAGTGGGGAACGACCAAGCGGATTTTTCCGTAATGGCAGACAATGAATACCCCAACTACTCCATAGTGAAACCATGGCAGACGGCAGCATCCATGTTCAACGAAACATGGGGATACCGTTCGTGGCAAGAGAGAGGAGAGGTCGCAGATAAGGTTAATGAGAAATTTCTCTCCTTGGTAAAAGTGCTCGCAAGAGGAGGAAAGTATCTGCTCAATATCGGACCTATGGGAAGCGGATCTTTAGTGCCTTTTGAAGTAGAGGTCTTGAAAGAGATGGGAAAGCGCACTGCCGTTTATCAAGAAGCTCTGTATGGTGTTCAGGCAGCTCCTTTTTCTTTGGAGGATAAGTCTTATTTGGCTACTGCAAAAGGAGGAAAGAGCATTTATCTGTTTGTCCCGACCTCTTCGGATATGAGAGATAAGCGGATACAGGATATTCTTCTTCCTGCTCATCGAGGAGATATAAAGAGGGTTACACTGCTTAATGGTGAAGGGAAAGAAGAGCGTCTCTCTTATTCTCGTCTTCAAGACGGATCGGTAAGATTGGCTTTACGAGCTCCTCTTCATCCGTTAGAATATCCGGTGATGGTGATTAAAGTAGAGTATAAGAGAGGTTATGACTATACTCCGAAAAGCTCTATACGACAACCGGAAGAAGTACTTTCTTATGCCAATGCCGAGTATCTCAACAGCCATTCGTCATTGGACTACTATTGCGGATACCGCAGTGTTATCGGTTATAAATGGAATACTCCCTATCTGAATAAGAAAGAAAGTTGTCTATTGCTTTCATATCCTCTTGAAGATAAAGGCAAAAGCATTCGTCTTGTTACTTCAAAAGGAGCAAAGGAGATTGTTTTGGCAGAAGGAAAAAACCTTTCTGTTTCCACACCAAAATATTTGCTTGGTAAAGCAAGACGGAAGATAGCTTATGGTGTATTCGGAGCACCTGTAACGGATAATGGTGAATGGGAAGAGGTAGAAGAGGTTATGGATATGAATTATCCTCTACGCCCAAGAAGAGCAGTGGCTTTGGATGTGCCCATAACCGTATATGACGATACCATACTGCCTATAAACCTTTCTTATAAAGATGGTTTGATGGTTTACTTGAACGGAGAGTACGTTTATGGAAATATTAAAAGAGATCTCACAGAACCCTTTAGCGATTTATTACTTTTGAGGATTCCTAAAGGTACTCACCGACTCTTATTCAAAGTGTACAACAGGTTTGGAAAAGCCGCTGTCCTCAGATGGAATATTCCTGAAAATGTATCTCTGTTGCAACAGAAAGTTTTGACGGATTCTCCAACCTCTTTTATCCGGTTGGAAGGAACAGACAGACTGAAGGCTTCTCCCGCTTTATTGCAAAATGTGAGCATACGACAATGTCAAGAGAAATAATTCATAACAGATGGAGGATGCCGATAGCCTTTTGGCTTTTATTGCTCAATCTGATTTTGGTTGGGTGTTCCTCTAATACCGTCTATGATGAAAAGCTCTCTTCCAACAACAGGTCTTACAATGTCCGTATAGAGATATGGATGCACGGAGAGGGTTTCATGTTTTACGGAGATATGTCCGACCTGACCGCTTTAGATGAAAACGGCTTATTCGTTCGCAGAACATACGACGGGCTTGCCCTGCCTGTTGATAAGACTGTGAGGTTAAATATTACTCAACCCATCATTATTAACGGATATGTCTACCAGAAAGACGCAGAAGTGTTGTTCGGACAGGCAAAAATCTCACTGATAGATGTCGAAACCAAAGAGGTTATCAAGGAGGAGTTAAAAGTCATAAACAAGTATTTGGGATCGAGCAATACGAAAGAGCGACAGCAGGAAATCTCCCGGATTTCCCTGGTTCTTTCTCCTTGAAAACGGGAAAGAAATAGGGCTTATAAAGATTAGTACAGTTCGCTAAGAATATTTACTTTTGTACTCGAATAGTACGCTATTCGAGTATGTATCCATAAACATTAAAATATCATGGTAAATTACAAAGATCTTGGCTTGGTAAATACAAGAGAAATGTTTGCTAAAGCCGTTGATGGAGGGTATGCTATACCTGCTTTCAACTTCAATAATCTGGAGCAGCTTCAGGCTATTGTTCAAGCAGCATCAGAGACAAACTCTCCGGTAATCTTGCAAGTATCCAGCGGTGCTCGCAAATATGCCAACCAAACACTACTACGTTATCTTGCTCAAGGTGCGGTAGAATATGCAAAAGAGCTTGGTTGTAAGAATCCTCAGATTGCTCTTCACCTTGACCACGGAGACTCTTTTGAATTGTGTAAAAACTGTATCGAGATGGGCTTTTCTTCTGTCATGATCGATGGTTCTCACCTTCCTTACGAAGAAAATGTGGCTCTGACCAAGAAGGTTGTAGAGTATGCTCATCAGTTCGACGTAACCGTTGAGGGCGAACTTGGTGTTCTTGCCGGAGTGGAAGACGATGTCGTTGCAGAGCATCACACTTATACTCGTCCCGAAGAGGTTGTGGATTTCGTAACAAAGACAGGCGTGGACTCTCTTGCCATCTCTATCGGAACATCTCACGGAGCCAACAAGTTTACTCCGGAGCAGTGTACACGCAATGAAGATGGTCTTTTGGTGCCTCCTCCTCTCCGTTTCGATATTCTTGAAGAGATTGAAAAGCGCATACCGGGATTCCCTATCGTGCTACACGGATCATCTTCCGTTCCACAAGATAAGGTTGCCACTATCAACAAGTATGGCGGTCAGCTGAAGGATGCCATCGGTATTCCTGAAGATCAGTTGCGTCATGCCGCAGGTTCTGCCGTATGTAAGATCAACATCGACTCCGATGGTCGTCTTGCAATGACAGCTGCAGTGAGAGAAGTATTCGCGAAATCTCCGGCTGAGTTTGACCCAAGAAAATATCTCGGACCTGCTCGCGACAGTTTGAAAGAGCTTTACAAGCACAAGATCGAAAACGTTCTCGGATCCAACAACAAGATCTGATAGAGTAGAGCGATCTCTATAAACAGAGGGTAAAATGGTTTTAACAGACCATTTTACCCTTTTTTCTTACCCCGTTTGGACTTTTTTTGGTATGTTTGTAGGCTGAGATTTTCGGGTAATAACCGTGAAAATCTCGGTTTGAATAGTTTTATTTGGCATTTTAGTAACCATATACAGATACTTATGAACTTTAGATCAAAACTACTGACCCTTGTTGCGGTCTTGGCTTGTACATCCGGGTCATACATTGCGGAAGCGTGTACCGGACTTATTGTAGGGCGAAAAGCATCGGCGGATGGCTCTGTCATCATCTCCTATTCGGCAGACAGCCATGTGCTTTACGGTGAACTTTACCACTGGGATGCTCGTAAATGGGCGCCCAATTCACGTTTAAACATTGTGGAATGGGATACCGGAAAACCATCGGGACACAGCATCCCGCAAGTGGCTCAGACTTATAACGTTGTGGGTAATATGAATGAAAAGCAGGTTGCCATCACGGAAAGTACTTTTGGTGGCCGCGAAGAGCTTGTGAATCCGGAGGGAATCATGGACTACGGCAGCCTTATCTACGTAACGCTTCAACGTGCCGCATCTGCTCGCGAAGCCATAGACATTATGGGTAAGCTTGTGGAAGAGTACGGCTATTGCAGTAGTGGAGAGAGCTACTCTATCGCAGACAAAAATGAAGTGTGGGTGATGGAGATGATCGGTAAAGGTCCCGGACGCAAAGGCGCAGTATGGGTTGCCATTCGCATTCCGGACGATTGTATCTCCGGACATGCCAATCAAGCACGTATCCAAAACATTCCTTTCGCAGACAAAGAAAACTGTGTGTACTCGAAGGATGTAGTCTCTTTCGCTCGTGAAAAAGGCTATTTCAAGGGAAAAGATAGCGAGTTCAGCTTCCAAAAGGCATATGCACCTTACGACTTTGGTGCTCTTCGTGGTTGTGAAGCACGTGTTTGGAGCTTTTTCAACCGCTTTGTGGACGGAATGGATAAGTATCTTCCTTTCGTAATGGGACAGGAGATGGATGCCACTCCAATGCCTCTATACATGAAGCCTAACCGCAAAGTGTCCGTACAAGACGTACAAAACATGATGCGCGACCACTACGAAGACACTCCCATGGATATGACCAAGGATGTGGGTGCAGGTCCTTACGCTTGTCCTTATCGCTGGAGACCTATGCACTTTGAAGTGGAAGGCAAGCAGTATCTGAACGAAAGAGCCATCGCCACACAGCAGACAGGATTTGTGCTTGTAGCACAACTTCGCAACTATCTTCCCGACTACGTAGGTGGCGTGCTTTGGTTCGGAGTGGACGATGCCGATATGTGCGTGTTCACTCCACAGTATTGCTCTATCACATCTGTACCGGACTGCTTCAAGGTGGGCAATGGTGATCTTCTCGAATTTTCGTGGACATCTGCTTTCTGGATGCACAACTGGGTGGCAAACATGGCTTATCACAAGTACAGTTATATGATAAAGGATATTCGCAAGGTTCAGGGTGAGCTCGAAAACAAATTCTTTGCAATGCAGCCGATGATCGAGAAATATGCGATGGAGCTTGCCAAGAACGGCTCTGAAAAGGATGCGGTAGAGTTTTTGACCAATTACTCTACAACTGAGGCAAATGGCGCAACAGCTCGCTGGAGAAAGCTGGGTGAATATCTCGTGGTGAAGTATATCGACGGCAACGTGAAGAAGGAAAAAGATGGTAAGTTTGAGCGTACGGCGGACAACTATCCCGTATCTCCAAGCCAACCGGGATACGATCCTAACTTCTACAAAGCCATTGCAGAGAATGCCGGAGACCGACTCTTGGTGGGACCTGCCAAGACCAAATAAAAACTCCGTACTCATTCACGGAGAAAAAGGAGTATTATGCGACCGATCTCTTTATGGGGATCGGTCGTTTTTTTATGCCCGGCAAAGAGGTCATTTTTATATATTCCATCCCACGCTCCAAAGCTCTCTCTATTTTGATCGGAGGGGTCGTTTTCAGAGCACGAGCGAATTGTTAAATTTGGGCTGTTTTATTAACACTATTTTCGATACCTGTTCATTAAAAACAGTAAACGAGCATATTTTGTCGGCTTAACGTGTTTAATTTTTCAGTAAACACGTTTACCGATTTCATTAAACACGTTTACCGGATTCGATTAACGTGTTTAGCCAAAACCATCAAACTGCTAAATATCAATAGATTACCTGTTTTTGCCCTAAAATACCCCTAAAAAGGGAGATTTCTTTATTAGGAAACGTTTACAGAGATGGGTGTTAAATTTCATGCTTATTAACGCGAAAAAGCCCCATCAAACGGACTGAAGAAAAATTTTTCCCAAATTCGGGCTGATTTATATCCTGTTGGTTGTGAGTGGTTTCAAGATTTCAGGGAGATGAAAACCGGTGATGAGACATTTTTCTCACCCTTCCGGAGAGGGTCGGGAGGAAGTCTGTTTTTATATAAAAGTGCACGAAAAGAGTCGGTAAAATTTGTTCTCATTTTCGCTCTTTGGGATCCGAAAAATAGAATGAAAATGTGATGAAGACCATAAAAATAGCTTGAAAGTGATGAGTATTCGAGATATAAAGAGTATTTTTGTGTGGATCGCAGGATGCCTTCCCTCTTCCGATGCTAAAAGGGAAGAGCGTGGCTCCGTATCGGCTTTATAGAAAAGAAATAAGATGACCAGACTAAGTGTAAATATCAATAAGATAGCAACTCTGCGAAATTCGAGAGGCGGTAATAATCCGGATCTGTTGAAAGTGTGCAAGGATGTGGAAAGATGGGGCGCGGAAGGGATTACCGTTCACCCTCGTCCGGATGAGAGACACATCAGATACCGCGATGTGTATGATCTTAAAGAGATCGTTACGGAAGAGTTCAATATAGAGGGTTATCCCTCACCGGAGTTTGTCCGTCTTGTCTCCGAAGTTTGTCCTGCACAAGTAACATTGGTACCGGATCCGCCGGGGGCACTCACCAGCAATGCCGGATGGCGTGTGGCAGAAAACATGGAGTTCCTGAAAGAGGTGGTGGCACACTTTAAGTCTTTGGGCATACGCACTTCCATCTTTGTGGATACGGACTTGGACAACATCCGAGAAGCCGCCAAGACCGGCACGGACAGGGTGGAGCTGTACACAGAACCTTATGCCGCCGGCTATGCAAAAGATAGAGACGCTGCCGTGCAGCCCTTTTTCGAAGCTGCAAAAGTGGCTCACGAAGTTGGTTTGGAGCTGAATGCCGGACACGACTTAAGCCTTGAGAATCTCAGATTTTTTGCTCAAAAGGTGCCTCACTTGGTGGAAGTCTCCATCGGTCATGCTCTTATCTGCGATGCCTTGTATATGGGATTGGAGAAGAGTATTGCTTCCTATTTGGAGTGTCTTAAAGTTTAAGCCTCCGCGCTATTGCAATCAAAAGAAACAGTAATCATAAAACAACTATAAAATAAAAGATAAATCGGATGAACATTTATTCTATTTTAGCACAAGTACAGCCGGGTTCCATGCCGGATCTGTCCGGTACAACCGAAGGAGCTGCAGCAGCCATGCCGGTGGCTCCGGAGTCTTTGAGTCTTCTCGATCTGGCTATGAAAGGCGGTCCTATCATGATCGTTCTTCTGTTGCTCTCTATATTGGCTATCTATCTTTTCATAGAGAGATACTTGGTGATACGCAAAGCCGCACGCACCAACCATACATTCATGAACCAGATAAGGGACTATATGAAAGAGGGTAAGATATCTTCCGCTCTTTCGCTCTGTGAAGCAGAGGGAACACCCGGTGCAAGAATGATTCAGAAAGGAATACAGCGTCTCGGCAGACCGATGCAGGACCTCTCCGTTGCTGTGGAAAATGTCGGCAACATCGAGATTGCGAAGCTGGAGAAGGGACTTCCACTGCTTGCCACGGTAGCGGCAGGAGCTCCGATGATCGGTTTTCTTGGAACGGTTACAGGGATGATTCACGCTTTCTTTGATATGGCTTCTGCCGGAAACAATGTGAATATATCTCTTCTCTCTTCCGGTATCTACGAAGCATTGGTAACCACTGTGGGTGGTCTTATTGTCGGTATCATCTGTCTGTTTGCATACAATCACCTCGTGTATAGAATAGACCACGTGGTAACCAAGAGCGAGACTCAGGCTCTTGAGTTTATGGATATGCTGAACGAACCTATCAAGTAATGGCATGAAACTAAAAAGAAAAGCGAAGGTCGTAGAGATATTTAGCATGGCTTCCATGACGGATGTCATCTTTTTGCTACTGATATTCTTTATGGTTACTTCCACGCTTGTCATGCCCAATGCTCTTAAAGTGCTTTTGCCGCAGAGCAATCAACAGACAGCCGTGAAGACCCCCACCAGAATAACGATAGACAAAGAGCTGCGCTACTATGTAACCATGAAGAATGGAGAAGACAGGGAAGTGGGCTACGACGAACTCAAAGCATACATCGACGGAGAGCTTTCGGAAGATCCGGATTTCTTTGTCGCACTCTATGCAGACGAGAGCATTCCCTACGGAGAAGTGGTGAAGATCCTCAACATTGCGGTGGAGAAGAAGTTTAAGATGGTAATGGCGACAAGGCCGCTCTGACTTAATGAAAAAAGATAATAGGAGATAGTTATCTATGAGCAATAGTAAAGAGAAACTCATAGCCATAGTTGTAACCATCGTTGCTCATGCTTTGCTGGTTCTGCTGCTCTTTTTTGTCTATATGACGATGAGTGCTCAGGACGAACAGAGTAGCGCTCCGGTGGATATAGGGAACATAGAGGTTGCAATGGGTAGCGATATGGAGAGTTGGAGCCAAGCACTTCCAAAGTCTCGCAGAGCCATGCCCAAGCCTGCCCCCGCTCCGGAAAAAGGAGAGCCGGAAGAGCTGTTGACGCAAGAGCATGAAGAAGCTCCGGCTATGGCTCCGGTACCTCCAAAGAAGAAGCCGGAAAAGCCTAAGGTGAGTGAACCTAAGCCTAAACCTGCACCAAAGACTCCTACACCCAAGGTGGAAGATACACGAAAGGCAGAGGAGGCAAGGATAAAAGCAGAGGAGCAAGCTCGTCTGAAAGCCGAACAGGCTCTTAGAGAACAGGAAGAACAGAGGCGTAAAGCGGCTCAGAGTCGCGTAGCCAACGCTTTTCAGGGAGCCAAAAATTCTGAAGGTTCAAGGGGAACAGGTACATCCGGAAGCGGTATGCAGGGTTCTCCTACGGGTAATGTCTCTTCCGGCGGTGCAGGTTCGGGGAATGGTGGATATGGCTCATGGGATCTTTCCGGACGCGGACTTATAGGAGGGAAATTGCCTGTACCTCAATATATAGGTCAGACTGAAGGTCGCATTGTTGTTGCTATCACGGTTGATCCAAAGGGTAATGTGATAAGTGCTGATCCTGGTCAGGGAACAACTATAGTAGACAATGTTATGAGGCAGAAAGCATTTGAAGCTGCTAAAAAAGCTAAGTTTACAGCTGTGGATGGTATACAAAATCAGCAGGGAACCATAACCTATATTTATAAGCTCCGTTCATGATGGAGATTCATGACGAGACAGAGTCTAACATCAAACAATAAAGTTGAGTATGAAAAGAGTATTTGTATTTTTGGCAGAAGGCTTCGAGGAGATCGAAGCTATCTCTACAATAGATATTTTGCGCAGGGCAGAAGTGGATGTTACAACAGTATCTATCACGTCCGATAGAGAAGTAGTGGGCGCGCATGGCGTGCCTGTAATGGCAGATAAATGTATTGCAGACGTAAAACATACGGAAACCGATGCCATCGTTTTACCGGGCGGACTTCCCGGCGCTACCAATCTGGAGGCTTCTCAACCCTTGAGAGAGATGATTGCAGAAGCAGATAAGAAAGGATTGCTACTTGCTGCCATCTGTGCCGCTCCCGTTGTGTACGGCTCGATGGGGCTGTTGAAGGAGAAAGTAGCTACCGCTTATCCCGGATTTGAAGAGAAGTTGGCATGCAGGCAGTATAGCCAAAAAGAACCCGTTGTAGTGGATGGTCATATCATCACAGGGCGTGGACCGGGTTACTCATTCCCTTTTGCTCTTGCCATTGTGGAGTATTTATTGGATAAAGAGACTGCAAACACAGTGGCAGGAGGTATGCTTCTTACCGAATCTTTACGATGAAGTATCCTCTTCCTTACGCAGATTTTGCATCACATTTAAGGGAGATCTTTCCGCACTACAAAGTGCAGAAGATCTCCCTTAATGCGGGATGCACCTGTCCCAATAAGGATGGTATAAAAGGTTTTGGCGGATGTACTTACTGCAATAATAGTTCGTTCGCTCCCCAATATACACTGAAGACCGAACCCATTATCGAGCAGCTACAACTGGGGATAGACTTTTTCCGAAGAAAGTATAAGGATATGAAGTTTCTGGCATACTTTCAGTCTTACACCAATACCTATGGTGATGTGGATGAGTTGATCCGAAAGTATGAGACGGCTATTGCCTATCCCGATGTTGTGGGACTGATTATAGGAACAAGACCGGACTGTATGCCCGATGAGATTCTTAACTATCTCAAGAGTCTGAAGAGAGACAAAGAGCTTTACGTTGCCGTGGAATACGGTATGGAGAGTACCTCTAATACCGTCTTGGAAAGAGTAAACCGAGGACATACGTTCGAGGAAAGTGTGGAAGCCATACAGAGAACGGCAGAAGCCGATATACCGGTAGGCGGACACTTTATATTCGGTCTTCCCGGAGAGGATCGGGATGCCATTGTGAAGAGTGCTGCTTTGATCTCTTCTCTTCCTCTGAATTCGATAAAGATTCATCAACTTCAAGTCCTCAGAGGTACTAAGCTCGGAGCAGACTTTCTAAAGGGGGAGGTTAATGATCTGCCTCTATTTACTTATGAGGAGTATCTGGAACTTGTCGCAGACTTTCTATGCCATCTTCGTCCCGATATGTATGTCGATCGTTTTGTTTCATCAAGTCCTCCTCACATGGTCATAGCTCCTCAATGGGGAATGAAAAACTACTACTTTACTCTCAAACTTGTATCATATATGAGAGAAAATGGGTTATTCCAAGGGCAGAAATATTGTAGATAAGTGGTTTTATACTATATTTGAAAGAGAATGAATCTACTAAAATTAGCCTGTTATGAGCTATCTGAAATTTGACAGAAGTAGTATGAGTAACCTCGAAGAGGTACTCAATAAAGAGATATTGCGTACAAATAGACGAGGTGCTTACCACTGTTCCACTTTAATAGGTCTGAACACAAGAAAATACCACGGGTTATTGGTCGTTCCTATTACACATTTAGGACCTCACAACTATGTGCTTCTTTCTTCTTTGGACGAGACCGTCATACAGCATGGAGCGGAGTTCAATCTCGCCGTGCATAAGTATGAGGGGGAGCATTTTAGTCCTAATGGTCATAAGTATATCCGTGAGTACGATCTGGATGGCGTACCTAAAACAATATACAGAGTAGGTGGCGTGATTCTATCTAAAGAGATCGCACTCTCTCGTGAAGATGATCGGGTGCTTATCCGATACACTCTCTTGGGGTCTCAAGCGAAGACAACCCTTCGTTTTCGTCCTCTCTTAGGATTTAGGAGCGTGAAAGAGTTGTGCATTGAAACGCAAGATGCCAACCTTAATGCCTCTCCGGTGATAAACGGACAAGAGTTTTGCCTCTATCCCGGATTCCCTAAACTTGCTCTCCAAATGACTAAAGAGAACGAGTATATCTCTCAGCCCACATGGTACAAACACTTTTTGTACGATAAAGAGAGGGAAAGAGGTCATGCCTGTACCGAGGATCTTCCGATGCCCGGATACTTTGAGGTCGAAATAGAGACCGGAGAATCCATCATTTTTTCCGCAGGTCTCTCTCCTTTGGAACCCGAAAAGATCTCCTCTTTATTTGATGAAAGTGTTGAAGAACGCACGCCAAGAACAAGTTTTAAGAACTGTCTTGTAAATGCCGCAGACCAGTTTTACTATCAGCCGAATGAGGAGCGTGCTTACCTGATGTCCGGTTATCCATGGGGAGGAGTAAAGGCAAGAAATATGCTTATTGCACTTACCGGTTGTAGTTTCGGTATAGGAAAGCCGGAAAGATTCCATCGAATCTGGAATACATTCTGGCCCGCCCTTAAGCTTTTTATGGAAACCGGACAGGTGGATTCTGTCATAATGGATATAGATAAGCCGGATATTCCTCTTTGGGCGGTGAATACAATAATAGATTACTCCAAGTGGACAAGTCCGGAAGACACTCGCGAAAAGTTCGGAGAGACATTGCGATACATCATAAATTATATTTCGTCCAGCAGGCATCCGAACATGAAGCTGGAAAACAACGGACTGCTCTACGCATGGAGCAAGGATAACCGCCCCATTACATGGATGGATGCAGAGTGGGATTTCCAACCGGTTGTCAAGAGAGAAGGCTATATCGTGGAGTTTAATGCCTTGTGGTATAATGCTCTGTGCTTCTATAAAACATTGCTTGAACCCGATAACGACAGATTGGAAGACGAGATCGCAAGAGTCTCCGAATCTTTTGTTCGTGTATTCGTGAATGAGCATAATTATCTCTTCGATTACGTTAATCCCAACCTGCCTCAAGATTGGAGTGTAAGACCCAATATGTTGTTCGCAATAGGTTTGATGTACTCACCACTCTCCCGAAGGCTTCAAAGATCGGTGCTCGACATCGTGACGAAAGAGCTTTTGACACCGTTGGGATTACGGACACTAAGCCCTATGGGAAAAGTTTATAAGGGATATTGTAACGGAAGTTTGAGGGACAGGTCTCTATCATACTACAATGGAGGTGTCTGGAGTTGGCTTATGTATCCTTACCTGAGTGCATATCTTCATCTCTTCCGAAGGGCAGGATACTCTTTTGTGGAGCGCATGATGATACCGTTTGAAGGAGAGCTTTCCAACCACGGAATCGGTACCATTTCCGAGCTATACGATGCCACTCCTCCTTTTTATAGTAGAGGGGAGATCTCTTATGCCACAAGTATCAGCGCGATACTCAGGATCAAAAACAGGCTGGATGATGATATGCGCAGAGGTGATGATATATTCGATATTTTCTAATCAGAGAAATACCTTGATAGATAAAATATGAAAGCATTGATGTTTGGCTGGGAATTCCCACCGCATATACTTGGAGGACTCGGAACGGCAAGTTACGGACTCACTCAAGGTATGAGTTTGCAGGAGGATATGGATATTACATTCGTCATTCCTAAACCGCATGGAGACGAAGATCAGTCCTTTTTGCGTATCATAGGAGCATCTCAAGTTCCTGTCGTGTATCGTAATGTGAGCAGAGAACAAGTGGATGCAATGATAGGAAGACTAATGTCTCCGGAACTCTACTTCCATTTGCGTGAAGGGATTTATACCGATTTCAACTATCTGCATACCAACGAACTCGGATGCCTTGAATTCTCCGGAAGATATCCGGATAACCTGATGGAGGAGATCAACAACTACTCTATAATGGCAGGGGTATTGAGCAGACAGCTCGACTATGATATTATTCACTCTCACGACTGGCTCACTTATCCTGCCGGCATACACGCCAAAAGCGTTAGTGGAAAGCCTTTGGTCATTCATGTTCACGCTACGGACTTCGACAGGTCAAGAGGGCAAGTGAACCCGCAGGTATACGCCATAGAGAAGAACGGAATGGATTACGCCGATCATATTATCACTGTAAGTAATCTTACCCGTAATACCGTGATAGAGAAGTATCACCAAGATCCCAAGAAGGTAACCACCGTTCACAATGCCGTAACACCACTTAGCCCTTCTATCTTGAGTATAAGGGATAAGAAGGGCGTAAAGGATAAGGTCGTAACCTTTCTTGGTAGAATAACCATGCAGAAAGGTCCTGAGTTTTTCATTGAAGCAGCTGCAAAAGTTTTGGCTAAAACGAAGAACGTTCGTTTTATAATGGCAGGAAGCGGAGATATGATGGATCAGATGATCCGTCTGAGTGCCATGAGAGGCATATCCGATCGGATGCACTTTACGGGCTTTATGAAAGGAAATCAGGTGTACGAAGTCTTCAAGGCAAGCGATGTATATGTGATGCCTTCCGTTTCCGAGCCGTTTGGTATCTCTCCTCTCGAAGCCATGCAGTGCGGTGTCCCCAGCATTATCTCCAAACAGAGCGGTTGTGCCGAGATTTTGGACTATGCCATCAAAGTGGACTACTGGGATGTGGATGCTTTGGCAGACGCTATACACGGTCTGGTAACCTATCCGGCATTTCACACATTCCTCAAAGAGGAGGGCTTGAAAGAGGTAAATAATATCAAGTGGGAAGATGCAGGGCTCAAAGTAAGGCATATTTACGACCGGCTTTTGAGGTAGCATTGCAGCACTTTTACGGAATAACCATTAACTAAGAATATTTTCACATCAAAGATAAAGTCATGAAAAGAATATGTCTCAATCTAAACTTGCATCAGCCTTTCAGGCTGAAGAGATATCGCTTCTTTGATATAGGGAATGACCACTACTATTTCGACGATTTTCAGAACGAAGAAGTCTTTCGTCTGTTAGCAGAAGAGTCTTACCTTCCTGCACTTAGAACAATAAGAGATCTTATCATACAGGACAGGGTGCCATTCCGATTCTCCATTTCCATATCCGGTACTGCATTCGAGCAGATAGAGCTGTATGCTCCGGAGTTGTTGGATCTTCTTTTGGACATCAACTCTACCGGACAGATAGAGTTCATCGCCGCACCATACTCTTACTCCCTCTCTTCATTGGGAGATACCGCAGAGTTTGAGAGAGAGGTCGGGGTGCTTTCCAAGAAGATCGAACTTCTTTTCGGAGTCTCTCCGAGAGTGTTGAGAAACACAGAGCTGATCTACTCGGACGATATAGCTCTTACGGCTCAAAAGATGGGCTTTAAGGCGATGATGACGGAAGGGGCAAAGCACGTTCTTGGCTGGAAAAGTCCCAACTATCTGTACTCTTCGGCAGAAGCTCCGGAGCTTAAACTGATGTTGCGCAATGCCTCATACAGCTCCGATCTTGTACGACACTTCTCTAACCTGCACTGGTCCGAGTATCCTCTTACCACAGAGAAGCTTGCCGGTTGGTTTGCCAATCTTCCCGAGGTAGAAAGCTTTGTTTACATAGATATCCCATTGGAAACATTCGGTCATATCCACAAGCGTCCTTCCGGAATCTTTGAGTTTCTCAAGGCTCTGCCTACTACGTTGGAAAGCAGAGGCATATCCATGGCACTGCCATCCGAGATCCTTCAGCAGGAAGAAGTGGCTGCACCGCTCTCTGTTCCGTCTCCTATCTCTTGGTCGGAAGAGGAAAAAGGTATCACTTCCTGGCTTGGCAATGTGTTACAACAAGAAGCATTCAGAAAGTTGGGCGAGTGGGGAGAACGGTTGAGACTAAGTACAGACCGAAGGCTGTTCCTGGACTGGTTGCATCTTCAGTCTTGCGACCACTTCTTCTATATGACTACACTCTATCAGGATGTAAGGCCTTTCAGTCCGTATGATAATGCTTACGATGCTTTCAACAACTATATGAATGTTCTTAGCGATGTGGTTCTCCGTATTCAGGCACAGTATCCGACTTCCATCGAAAACGAAGAACTGAGTGCGTTGGTGCTTACCATACAAAATCAGGATAAGCAGATCGTGGCACTGGAAAAAGAGCTTTCCGAACTGAAAGCCAAGAAAAAGACAACAAAGAAGAGTACCAAAGCAGCAGAGTAGAGCTACAATTTTGTGGCACGGAGTATCTCTCTCTTTCCCGGAGGACCCGGAAGTCTTTCCACGTTGAACCCGGCTTCTTGAAGCCCTCTTCTTACAATGCCCTTTGCGCAATAGGTTGTGAGGATGCCGTTTTTCCTAAGACAGGCTCTCATTTTCTTGAAGAAAGGAACGCTCCAAAGCGGACTTTCCACTTTGTCAGGCGCAAAAGGATCAAAAAACAGCACGTCGATGCTCTCGTTTTCAAAGTTGAAATCAAGAGCATCGGCGTGTTCTTTTATCAGGGTCAGATTGGAAAGAATCCCGGTTCGGGCATTCCATTCTGCACGGAAAATCTGCTCGACATGCTCTTTTTCCATACCGAGCCTTTCCGCATAGTTCAGAGAGAGAAGAACGCCGGTGGGTAGAGGCTCGTACTCAATGCTCCGCATCTCAAAAGACAGTTCCGGATGTGCAAGGGCGTATTCCAGTACACACACTGCATTCAGCCCCATACCAAACCCTATCTCCCCGATCCGAACCTCTCTGCTTGAGGTCTGTTCCAGAAAATGTTCCAGTCCGGCACGGATATAAACATGTTTGGACTCGGTTATTGCCCCATTGGTCGAATGATAGCTTTCATTACCACCATCAATGAGAATGGTATGACTCCCATCCGAAGTCTCTATAAGTGCAATCTTTTTTTCTTCCATCTTTTTTCTTTTTAGGGTATAAAGGTAGAAAAAGATGCCGCATTTTTCCACAATCCGAACTTCAAAAAAGCAGCATTTTGGTGGTGCTTTTATATAAAAATGAATCTCCCGATTTTCTCTCCGATCTGCTCTCTTTTTTTCCGATGTTGCACTTCATGATCACAAAGAGGTGGCTTAGAGTATTGATTTTTAGGGTTATACAGAAAATCGCGAATTTGGAAAAATTTTTTTCTCAGTCCGTTTGATGGGGCTTTTTCGCGTTAATAAACATAAAATTTAACGCCTTTGTCTGTAAACGTTTCCTAATAAAGAAATTTGCCTTTTCAGGGGCATTTTAGGGCGAAAATAGTTAATCTATTGATATTTAGCAGTTTGATGTTTTTGGCTAAACACGTTAATCGAATCCGGTAAACGTGTTTAATGAAATCGGTAAACGTGTTCATTGAAAAATTAAACACGTTAAGCCGAANATCCGGTAAACGTGTTTAATGAAATCGGTAAACGTGTTCATTGAAAAATTAAACACGTTAAGCCGAAAGAATATGCTCGTTTACTGTTTTGGGTGAACGGGTATCGAAAATGGTGTTAATAAAATGGGGCGAATTTAACAATTCGGTCGTGCTTTGAAAACGACCCCTCCGATCAAAATAGAGAGAGGGAAAATCGGGCAGAGGCTTCGGTACGGAATATATAAAAATAGAGTACTGCCATTTTGTCTTGAAATGCTCTCTTTTTCTCTTGTGCTGTCGGGTGGCATAGCTGTTCTTTGAACGAGCATCGGAGAGGAGTATAAAATAACTTGTCTGAAAGCTATTAAGGAAGAAAAATTATGTGTATTTTTGCCCCTTGATAGAAAAATGAAGGACAGAATATCCACATATTCAGAAGCAACCACTTATCTTTTCAATAGCTTTCCCATGTTTCAGAATGTGGGGGGAAAGGCGTATAAGCCGGGATTGGAAACGGTCTTAAAACTCCTCGAGAAGCTTGGCAATCCTCATCTGAAAATATCTACCATTCATGTGGCAGGTACCAATGGGAAGGGATCAACCTCTTCTCTTCTTGCCTCGGTGCTGCATGAGAGCGGACTTCGAGTAGGGTTGTTCACATCCCCTCACCTTGTAGATTTTTCCGAAAGAATCCGTGTAGATGGCAAAGTGATAGAGCAAGAGTTTGTTATAGATTTCTGCAACTCTGCCAGAGAATGGTGCAGGGAGCTTGGGCTCTCTCCCTCTTTTTTCGAGCTTACCACGGCAATGGCATTTGCCTACTACGTCCATAAAAAAGTGGATATTGCCGTGATAGAGGTCGGAATGGGAGGACGCTTGGACAGTACCAATGTCATCACGCCCGTTTTGAGTATTATCACCAATGTCAGCCTCGATCATACCACCTACTTGGGAGATACATTGGCTGCGATAGCCGGTGAGAAAGCCGGTATTATAAAGCCCGGCATTTCCGTTGTATTGGGTAACCATGAGAGTGAAGAGGTGAGACAGGTGGTGGAAGATAAGGCTCGGCAGGAGAGTGCTCCGCTTTATCTCTGCGACAGAAAAGCCGTTCTGCGCTCTTACGAAGAGGATCCGGAGGGAGGATATAAGCTGGATAGCTGTCGTTTTGGAGAGATAAAGCTCCCTCTCAAAGGTGCTCATCAGCTGGAGAATGCCACTACGGTGCTGACCGCTTTAGGGCTTCTTGAGACTCTTTTGAAGGGATCGAAAATAGACCCGGAAGCTGTCCGGAAAGGTTTTTGGAACGTAGAGAGTGTAGGGCTTGCAGGTCGGATGCAGAAGCTGAGCAGCATGCCGGATCTTTATATAGACACCGGGCACAATGTCGGAGCATGGGCTCATCTCAGCCCTTACCTGGAGTCCGTGCTCGATAAAGGGAAAAAGCTCCATATCGTGATAGGTATGGCGGAAGATAAGGATGTCTCTGCCGTCTTTGATATGCTGCCCAAACGTGCACGCTATTACATCACCCAAAGCAGAGGCGAACGTGCTTGTGCCGCGGAGAAACTATCGGATCTGGCATCTTCCAATGCGCTTGATTACACTGTGGTTAAGCCGGTGTGGAAAGCTTTGGAACAGGCATACTCGGCAGCAATGATAGCCCCTGAAGAGTCTGTCGTTCTGGTTTGCGGAAGCAATTTTGTGGTTGCAGAGGTATTGGAAAAGGAGTTGTCGCTTCTTACCGACTGCTGGAAGTCTCTGGCAGGAACATCTTTGGTCGGCTCTTTTTTCTTGACCATAGATAGCGGTAATACCGCCTTAAAAGCCACTCTATACCACGGACGGGTCGCTCTCTGGGAACACTCTTCCTCTTCCGTAAAGGAGCTTATTGTTCCGTTGCAGAAGGCTTTGGAAGACCTTGATATACCGAAAGAGAGTGTCAGGAGTATGGTAATATCAACATCGGTACCCTGCTCGGTTTTGGAAGCAGAGCTGAATGGAATAGGGTTGAAAACCATTCCTTTCGACCTCTCGACACTTCGTCTGCCTTTCAAGATTGCCTACGACTCTCCGGAGCAACTGGGACAGGATCGGGTTGCAGCGTGTGTAGGGGCTTATCTGTTTGCTGAAGGAAAAGATTTTTTGGTCATAGATTGCGGAACGGCAATTACGATAGATCTTGTTCGGAATGGAGTTTACGAAGGAGGTGTCATAGCTCCCGGACTGGATATGAGGCTGAAAGCTCTTCACGACTACACGCACAGACTGCCTTTGGTATCCAAGAAATTGAATCCGGGGTCTCTCATAGGACAGAACACCGAAGAGTGTATCTATCACGGTACCGTCTCTTCCGCTGTGTTGGAAGTGGCTGGATGGGTGGAGAAGATAACGAAAGAGGTTGCTCCTGTTTTGGTTTATTTAACGGGCGGAGACCGAATTTATTTTGAAACAATAGCGAAAAATACCATCTTTGCAGATGGTTGTCTTGTTCAGACAGGACTAAATGAGATATTGATAGCGAATGTATAGAAAGATAGTACAAAGGCTTGCTGCAATGTTTGCAGTAGCAATGGTTTGTTTCGTGGGAGTAGCCGAGGCTCAAAATATTGAGACTTCGCCCCTCTCTCGTTATGGTTACGGCTCTTTGGTGGATCCCTCCCCTGTTTCGTACAGAGGTATGGGAGGTGTCGGTGTAGGGTTGCGTCAAGATGGTATGATCAACTTCAAAAATCCGGCTGCCTTCTCCGTTGTGGATTCTCTATCTTTTGTCTTTGATATAGCTCTCACTTCGAACTATAAGATGTTCAGAGAGAATCAGCTTAAAAAGAGTACATTCCAGGCGAACATAGACTATCTGGCGTTTCAGATGTCTCTTTTCAACTCTGTGGGTCTGAGCCTTGGCGTTATCCCTTATTCGAGAGTGGGGTATTTGGCACAAACTTCCGGAGATATTGAAGGATTCCCCAATGCTACATATAAACAGACTTTCAAGGGTGAGGGATCGTTGCAAAATGCTTACATGGGAGTTGGTTTCAAGTTGTTTGAGAAGTTATCGTTGGGAGCAAAGGTCAATTACCTTTTCGGTTCTACGATACACGAAGTGCTTTCTCAACCCAATTCATCGTTGATCAATACACGTTTTGTGAGAGAAACATGGCATACATCCACATGGTCGGCTGCGTTTGGAGCACAGTATCATCATCGCACCAAAGAGTGGGAGTCCGTGTTGGGAGCTACATTTTCTCCTTCTTTGGGTCATAGGCCTAAGATGGTACTTTTTGAAGATAGAGATTTTGGTAAAGTCCTTACTCCCGATGTTACCACCAAAGAAGAGTCTTACGTTGGTAAGTTGCCTATGGAGATAGGAGTCGGTGGAAGTTTTAATTATAAGAATAAACTTTTGACTGCATTGGACGTCAAATATACAAATTGGGAAAGCGTTCCCAATCTGTTTGAAAAGCAGAATGTATCATATAAGGATGCTTGGCAGGTTGCTTTGGGTGCTTCTTATACTCCTAATCCTTTCTCTCGAACCTATTCGGACAACATAGTGTATCGTGCAGGGCTCAACTATGCAACACCTTATATACAACATCATAAATGGGGACAGTCTTCGACCTTAGGGCTATCTCTCGGTCTCGGACTTCCTATATATGTTAATGACGAGAGAGCTTCTCTCCTTAATCTGAGCTTGGAGTACGTTAAGAGTCTGAATGATAAACAAGCTATCTTGAAAGAGGACGCGATAAAGCTCTCCGTGAGTATAAACTTCAGTGAAACGTGGTTCCGTAAACTCAAGATATATTGATGATAACGACTGTAAAGGTCTTTTGTGATAGATAACAAAGAATGTAAAATAGCAAAACAGAATATAAGATGAAAAAAACACTACTTTTCACCATTGCCATGATCGCAATGAGTGCATGGTCTTCTAAGGCTAACAATGTTGCTTCTGTGATAGCAGACTCTACTCCGAATGCTGCTATTGATACAACAGAGTGTCGTAAGAATGTGTCTTACTTCAAGATTCATGCTAAGACCAACAACTTTCAGGATGCTTACGATTTCTGGTTGAAGGTTTACAAGAACTGCCCCGATATGACTAAGGATATCTATATCGTCGGTCCTCAAATCTTGAAATGGAAAGTGGCACAAGCAAAAACGCCACAAGAGAAAACAGAGTTCATCAACCAGCTTATGGAGGTTTACGATACAAGAATGAAGTATTTCGCAAACGATCCGCAATTTGGTCCTGACTATATTTTAGCTTCTAAGGTTGCCGACTATATAGAGGTAATGGCTGAAAAGGCAGACTATGAACTGGTTTACAACTGGCTTAAGGATATTGTGGCAGAGAAGAAAGAAAAAACAGACTACATGGCTCTGAACTTCTACCTCTACTCTTCCATGGTGAAGGTGATTAAGAATGCAGATCACAAAGAGCAATATATAAATGAGTATCTGACTATCTCCAAGTACTATGAAGATGCTCTCAAGAAAGCTCAAGGAAGTGGTGATGCAGACAGACAACAGCTCTACACAGACCTTAAAACTGCAGCAGATACACAATTTGCTTCAAGTGGAGCTGCAAGTTGCGATATGCTTCAAAAGATATATGGTAGTAAGATAGAAGAGAACAAAGACAACAAGGAGTACTTGGATAATGTTATCGCTCTTCTTCGTAGAGTAAACTGCCAGGAAAGTGATGTCTATTTCCGTGCATCTGAGTTTGCTTACGCTATCTCTCCTTCGGCTGAAGCTGCTTTGGGGCTCGCTAAAAGAGCTCACCTGAATAAGGATAGAGTAAGAGCGAATCAACTCTTTGAGGAAGCTGCATCTCTTTCTACCTCTTCAGACCAAAAGGGAGATATATATTATATCATCGCCCAGCTTGCATACGAACAAGGTCAGTACTCTCGTGCAAGACAATATGCCAATAAAGCTATGGAAGAAAAGTCGGGCTTTGGAGCACCATTGGTATTGATTGCTAATGCTTATGCGGCAACAGCTAACTCAATCTTCCCGGATGACTCAGTGAAGTCTCGCATCGTTTATTGCCTTGCAGTGGATAAGCTTGAAAGAGCACGAGCAATAGACCCATCCATCGCAGCGGAAGCAGGAAGATTGATCGCAAGATACAGATCTTACTATCCAAGCAAGGAAGATGTCTTTATGCACCCTGATCTTAAAGAGGGACAAAGCATGGCTATCGGTGGATGGATAGGTGAAAGTACCACTATTCGTGTGAAGTAATAGCTAAACGTGGACAACGACAAAGATCATAAACAAGGTTTTAAGACCCTTATAAATACAATAACACAACCTCAAGTATGGGGTTGTGTTATTGTTGCATTATGTCTCTCATCTATTCTGGCATCTTGCGGAGGTGCAAAGACGGATGCGATAAAAGATAATTCGGACAGCATTGCATATACCGTATATACCAGTGGAGTAGAGACACTGATTTCGGACTCCGGTGTTACGAAATATAAGCTAAAGGCAGACGAATGGTATATTTATAATAACGATACTTTGGATCAGTGGAGCTTCCCGAAAGGAATATATCTGGAGCAGTTTGATACCCTGTTTGTACCGCAAGCTACCGTAAAGTCCGATACAGCTTTTTACTATGTAGGACGAGATACTTGGGAGTTGATAGGAAATGTTGAGATCATCAATCTATTGGGAGATAGGTTTACAACCAATAGAATGTTTTGGAATAGAACAAGACAACTTATATATTCCGATGAATATGTGAGGGTAGATCTCGCCAATGGAAATCAGATAGAAGGTCTCGAGGGATTTGAGAGTAACGAACAGATGACCCGGTTTGAGTTTAAGAAGTCTATGGCAAACTTTTTACTGCAAGACGGAGAGATGGTCAACTCAAAGGCTTCTTCCGGAACATCTTCTGCTTCTACCACTCCTACGGACTCTCTTCCCAAGAAGAAAGAGGAGAGAAAACTTAAACATAAGTCCGATATTAACACGACGACCAATTAAGTCAAGACTTATCAGGAAGAGCTATGATTTATCTTTACATTTTCATTTGCATCTTATTTTCAGCCTTTTTCTCCGGGATGGAGATTGCTTTTGTCTCATCGGACAGGCTACGTATAGAGTTAGACAAATCTTCTTCCAACCGTATTGGAAAGCTACAAACACTTTTCTTTAGCAATCCGGGACAGTTTATTACCACAATGCTTGTGGGGAATAATATCGCTTTGGTCGTCTTTGGTCTCCTTATGGCTCAGCTTTTGGAGCCTCCTCTTTCCCGTTTTATTTCCAATCCGTTTCTTGTTGTCCTTGCTCAGACACTTATCTCTACGGCGATCATTCTCATAACGGCAGAGTTTATACCTAAGGCTATTGCTAAAATCAATCCCAACTGGAGCTTGAGATTTTTCTCTTTCCCCCTTGCTCTGATCTACATCATCCTCTATCCTATCGCAAAGTTTTCCGCTCTCTTGTCCAATCTGTTGCTGTTCCTGTTCGGAATAAGAAAGGACATGAGTGCAGAGGTAAAGCTCGGCAAAATAGATTTGGACAATTATATAGAGATAAATCAAGGCGACACCTCTGCAGGTAAAGAGACTACGGTAGGAGGAGTAAAGATATTACAGAATGCGATAGACTTTTCCGATATTCACCTAAGAGATTGTCTGATCCCTCGCAACGAGATTGTTGCTGTAGAGGAAAACACCACAAGGCAAGAGCTTTTAGAGTTGTTTATCTCTTCCGGATTCTCCAAAATAATAGTTTATAGAGATACAATAGACGACATCATCGGCTATATACACTCGGTGGAAATGTTTTCCGAGCAGAGAGGAGACTGGAGAGAGAGCATCCGATCTACGCTTTACGCTCCAGAAAGTGTACTTGCTCAGAAGATGATGAAGAAGCTCATGCAGGAAAAGATGAGCATTGCCGTTGTCGTGGATGAGCTTGGAGGTACAGCCGGAATAGTTACACTCGAAGATCTTTTGGAAGAGATCTTTGGTGATATAGAGGATGAGCACGACACTCTATCGGTTGTGATGAAGAAGATCGGAGATAACGAATACATCTTTTCGGGGCGTGCCGAGATTGATGACATTAACGATAAATTTGATCTTGATCTGCCTACCTCTCCGGACTATCTTACCATAGCCGGATTGATATTGGATCATCATCAATCCCTGCCCAATAGAGGAGATGCTATCTTCTTGGAACCAAGCTTTAAGTTTAATATTATAAGAGCGACAAAAAATAAAATAATGTTGGTACGTTTGACCATAGCTAATTCCCCTGAATAGTGTAGCTATACAGTAAAAAATATGTACCTTTGTTCCTCGTAAATCATGTAAATTAAAACTATAATATCATTATATGGCAACATTAGAGAAAATCAGAAGTAAGTATGCAATCTTGCTCGTTGTACTATTGGGCTTGGCTATGCTTGCATTTGTACTTGGAGACCTTTTCAGAGGAGGGTCTGCTTTGTTTCAAGACAGCCAGATGGTTGTATTGAGTGTAAATGGTGAGAATGTCAAGATTCAAGATTTTGAAAAGAGGGTGGAAGAGACTACTGAGAACTACAAGATGTTCAGTGGAAACAGAGAGCTCACAGAGGCAGACTACCAACAGATTCGCAATCAAGTCTACTCTATGATCATCATGGAGAATGTTTTGAATAGCGAAGCCGAAAAGATAGGTCTTACCATCTCTCCGGAAGAGGTTTACGATCTTGTTCAAGGTGAAAACATTTCTCCTCTTATCCTACAATCTCCGATGTTTAAGGATGAGCAGGGCAACTTTGACAGAAATGGATTTATCGAGTTTAGAAAGTCTATTGGAGAGAAGCAAGTAAATGAAGCATCTCCCGAACTTCGTCAGCAGTTGCTACAATACCGTGCTTACTGGTTGTCCATAGAAAATCAAGTCAAAGAGTTTCGCTTGAATGAGAAGTACGATGCTCTTTTGACCAAAGGAATTGTTGCAAATAAGCTGGATATAGCTGCTGCAACCACAGAAGAAAAAGAGATTGCAACCATCGCTTATGTTGCACAAAACTCTTTTGCAATGCCGGACTCTCTTGTCTCTGTCTCTGATGCAGAGATGAAAGAGTACTACAACACTCACAAAGAGATGTTCAAAGTGCCTGCATATAGAGTGGTTGACGTGATTTACTCTACTCTTCTTCCGAGTGAAAAAGATAAGGAAGACACAAAGAAAGATATAGAAGATGCTGCGGCAGAACTTGCTCAAGGAGACAACTATGACGATATCATCTCTTCTTATTCAGATATGAAGTATATCGACTCATACCTTTCAGAAGGTCTTCTCTCTTCGGAATACTTCTACACCGGAATGATGGATGAGCTCAAGAGTGCAGAGGTTGGTGCTGTGTTGCCGGTGCATCACAACAGCGGTACATACGCAGTGGCAAAGCTTGTTGGCAGGAAAGTGGCTCCGGATTCAATATTCATCCGCCATATTCTACAACCCTCAACAGCCGAAGGCACTAAGGTTATAGACAGCCTTTTGAATGTATTGGGTTCTACTCCGGCAGCTTTCTCGGATCTTGCAGCACAGTTCTCTCAAGATCCCGGCTCTAAAGACAACGCCGGTGAACTTGGTTGGGTAACAGAGGTACAAGCACTACAGTCGTTCGGTGAAGAGTTCCGCGATGCTCTTTTCTCTGCTCAGATCAATAAGCCATTCAAGTTCTCTTCTCGTTTTGGAGAGCACATCCTTTTGGTCGATAAGGCTACAGCTCCGGTCAATAAGTATAAGGTGGCATATCTTTCAAAGAGTGTAGAGCCCGGAACAGAGACATATACTAAGGCATACAACGATATCAGCTCATTCAAGGCTGCTTACAATAAGGCAGAAGGTATAGATACAGCTGCCATCAACAAGGGTTATCAAGTGCTTTACAACATGGAAGTTTACCCATCATCTTCTGCTATTGCTCAAAATATCCAAAGCAGTAGAGAGCTGGTACGCTGGGCATTCAATAACCCAAAGGGATCTATCTCTGATATTAAAGACTATGACGACAAGTTTGTAATGGCTGTTGTACGCAAGGAGATACCTCAAGGTTACAAGCCGTTTGAAGAATCGAAAGAAGAGATTCGTCCGGTATTGTTGAACGAAAAGAAGGTTGAAAAGCTCTTCGCACAGTTGAAGTCTGAAAATCCTCAGTCTTTGGAAGCATTTGCAGCTGCTCACTCTCTTCCGGCAGACACTTTGAAACACTTGGGCTTTGCAAGCACCAGAATAGATGGTGTCGGTTTTGAACCTGCTCTCAATGCTGTGGCAGCTTCTGCTCCACTCAATAAGGTTCTTCCTGTAAAGGGTATGAATGGCGTTTATGTAGTGAAGGTTGAAGAGAGAGTACCTAATATCAACTCTCCTCTAACCGTTGCAAACGCAGGAGATCTTATCCAAGCCAACCTTCAGTCTAAGGTAAGAATGCAGGCTTTGAGACTGCTCATGTCTAAGATGGATGTTGTTGACAATAGAGTACGCTTCTATTAAACAGCAATAAAGACATAGATAAAACAGAAAGGGGATCTTTCATCGGCTTTGCCCGGTCGAAGATTCCCTTTTTTATACCCTTATTCTACTTATTTGTTATGAACAAAATTCTACTCTTTCTACTCCTTCTTTCTTTTCCTCTGCTTTCTAATGCGCAGAGCCGGGAGCAGGACGACACTCTATCCGTTACCGATACTCTTCCCGAAGGTGATATGTCCGACCTGTTGGACTTTCTGGGTGTCCGTCTCTACAAACTGAAAATCTCTTCCTCCTTGCCCCTGACTCATCCCAAGGCGATACTTATCGAGAAGATCGAAGGAGGCTCGGTAGCGAGAGACACGATCTCTTTTGCCGACATTTTGGCACATCGTTCCCAAAATGATCTATATACATCTTACCCTCTTTCCGGACTTGGGCAGATTTCAAAGAATAAAGATGGAAAAGCCACGTTAAAAGTGAGCTTCAATCTGCCCATCCTCAAGCAAGATGCCACTCGTGAACTGAAAGTGGACGAGCAGCAGGCAAAAGACTATATCTTTTTCTCCGTCGCTCATGCCTATCCGAAGTTTGAACGCGGAGTCTTTACACCTTTATTTGTTTTCATTCCTCCCCTCTATATGGAGGACGGATTCGGTTCCTACTGCGCCATCAATTATAGCAAAGTTCCGCCCATTGAGTGGAAAACCAAGTTCGGATTGGACAACTACATCATATACTCCTTTCTGTTCGATAGGGTAGAGCCGTAGAAAGATTATCGGTAGAAGATTGCCTCTCATTTAAGATAAAGGCAGCCCTCACTGTTATCCCACTATCATAATCATAAAGACCATGTTTAGCAGATAATCTAAACATGGTCTTTTTCTTTCTTGAACAGGTTAGAAAGTTAGAAGCAAGGCTTGCTCTCTCCGCTTCACACTTTGCTCTCTCCGCTTCATGCCTTGCTTTCCAATATTCAAAGCTCGGTTTTTACCTATCAAGCCTTGAACTACACTTCTGTAAGGTATCAATCTTTCTTTTATACGTGTATGGAAGATTTTTTTATTCGTGTTTAAGTTAGAAACAGAGAAGACACAAAGCTATCTCATAAAAGGGTAGAAAGTATTGATAAACCACCTAAAGCTTACTTTCTGATACAATAGCCTTCGTTGGATTTTGATAATAACAGATATATTATATACCTTTGATGCATAGTTTAATTAAAAATTCAGTTCTATGGATAGCATACTATCTATAAAAGGGTTGCATTTTGCTTATCAAGGCAACCAAGTCCTTCGAGGAGTCGATATGGAAGTGCCTCAAGGATCCGTGTTTGGCTATTTGGGAAAAAACGGAGCGGGAAAATCTACCACCATAAGGCTGTTATTGGGGTTGCTTCCGATAGGGAGGGGGGAGATTTTTTTTCGAGGTGTTAATCTTAAAGAGTCTCCACTCCTTCTGCGCTCTTTCTCCGGTAGTATGATAGAACACCCATTTTTTTATCCGTTTCTGACCGTATCGGAAAATCTGAACTACCTTGATACTATATTCGGGATGGGCAAACAACGAAAAGAGGAGGTATTGTCCCTAATGGGGCTTAGTGATCATGCCGACAAGAAAGCCCTTTCTCTTTCATCTGGATTGAAGCAGCGTCTTGGTCTGGCCATGTGTCTGTTCAATCGCCCGAAGATGTTGATTCTTGACGAGCCTCTCAATGCGTTGGATCCCCAAGGGATATATGAGTTAAGATTGATCTTGAAGCGGCTGAACCGGGAAGAGGGTGTAACCATATTCCTTTCGAGCCATATCTTGGAGGAGTTGGAGAAGCTGGCAGACCACGTCGCCATCATCCACGAAGGCAGAATACTTTACCAAGGGAATATTGACGGTCTGACAAGAAAACAGCCCGACATCGTAAGTTTTAAGGTCAATGATACCTCTGTCATCACTCGTCTGGGGTATGACTCCAACTTTTCTTTGCTGGGCGTTCATGATTCAAATCATGTGGAGTTTGAGATCGGGAACGAAAATGAATTTGCTCGCCTGATAGCTTCCATGTCGAAAGACGGAATCTCTATATACAACATAACCCACAAAGGCTCTGCTCTCGAAAATGCTTTTATCTACCTTACAGAATAGATAGTTATGAAATCCAAGCTCTCTCTTTCGGCTCTATGCGGAGCCGAGATCTATAAAGTTTTTCACAACAGGATCATTGTTTCCTGTCTGTTATCCCCTTTGCTCGTCTACCTGCTTGCACTTATCTATATGCTCTATAAGGGGCGGAGCGGACTTTTTGGCTATGAGATGCCTCAGTATGTCGGTAATCCATGGATGACGATCTGGTCTCGCCACAGCTTTCCTTTCCTTTCGTTGATGCTGCCACTGGTTGTAACAGTTGTATCTTATTTGCTTTGTGAGATCGAGTTTCAGAATGACAACATCAGGTCTCTCTTTTCTCTGCCCGTTACGAAGTGGAAGCTCTATCTGTCGAAAGTGCTTGTGCTATTTTTTCTGATCGTAATAGTGTCTGTTATTACGTGGGCAGGCTTCATTTTGGGCGGGTATCTGTTAGGTTTTTTAATGCCGGCATATCCATTTGCAGAGTATGCCGTTTGGTTGCCATCGCTACAAATTCTCTCAAGGATCTTGCTGGCTTCATTCTGTGTCGGGATGATAGAGTTGGTTTTCAGTTTGTTCTCCCGAAATTTTACGCTGCCCGTTATTTCGTGCATTCTTTTGACAGGTATTGCAATCTTTGTTACGAACGAACCGATTGGCTCTTATCTGCCATTTGCAACCTATACTTACATTGGCTCAGTACGTCCGATAGAAGAACTGATGGGATACGATATGCGAGACATCGCCAACCTGATACTCTTGGGAGGAGGGATGGTGTTGGGATACATATATTTTACACCGGAAAAGAGGCGCTTGCTGCCCTAAGAAAATATAGACCTTCGGATAAAAAAGAATAAAACCTAAGAACTTAATAATAAGAGAATAACATTGATTCAACTTATGTAAAAGGATCGGATAAGTTTTGTTAAAAGACAATGATTTTATATTAGAATAGTCTCCTATTAGCTTTATTGCCTACTCCTGAACTTGATGAGAGCATTGGAGTAAGTATATAGTCTTTGAGATTTGGTATTCAAAAGTTCTATCTTTCCCATTTGGAGCAGGTTTAATTTCTACCATTTGCCATTTCTGTTTTGGATTTTTTATTGTTCTCTAATCATGGCTTTAGAGTAATTGATACCCTTTTCGGAGTAAAGTCAAGGAGTAAGTAGCATGAGATGTTTATGTGGTACTTCATCTTTTCTCATACTTTACATTTCCGTCCTCTGTAAAAAATTTAAGGGCTGACTTCTCAAAAGAAGTCAGCCCTTAACAGTTTCTTTGCCGCAATACGAAAAGTCTTTTCGTTCTATCTGTGTCAATCAATGTACAGAACGATACTTATAAGAGTATGGACGAACTTGAAACAACAAGATATATTCAGGACTTAGAGGGCTTTTTGCTCCCCTTGTAGATGAGTACGGCAACAATTATGACACCTATTCCCATGAAGATGTAACCTAAAAGGTGGCTGTTCTTCATGACATAGTCCATAAGTTTGTCTTGCGGAACAAATGAAGCGAAGTAGTAGCCCATGGCTGCAAGAATAGCGTTCCAAACACCTGCACCGATAAAAGTATAGAGGATGAACTGTGGAAGTTTCATCTTGGCAAGTCCGGCAGGAATGGAAATGAGTTGGCGAATGCCCGGAACGAGCCTGCCCATAAGGGTGGATATGATTCCGTTTTTATAGAAGAAGCTTTCCGCTTTCTGTACTTTGGCTTCATTGATAAGACACATCGCTCCTATGCGGCTGTTGGCAAATCTGTAAACTATTTTTCGTCCGAGAAAGAGAGCCAGATAGTAGTTGATGAGAGCTCCGATCGTAGCTCCTATTGTTCCGAATAAGACTACAAGATAGACATTGAGTTCACCTGTTGCAGCCGCTTTATATGCGGCAGGAGGTATGACCACTTCGGAAGGAAATGGTATAAAAGAGCTCTCGATGATCATCAAGAGAGTAATGGTAAAGTAGTCCAAAGACTCTAATGCCCATTGAAATAGAGATGCTGTATCCATTGTATGGTGTTGTCTGTTTTATTCGATTGGAGTAAGCTTTGCATAGCGGGTTATGAGCAGTTTTTCTCCTTCGGTATCAAATATGATTTTTATTTTTATTCCATGATCGCTCTGAACCATCTCTTGAACGGTTCCATCCCCAAAGATATGATGATTGACGCGATCTCCCTCTTTGTAGGAGAGTGCTTGCGTAGTGGCTGCTTGGGGAACGTTTTTGAGGGGTTCCAGCTTTTTCTCTCGTGTTATGGCTTTTGCAAGAAATGAGGGAGAGTGTTTCTCTTTCCTGAATTTGAGATCGCTCTCGTTGTTGATGAACTTTTCATCAAGGTCGTACAAGAATCTGCTGGGGAAAGATTGTACATACTTGCCGTAGCTGCTACGAGAGTATGCAAAAGAGATACAACACTCGATCTTGGCTCTTGTGATAGCCACATAGAGCAGTCGTCGCTCCTCTTCCACTCCGTTTATGGTATCAATGCTCCGTTCGGACGGGATAAGTCCATCCTCCACACCTACTATAAACACATAGTCATACTCCAACCCTTTGGAGGTGTGCATGGTCATAAGTGTTATTTTAGGGGCATCATCTTTCTCGTCTTGGTCTCTATCCGTATAGAGAGCAACCTCTTGCAGATACTCTTCCGGTGTGGGTGCTTCCACACCTTCATCTTCCTTCAGAGCCGTATATTCGTCCATCGCATTGAGCAGCTCCGAAATATTCTGCTTACGATCTTCTCCCTCTGCCGTTTTATCAGACTCCAGCAGACTGTACAGTCCGCTTTTGTGAAGGATATTTTGTGTTAATTCCAATAGGGTGGAGCTTGCAGCCTCTGTCTTAAATCCCAAAATCATGTCGGCAAAGGCTCTAAACTTCTTTACGGCAGCCGGTTTGAGGGCATTGCAAAATTCGGACTCATTGACAATGGCATTCATATAGGAGCACTCTTTTTCTTTGGCAAACGTGTGCAACTGCTCGAAGGAGGTCGCTCCTATACCCCTTGCCGGCATATTGTAGATGCGTCGGAAGGCTTCGTCATCATCCATATTAACCAACAGGCGAAGGTATGCGATAACATCTTTCACCTCTTTGCGTTCGTAGAAAGACATCCCTCCATATATCCTTAGCTTGATGCCTAACACTCTGATCTGGTCTTCCAATATACGGCTTTGCGCATTGGTGCGGTAGAGGATGGCTATATCTTCCGGATCTACACCGCTTTGTATAAGGTGCAGTATCCTTGCCCCTACTGCTTGTGCCTCTATGTTGGCAGAGTAAGATGAAATAAGAGTGGTTTTCTGTCCCGGTCCTTTCACGCTTACTACCTCTTTCGGGATGCGTTGTGTGTTTTTCTCTATGAGACCGCTTGCCAAATCTACGATATTGGAAGTGGAGCGGTAGTTCTTTGTGAGCTTGAAGAGTGCGGCATTCTCAAAAGACTTCCGGAAGTTGAGTATGTTGTCTATCCGAGCTCCTCGAAATGAGTAGATGCTTTGACTATCATCGCCGACAACGCAAACCATACAGTCTTCACCACACAAAAGCTTCACAATCTGATGTTGCACCCTGTTGGTGTCCTGATACTCATCTACGAGTATGAACTTATACCGCTCTTGGAGCTCTTCCCTTACTTCCGGATGGTCATTGAGAAGCCTGTAAGTATAGAGTAGGAGATCATCGAAGTCCATTGCATTGGCAGCAATACACCTTTCGGAATAGAGCAGAAAGATATCTTTTATCCTTGGCATCTGACGCTTTCTGTCCGCATCTGTCAAAACAGGAGAAAGGGCATACTGCTTGGCAGATACCATGTTGTTTTTTGCTCCCGATATGATGCTCTGAACGGTATTGGGCTTATACTGCTTCTCATCCAGCTTCATATCTTTTATGATGCTCTTGATGAGAGCGCGAGAGTCTGCCGTGTCATATATCGTGTAAGAGGAGGTGAAGCCGATATGGGAAGCGTAGTGTCTTAGAATACGAGAGAATATAGAGTGAAATGTCCCCATGGGTATCATCTGCGCTACACTCCTACCAACGGTAGAAGCTATACGCTCTCGCATTTCTCTGGCTGCCTTGTTGGTAAAGGTAAGTGCCATAATGCTGTAAGGAGCGTAGCCTTGTGCTATCAGGTATGCCACCTTGGTTGTCAGCACACGGGTCTTACCGGATCCTGCACCTGCAAGTATCAGGGAGTGTCCTTGACAGTATAGCACAGCTTCTCGCTGCTCATTGTTGAGAGTTTCGAGAGAGGATTCTATATTCATAACTCTTTGTTTAGAAAGTATGCCGTGTGAGATTTGGAGAGTACTTCCGGAGCAGTCATCTCTTCCGGAGTACCTTGAAAGATGATTTCTCCGCCACCCGTACCTCCTTCCGGGCCAAGGTCTATGATATAGTCTGCGGACTTTATCACGTCTAAGTTGTGCTCTATCACAACCACCGTGTTTCCTCTGTCCACAAGGCTTTGGAGGATGTTCAGAAGCATTCTTATATCCTCGAAGTGGAGTCCCGTGGTGGGTTCGTCCAGGAAATAGATCGTCTTTCCCGTATCTCTTTTGGAGAGCTCTGTTGCCAGCTTGATGCGTTGGCACTCTCCTCCGGATAGCGTTGAAGAGGGCTGACCAAGCTTGATGTAACCGAGTCCCACATCTTGCAGAGTCTTTATTTTTTTTAGGATCGACGGATTGTTTTCAAAGAACTCCACAGCCCTATTGACCGTCATGTCCAAGATGTCGGAGATGGATTTTCCTTTATACCGAACTTCAAGCGTCTCCCTGTTGTAGCGTTTTCCCTTGCACGCTTCACAAGGTACGTAGACATCGGGCAGGAAGTTCATCTCTATGGTTTTGTAGCCATTGCCTTTGCAGGTTTCGCACCTGCCGCCCTTAATATTAAATGAGAAGCGTCCCGGCTTGTAGCCGCGCATTTTACTTTCGGGGAGTTCCACGAAGAGGCTGCGTATCAAAGTGAAAATCCCCACATAGGTTGCGGGATTGCTTCGAGGCATTCTGCCAATGGGGCTTTGATCCACGGCGACTACCTTATCTATATATTCCAGTCCCTCTATCTCCTCATAGGGCAGCGGGGCAGTCTGTGAGCGGTAGAAGTGTTGGCTTAGAATGGGGTAGAGGGTAGAGTTGATGAGAGAAGACTTTCCGCTTCCCGACACTCCGGTGATACAGGTCAATGTCCCGATGGGAAGGCGCATGGTATCTCCTTTGAGATTGTTCCCCGTAGCGCCTTTCAGCACCAAGAGTTCCCCCGAACCTTTTCGGCGAGAGGCGGGCACTTCTATCCTCTTTGTCCCTTTGAGGTATTGGGCGGTGAGAGTATCCTGTTCGAGCATCTCTTTCGGCGTGCCGGCAAAGACCACTCGTCCGCCTTTGCGTCCGGCTCCGGGGCCCAGGTCTACGACATAGTCTGCCTCCAACATCATATCTTTGTCGTGCTCGACGACGATAAGAGAGTTTCCCTGATCTCTAAGATTCTTGAGGGAATGAATGAGCTTTACATTGTCTCTCTGATGCAGACCGATGCTCGGTTCGTCCAGGATATAGAGGACATTGACCAGCTTGCTTCCGATCTGAGTTGCCAGGCGTATGCGTTGGCTCTCTCCGCCGCTCAGGGATCCGGAGGAGCGGTTCAGGCTCAGATAATCCAAGCCGACGTCAAGAAGAAAGTCCGTTCTGGCATCTATCTCTTTGATGATCTCTTCTGCGATGGTCCACTGTCTGCTGTCGAACTTTGTTTTGAGGGACTTTATCCACTCTTTGAAGTCGGGCAGATGCAGCGAGGATACCTCCATGATGTCTTTGCCGTCTATCTTAAAGTGGAGGCTTTCGGTTTTCAGCCGTTTGCCCATGCAGAGCGGACACTGCACATGAGTGCTGAACTGCTCTGCCCACTTCCTTGCCGCGTGCGACTCTTCCATCTCCGCATACCGGTTGATGTACTCTGCAAGTCCGTTGTACTCCAGCAGCTTTTCGGGCAACATCCCGGAGGGGATCTCTTTGGGTCGGTTCAGCGTGTAGTTTGTTCCGTTCAGGATATCGTCTATCAGCTCTTCGGGCAGCTCTCCCACGGGGTCGTCTATGGAGAAGCCGTAATGCTCGCATATCGCCATGAGCTGTGCAAAGATCATGTTCCGCTTGAGTTTTCCTATCGGCTCTATTCCTCCGTCCCGGATGCTCAGCTTCGGGTTGGGGAATATCTTCTCTGCCTGCAAGGCTGTTACCTGCCCGAGGCCTTTGCACTTCGGACAGGCTCCCCGGGGCGAGTTGAAAGAGAAAGAGTGGGGTGCCGGTTCGGAGTAGGAGAGACCCGTGGTGGGGCACATGAGCGAGCGGGAGTAGTAGTGTGGTGTGTCGGGATCGTCGAACGTTATGACCACCATCTGATCTTTCCCCTGCTTGAGAGCGGTGCGGACGCTCTCCTTTATCCTGCTTTCGGAGCTGTCGGAGACTTTTATCCGGTCTATCACTACTTCTATTCTGTGTATGCGGTATCTTGAGAGTGCCATGTTGCGTTCTATCTCTCTCATCTGCCCGTCTATCCGGACATTGAGGTAGCCTTTTTTGCGCAGCTGCTCCAGGAGTTCGCGGTAGTGTCCTTTTCTGTCTTTCACGACCGGGGCGAGGAGATAAATCTTCTGCCCTTCGAAGGCGGAGCATATCGAGGAGACGATCTGCTCTTCGGTGTAGCGCACCATGGGTCTGCCGGTGTTGTAGGAGTAGGCTGTGGCGACGCGGGCGTAGAGGAGGCGGAGGAAGTCGAATATCTCCGTTGTGGTGCCGACGGTGGAGCGCGGATTTTTGTTCGTAGTCTTCTGTTCGATGGAGATCACCGGGCTGAGCCCTGTGATTTTGTCCACATCCGGACGCTCCATGTTGCCGAGAAACCCTCTCGCATAGCTTGAAAAGGTCTCGATGTAGCGCCGGCTTCCTTCGGCGAATATGGTGTCGAAAGCGAGGGAAGACTTCCCGCTGCCGCTCAGTCCGGTCAGGACGCAGAGGGAGTTGCGTGGCAGATCCGCGTCTATGTTTTTGAGGTTGTGGACACGCGCACCGCGCACTTGGAGCACGCCGTGTTCTATTCCGTCTGTATCTCTTCTCTTGTCAAGCTCTTTCATGGAGGGAAAGTGTTCCGAATAAACGCAGCAAAGATACGTTTTTCCGAGAAGCTTTCCAATCTTCTCCGGTGCCTCCGAAGCGGAAAGAAAAGCACTCTTTTCGGCAAGATTCCGGTCGAAAGCAAGGCTCCGAAATTTAGAGATTTTTAACGCAGAGCGCGCTCCCGAAATTCATTACGAGGGAGCCGGAAAAAGAGGTGTGCGCACGGAAGAAAATTTTTGTGCGCACAGAAAAAAATTTTCGTGCGCAAGAAAAAAAATTTTCGTGCGCACAAAAAAATATTTTCGTGCGCACGAAAATCCGGGCTTTTTGCCGACCCCCTCGCAGCCCAGTACTGATCCCGTTTCTGAGAGACAGGCAAAAAAGCCGTTTTTTCTCCGAAAAGGGAGGGTGGCGGACCGGAAAAAATGTGCTAACTTTCTCGCGTGAAAAACAAATTATTGTTGAACCTATGTTAAAATATGTGCATTATGAAGTGTTCCGTAGAGCTGAGTTATTACCCCCTCGGCAATGAGTTCAAACCGGCGGTAAAGGCGTTCATCGCAGACCTGAAAACGCATGACGAGATCAAGGTGGAGCCGGGAAGCATATCCACGCGCGTCTTCGGGGAGTATCGCACGGTGATGAGGATACTCACGGAGGCGATGGAGCGCGCTTTCGAGGCGCCGCACTCGGTGTTCGTGATCAAGATCCTGAACATGGACAGAGACAAGTAGACGGCCGCTCTGCCCGATGAAGACAAAAAAATATTCCCGATAAGAGATTCGCTCCTATCGGGAATTTTTGTCTCCTCGTGCGCCCTCCGGGCACGGCTCGTTACTCTATCCAGCTTCTGATGTCGGCAGGGAGATAGAGCTTGTCGCGCTTGTCCACATAGACCGCCACGGTGGGCATCTCCCGTTTGGAGAGGATCTTTTTCCCCTGCTTCAGCGTGGCGATGTTCGTGTACGCCTCGATCTCCAGAGCCTTGCCCCGCTTGCCTTTCACCGTGAGCGTGGCTTGCCCTTTTTCGTCGGAAGTCAGGCGGAACTTCATCCCTTTGAACACTTCGTCGTGCGGGGCAAAGTAGCGGTCGCTCATCGCAGGCAGCTCATCGCCCATGCCCAAGAGCGTAGCCATGTAGCGGTGCAGATCCGTGTTTTGGTTCACGCCCACGAGCTTGTCCACCTCCTCCGGCGTGTACACGGCAAGGAACACCTCTTCCGCCGTGTGCCCGTTGGTGGTGAAGCCGAGCGGTATCCGGGCATGGAAAAAGTGGTTGATGAGTGCCGGAAGAGTGCCCTTGTAGCCGCCATCGCCTATCTGCTCTTCGGAACGCTCCTCGGCAGGCTTCGGGCTGTTTTTGTACCCCTTGCACTCGGCAAGAAGTGCCAGCTCCCTGTCCGTAAGTGCAAAGCCGGTGTGCTTCTCCACGATGGCGCGAGCTTCGGAGTAGGGGTGCCTGTTCAGCTCTTCGGCAATGAACTCGGAGGTCTTTCGCACTGCGGTCAGAGCCCCGAACAGGTGCTGTCCGCTCGCCGTGGTGTAAGGCACTTCGCGCCGTCCCAAAGAAAATCCGCTGTTGCCGTGATCGGAAGTTACGATGATCACCGTGTTGCCGTCCTTCTTGGCAAACTCCAACGCCTCGGCAAACGCTTTGTCAAACGCGATAAACTCCGTGACGAGTGCCACGGGATCGTTCGCGTGCGCAGCCCAGTCCACCTTGCTGCCCTCGACCATCAGGAAGAATCCGTTCTCCGAACGCTCTCCCGAAGAGAGGCGGCGCAGCGCATCTGCAGTCATCTCCGCAAGAGAGGGGATCTCTGCCGGATCGCGGTCTATGTCGTAAGGGACATCGGCTTTCTCGTAGAGCTGCCACATCCTCGGATTGGTGTCTTTGGAGGCTCCCTCTTTGTCGTTCAGAAAGACACTCACGCCCGACTCGGTGAGATGTTTGCGGTGCTGCTCGGATAGCAGACCGGCACCTCCTCCGATGACGACATCGAGCCGGTTGTGTACCATCTGCGGCACGATCCAGTCGTACCTCTTCCTCGAATAAGAGTGCGCCGCGCAGTCCGCCGGAGTGGCGTGCGGAAACTCGCAGGTGAACACCAGCCCGGTCTTTCTGTTGTGCTTGATCCTTGTAGCTTCAAGCAGCGTCATGAGCGGCCTCAAAGACCTGGTCGTATCCACCGGAACAAGGTCGGCTCCCGGAGTGCTCATGGGGTAGGTGGAGATGTATCCCGCTCTCGATGGCATCCCGGTCATGTAGCAGGAAGTGGTGGGCGCGGAGTCCCCGATGGGTGCGTCCGAAGAGAATGTGATGATGGTCCCACTCATGTAAGGGTCCAGATGCAGATGCTTGCTCTCCGCATCCATGTACCTCTGATACCAACGCGCTCCCGACACAGCAGAGAGTGAGGTGCCGTCGGCAATCATAAGGATGACGTTCTTGGCTTGCTTCACAGGTTTTCCGTTGGTGGTCTGAGCTGCCGACGGAAAGGATGCCCATACGGAAAGAACACAGACAGCAACCGCTGTCGCAGATTTGAGGGCGAGTCTTATTTTCATTGATGTAGTGTATTTGAGATGAATGTTACTTGACTTCTGAAACGACCTTGGATATTCTGTCTCCTATGCCTATGGTATAACCTTGGGATACGAACACGACACGTCCGAACGTATCGCAAACGGCAAGCAGAGGATACTCGAAAGGAATGGCGGTCTCCGTACCGGTGGTGAGGAGCTTCAGTATGGAGCCGTCCGTGTCTTTGCCCCAGAATGCTTCCGGAAGCAGATCCATCGCAGAAGGTGCTCCGTCTCCCTGCATCTGTTGAAGGACAACGACCGGAAGTGTGAGGCTCTTGCTCTCTTCGTTCCACATGGACTTGCGAAGATCTCTCAAGATGTGGTCGGTAGGCTCATGGTGATCCTTGCCCAGCACCAGTACATAGTAGCCTCTTCCCGTAGAGCTTAGCAGCGTTTTTTTGCTGTCTGTCTTGAGGTCGTGATACAGAGCTTCCGGATTCATGCTGCCGATGACGGATATTGCCGTAGTGTCTCTGTCGAATGCCATTATATTGGGAGTGTCTTCACAAGTGAGCTTGCGGAATGCAACCAATACACCTCCGGAAGCAAGACGTGTCCCGGTGATGATGTAGTTGTTTTCGTATTCCAAAGGATTCTTTACGGTCTCCTTGTAGCTCAGACCGTCTGCTATGTCATAAGTAACAGGCGCACCGGATGGCGAGATGTAGCCAAGAGAGAAGTTGTAGTAGTACTTCGGATCTGAAAGATAGGGCAGCGGTGTATAGTCGAGACTGATCTTGCATGTGCCCGCTTTGTCCGGATTCACTTTGCTCTCCTCTTCCGGAGCTATGGCAAAAAGCTTGTAGCTACCATCTTCAGTGTAGATCTTGGAGACGCCGATGGTGCCGTCATACTCTGAAAGTACACCTGCCGCACGGCACAAGCGCACAAACGTAAATGCCAAACTGCGAACATCCCCCACCTTGTGAGAGAGTACCGTTGCCGGAGAAAGCGGATGGCGGATGGGGTTATACTGCTCGTCCACTTTGAATGTACGAAGATAGGTGGCTATCTTTTCGGCTCTCTCTGTTGCGGAAAGAGCAGTCCAAGATGCTTCTTTCTCCGAACTTTCTGTGGCGTTATCGGCAAAGATGACCTTCAAGGCTTCGTTGAGAGTCTCTTGTACGGGGAATAGCTGTTCGGTGCCGACACGAGGAGAGAGGAGATACTTCACCTCTTTGTCGGATGTTCCGCCTTTATAATGTTTCATGACATCGGTCAGCACATCGTACGGAACGTCATGCAGGTCTTTCTTTGTGAGCGAAGAGAGAAGCAGAAGTCCGAGTTCCCTCTGTTCGGGAGCGAGGTTCTCCATAAACTTCAGGATAGTATGATGGTGTCCTCTGCTTTCGATATAGACTTTGCTCCAAAGTTCTTTGTTTTTCAGACCGAGCGACTTAAATGTCTCTTCCGCCCGGAGAGAGCCGGGGAAGGTCGCGAGGTAGGCTTTTCTGATGGAGTCGTTCTCCACGATGCGGAGAGCACAAGCCCTGATAGCCGTACTGTCGATAGTGTTGGAAGGTGTTACCGCTTCCGGAGGGTTGATGACCCAGTGAAGCTCCGAAGGCATCTCCGCAAATGGTTGGAGGTTCAGCTCCAATGTCTCGCCTCCTGCGCGTACCACGCCCATCGCCATGGCTTCTATTCCGTGCTCCGCTGTGGCAAGCATGTCTCCGATGCCGGTTTCGAGAGCGGCTTCTCCGTTTTTATCCGTAAGAATGCTCGTGATAGGGAAAAACTCCGCATAGTTGTAGAGTCTGAACGATACCTTCACATCTTTTTGCGGAACGCCGTCTTTCAACACTTTTACTCTCGCCGGAGCTGTCGGCACATAGAGAGAAGTGAGGTTGAGCTCGGTGTATGTCGGGAACTGCTTCAAGGATGCTTCCGATCCGCTATAAGCACCAAATGCTTTGGTATGCAGCATCATGGCACGGCGTACAGGGGCATCGAACCAGGCGTTGTTGAGTACCGGTGCCGGCTCGCACGCTCCCAGATAGTACCACTTGCCATCTACCCAAGCCTCTACCCAGGCATGGTTGTCGTCCGTATGCGCCCATCTGGGAGTATAGACCTGTCTGGCAGGAATACCCACCGAACGCAGTGCGGCAACGGTAAAGGTACTCTCCTCACCGCAACGTCCAAGAGCATTTTGCAGAGTGTACACAGGAGAAGAGGTACGTCCGTCCGATGGCTCGTAGGTTACGTGTTCGTTGCACCAGTGATTCACTTCCAGCACGGCATCCATCATGGATAGACCTTTTACTCTGTTCTTTAGCTCTTCGTAGAACAACTCTCTACTATTGTCCAGAGCTTCGTTATTGACCCGAACGGGAAGTACGAAATGACGAAAAACATCTGCCGGAACAGACTTCCCCCAAGGCATTTCCTCTCTTGCCTTGTAACTGGTCTCTATGTTCTTTACATAGAATGCCGTGCTGTAATCGAGCATATCCGGGGTGATCATATAGCCATACAAAAAGTCCAATGCTTCTTGTACCGGTTGGGACACTTCGCCTGCGGGGACATGGTCGGAAACAGGTAAGCCCAGATAGGAACATTTCTCCTGATAGCTTTTGATGGCTTCATCAAGAATGCTCTTGGGGAAGAGAGCAGAGTCCGTACTCTTCTCTCCGGACTTAGAACATGAAGAAAATGCAGATCCACCCAGCGTAATAAGCAGGATGGAAAGTATTAAAGATAGATTTTTTCTCATATAATGGATTGATTTAGGTTGTTTCTTCTCTATTGTTGCGGATGTTCCATTACGCTTCTATCCACCTCTTCCAATACCTTTATAAACGGCGGAAATTTGATCTCGGACATAGGCTTGGAGGTCATGGTGTGTAGAAGCGAGTAGCTGTACTCGGGAGATAAGAGGGTGTCCACTTCGAGGGCAAGTCCTCTCCAGACAAAGCTCTTTCTCCTTTTGTGTATAACGGGAGCATCCGGCTCTATATGTCTGAGATATATAACGAACTCTTCCGGTGTGATAAGGCGTTCTACTTCTGCACTCTTACCCTCCGAAGTGGTACGGAAGAAAGAGTGAAAATAGACGAAGTTGCCGGCTGTTCCGCGTTTCTTGATCTTTGTATTTCCTTTTATGTCCGTATTGAGCATGTACTCGAATATCTCTGTCTCTATACCATAAGGCACATCACCGGTTACCTCTACCTTGAATGTCCTTCGGGTTTCATCGGCTGTTTCATCTCCCACAACGCAGGCAATCTCACGGATGGTCTGCTCTATCTTGGCATCGAAATCACTATTGTTTTGGACGATGCGCAGGTTCGGATGCCCTGTCCAGGCACTTAGAATCTTACCATCCAACTCGCGAGCCAATTCTACCGTCTCTGTTCTTGCCGCATTGTTTTCGATGGTATAGAAGTCTTCCGCTCCGTCTGCCGCTGTTACCATGTGTATTACCGCATCGTATCGGGCATCTCTCAGCATCACTTCCGAAAGGGAGAGTTCGTCCAGCATGGCTTGCCACATATTTGGGTCCATGTATGCAGAAATATCCATGGTACCTCTGTCGGATATGATCAGTACCGGTTTATTGACAGACTTTGCCAGCTCATAGAAGATGTTTTCCATTTGGAGCTGAAACTTCAAGACCGCTTTTTCCGCATTGTAGAAGTAGGTCTTATCGTCTGTAAGGAAGTTGACGGATGCCGCCGTAAATATCGTGGGGATTTCGGGTAAGGCATACACCAAATATCCTCTTATGGTAAATCGCTCTATGATCTTCGCCATTGCCGTGGTCTTACCGGCGCAAGGTCCTCCCGTGAGCGCAATTCGTACTATATTTTTGTTCATTTTTATTGACTTTTTTGACCTCTAAAGTTAGCAATATTATTTCACAACAAGAGGGAGATAGCCAATTCCGAATCGGGCTATCTCCCTCTTTTGTCTATTGTGATTTCTTAAGGCAGAGAGCGCAACCTTTCTGCCCCGGAAGAGAACCATTTTGGGGTGAGGAGGTCAAGGTATCTGCTTGAAGCTTTCTGTCTGTACAATAAAAAACTTCCCTTGCAGTCTGAAACTGTAAGGGAAGTCTATGATAACAGCTCCGCAGGGAGCATCTGTTCTTGTTATCTTGGATACTCGTCAGAAACAGTTAGCTTAGCTCTGCCTTTAGCTCTTCTGGCTGCGAGAACTCTACGTCCGTTTGCCGTTGCCATTCTTGAGCGGAAGCCGTGTTTGTTTCTTCTCTTTCTGTTAGAAGGCTGGAATGTTCTTTTCATTGCTTTTTAACTTTTTATGCTGTTTTGATTTGTCTTGCTTTCTTTGGTCGGGCAAAGATAGTCAATTTATTTTAGACTGCCAAGAAAATAGTGCTATTTATTCAAGACCGAATCCGGCATAAACGGCATCATAAGAGCTTTGTACTCCGCTGTGTACCTGTGTCTCTCTACCTCTATGACCAGCTCGGACTCTTCTATTAAACCCTCTCTCTCCTCCATTTTCCATGTACTTAGAAAGCGTTTTACCGGAAGATCCTGCCGTCCTCGTATGGCTACTCTCCGGTGTAGTATCAGTCCGCACTCTTGGGCGGCTGCTTCGTACTCCTGTGCCATAGATGCAGGATATATGATGGCAACCTCTCCGTGTCGGCTCAGCATCTGCTTTGCCCTCCGAAACAGAGTGATTGCCGGGAGTGTGATGGCGTGTTTGGCAAGAGTTTTTAACTCGGATGGAGAGCTGTGTGTAGCCGTAAAGTAGGGAGGATTGGAGACAATAAGGTCATAGAGGGGAAAGCGTTCCGAAGAAAAATGTTCTATATCGGCATGGACAAACTGCAGTTTGTCGGGATGAGGAAAACCCTTTCTGTTCTCCTCCGCATCCGCAATGCTCTCTTCGTGTATATCCACTCCCACAACGTTGCTACTGCCGAATCTCTGAGACAGCATCAGTGCCACAATGCCGCATCCGGTGCCTATATCCAGTATGGTATCCGGCTCGGAGGGCATCGTTCTACCGGCAACGGCTCCAAGGATAAGCGCATCCGTACCCACTTTCATGGCACTTCTGTGATGAGCGATGCTGAACTGTTTGAGATGAAATTTCTTGTCCACAATATTGTTTTAGGGTATTGTAACCGGGGCGGATGGTGCAAGGCAGTTTTATGCACTGTTTCCACTCCCGATTTTGTTTGCAAAGCTACAAGTTTTTATTGCTTTTCGGATGTTTTGGCGAGAGTGGATTTTTATATATTCCATCCCGAAAAATGCTCACTTTTTTCGGTCTCTCTATTTTGATCGGAGGGGTTGTTTTCAGAGCACGACCGAATTGTTAAATCAGGACTGTTTTATTAACACAAATTCCGATACTTGTTAAGCAAAAACGCTAAACGAGCATATTGTTTCGGCTTAACGTGTTTAATTTTTCAGTAAACACGTTTACCGATTTCATTGAACACGTTTACCGATTTCGATTAACGTGTTTAGCCGAAATTGATAAAAGGTTGTATGCCAGTATTTTATGTGTTTTTGCCCTAAAAAGTACCCAAAAAGGCAGATTTCTTTATTAGGAAACGTTTACAGAAATGGGTGTTAAAATTCACACCTGTTAACGCGAAAAACGCCCATGAAATGGACTGAGAAAAAATTTTTTCCAAATTCGAGCTGATTTATATTTGCCTTATTTTTAGGGGATTATCCTCTTCTTGCGATTTGGTTGAGGGAAAAGAGAGCAAAAGTGGAAGAGAGCGGTGGCTCTTCTCTGCACTCTGTTTTTATATAAAAGTGCACGCAAAATCCCCCTATATTTTGGGGCAAAAGGAGCAGAAAAGAGAGACATAAAAAAGAAACTCCGGTATGAGATTTTTCAATCTTCACACCGGAGCTTTTTCTCCAATATTATGGACGGAAGGGGTTACTCTTTTTTACCGACCTCTTTTAGCAATGTTTCTACTGCTGCTTCCATCTGTGTGTCTTTGCCTTTTAGGGCTTTATCAAAGTCGAGACGCACTTTAACGTCAGGGTGCAGCTCGTAGTTTTCGAGATATATACCCTCTGCGGTCTTGTAGCCAACGGCAGGAATACCGAAGTACAAGCTCGGATCTTGAAGCGTAACCCAGTTGACACTCGTCATGGTTCCCGGGACAGGCATACCGACGAGCTTACCTATTCCAAGGTGTTTGTACACCCATGGTGTACCGTGAGCGTTGCTGTAGTCCGCTTCACACATGACCATGACAGACTCATGATTCCATCTGCGAGACGGCATTTCGCAGTAATCTTTTCCACGAATCTGCTGTTGCAGATATTTCTTTCCGGTAAAGAATACTTCCAAGTCTTCATGAAGACGTCCGCCACCGTTGTAACGAATATCTATAACGATGCCTTCACGGTCGTAATAGCGTCCCATCACTTCGGAGTAAACCGTACGGAAGCTTGGGTCTCCCATTGAAGGGATGTGTACATAGCCTAAACGTCCTTTGGATAGCTTGTCTACCTCATCGGCACGCTGCTTAACCCATCTCTTGTAGAGCAGATCTTCGAGCTGTGAAGAGGAGATACCTTTCACGGTTTCGCCCCAACGCTCTTTGCTCTTAGGGGAGTAGAACGATACGGAAATGTTGCGTCTGATCTTTCCATTAAGGAGAGGGAAGTAGTCTTCGCCTGCTTTGATATCTTCACCATCAATCTTCTCGATGATGTCGCCGGCTTTAACTTTGCTTCTGAAGTTGTCAAACGGACCACCTGTTATCACTTCATCCACAAGCAGACCATCCTTGCCCTTTTCCCAAGAGAGGAATAGTCCGAGCTCCGCAGTAGGTTCGGAAGCTCCGCTTCCTCTGTAACCGGATCCGGTGTGAGAGACATTAAGCTCTCCAAGCAATTCGCTCAGCATTTCGGCATAGTCGTAGTTGTTGGAGATGTAAGGGAGATAGCGAGAGTAGTGTTTGGTAAGTTCGTCCCACTTTACACCATGCATGCCGGCATCGTAAAAGCGAAGAGCTTCTTCACGTTTAACGACATTGAACATATATTCGCGCTCTGCGGCAAGATCTGTTTTCCATTCGGCTTGATAGGAGATCGGCTTAAAAGTCTCTCCTGCCACGGTCATCTTCTGAGGTTGAGCCCCAAGGATGAAGATCTGCTTGCCCTCTTTGTCCATCTGGAACTGTGCTCCTCCGGAATCCATCTTTCTTAGCAGTTTTGTGGAGCGTTTTCTCAAGTCATAAGACCAAAGGTCGTATCCGCCTTCAAATGCAGAGAGGTAGTACATCTTCTTGCCATCTTTGGTGACGATAGCGTCTCCCAAGGCAGAAGAGTTCGGTGTAAGACGAATGATGCGATCCTCCATGTTGTCGAACTCGATATTGAGATCTTTCTTTTCGGATGCTTTCTTCTTATCCTCCTCCTTCTTTCCTTTTTTCTCTTTCTTCTCTTTCTCTTCGGCCTCTTTCTTGATGCTCTTTTCCTCTTCCGAGAAGAGTTCAAACTCCTCTTCGTTCATCTTGAACTTGTTGTAGGCCTCTCTGTTCATGAAAGCGATCATGACATCGGACTGAGAACCCCAAGAGGCGTGATTGCGCATACCATAACGTTCGCTGTGGAAGATGATGGCATTGCCGTCCATAGCCCAATGCGGATTCATGTCGAAGTATCCGCTGTTGGTTACATTGAATATCGGTTCTCCGCCTTTGGCACTAACGATACCTATATCATAATAGGGTGCGTGGTTTCTGGCAACGTAAGAAATGGCAAACCATTTGCCGTCCGGACTCCACTCGAAGTTCATATCGCCATCTTCTCCATGCTGTGTAGAACCATCGGTGATCTCTCTTATCTTTCCGCTTTTGAGGTTGTACACGGCAAGTTTTTTACGTCCCAACACGAATGCTACCTCTGTTCCGTCGGGAGAGAATGCCGGATGCATCTTCTCCACTTTATTGCCCGGTATGAGAAGTTCTTCCTTAATAATGGTGGCATTGGGGAAGTTCTGCTCGTTCTTGTTTACTATTGTTGCTTTGTAGAGATCCCATTTGCCGCTTCTGTCGCTTGCATATACGATAGAGCGGTTATCTGCTCCGAAGGTTACACTTTGCTCTCCGGAAGGAGTGTTGGTTATTCTCTTTGTTGTGCTGTAATCCACTGATGTTACAAACACCTCTCCTCTAGATACGAAAGCAAGTTGTTTCCCGTCGGGAGAGACACTTGCAGACTGATAGCCTTGTAGGAAAAGACGTCTGTCTTGAACATCGGAGATGTCTGTTGCAACAGATATATTGACCCGTTGAGGCTTTTGTCCCGGAGTCATGGTATATATCTCTCCTGCATATCCGAAGCATAGCTTTCCGTCTTTGGATGTGGAGAGGAAACGAACCGGATCCCCTTTGAACGATGTCAGAGCCTTGACAGTCTCGCCATTACCATTGATGTCTGTTTCATATACATTCATAGAGCCACCCTTGCGTTCGCTTAGGAAGTAGACTTTTTTCCCGTCCGAACTGTACACCGGATCTCTATCTTCTCCATCATGTTGGACTACAAACCTGTGCTTACCACTCTTGAGGTCATATTCCCAAATATCTCTGGAAACAGAGGAAGTGTGATGCTTTCTCCACTCATTCTCGAATCCTTTGAGGTCTTGATACAAGAACTTGCTACCGTCTTTGGAGTATGATACAGCTTCAGCAGGTGTGGAGATAATCTGCTCGGGTCTTCCTCCATTGACAGACACGGCATAAAGCTCGGATAAACGTCCTGTGGGGAAAAGGGCACTGGTATGAGGGTCTTGGATGTGTGCTTTGAATACCACGCTTTTGCCATCCGGAGTGAATGTGTATGGCGTTTCCGTAGTGGAGTGAGTAGTAAGCTGCTTAGCCACTCCTCCCATTGAGGACATGATATAGATGTTTACACCGGCATTGTTGCGAGTGCTGGTGAAAGCAATTTTTGAGCCATCGGGACTCCAGACAGGGCTTTTCTCGTACCCCTCGTTTGTAGTAAGGCGAACAGCCTGACCGCCTTGAGCAGATACCTTATAGATATCTCCTTTGTAGCTGAACGCAATCTCTTTCCCATCAGGAGAGATGGCTGGATAGCGCATCCATAGGGGACGTTCTTGAGCAACACCGCTCCAAGCAATCGTGGCGAAGAACATTCCTAACAAAACTCTTTTTAGTTTCATGATTTTGATTTGTGATTTTTAATAGAATATCTTTATTCTTGAATGTGTAATATCTGTTTTCGTTTCGGAAGAAATAAGGGGAAGCCAACTAAATATCGAGAATATTCTGCTGCATTACGGCTTCGTCTTTTCTGATATCCCTTGTTGCCAATATGGTTTGCCACTCTTGATCGAACCGCTTATAGGTCTCTTGTGAAAGATTTTCAAAGCCCAAGGTATCCAACGCGTGTAATATTTTCTGCACACTGATGGTATGAATATCTACGTTGGGCATGTATCTGAGAGTTCTTGGGAGATCAATATTGGGGATCTCACGTATAAGCCCTGTGGCAACAAGCCTGTTTAACATATCTCTTACAACGGTGATTGGGATGCGGCTCTCTTTTGAAAGACCTTCGATAGAGTATGGTTTGCTTCTCTCATTCTTGAATGCCGTGGCGATCTTCTTCATTAGTATCAAGGCAACAAAGTCTTGGAATCTTCTGGATACGTTATCTTTTTCTGCTCGGAACAGATATAGCGATGTGTTTTCTATGGCATAGCTCAGATGCGCACCGAATAGGCAGATGACCCATGAAAAGTTGATATACATGAGTAGAAGTGGAATAGCTGCAAAACTTCCATATATCGCATTATATTTTGTAACCCAAAGCATCCCGGAGATATACACCCACTGGAATAGGGAAAAACCGATCCCCGCAACCGTTCCCCCTATGAGTGCACTGGAGAAATGTACTCTTGTATTGGGAAAGATGAGAAAAAGGGTAGTGAATATACCAATAACGATACAGAAAGAAACAACGTGAAGAAGAAGTGTAACAATGGGTGTGAGACTGATGCTATCTATTATGTTTACGTTGCCTAAGGATGAAATGAAGATGTTGATACCGGAACTTAAAGTCATCAGAACAGGAAGAAGGATAAAGGCAGCAAGGTATCCGAGAATACGTCTGCTCCAACTTCGAGCTTCTTTAATCTGCCAGACATCATTGATAGTATCTTCTATCGAGGAGAGCAAAGAGATTACCGCCCATAGAAGAAAGATAACACCGATACCGATGAACAGCCCTCCTCCTTTTGTCTCAGCGATATACTTTTGAGCAAATTCCAGCCCCTGCGTCAGTTCTAAGCGGTGTGCAGGAAGATATTCATACAGCTGTTGCTGTACGGTTTCCTGTACACCAAATGCGGCAGCAATACTGATAAGGATAGCCAATAACGGGACAATGGACAGAATGGTAGAGTAGGTTAGAGCTGCGGACTTGCGCATCGTGTTACCTTCAATAAACTCCGCTATGGTGATATAAAGGACCCTAAGAGTATTGGTCATCTTTCCCTTCACTCCGGTAGTCTCGTCAGGGAATATGCGCCACATATCTACAGTGATAAATTTGTACGCCATCCGGAAGGAGTAAGACATACATTTTGCAAAGCTCTTCTTGGGTTTTCTTTGCCCGTCAGGCTTCTTCTTTGGAGCAGAGTCTGTCATATATCGAATATAAAGTGTGAAGAACGAAAGAGACAAAGCTATAAGCCGGGTTCTGTGCCCTCTCCGAAGATCAGGTGCTTGTCATTTATCTACTATTGCAGTCGCCTGCAATCTCTAGCGATCTACCCCCCGACATTGTGCGAGCAACACTTAGACGTCGGTATACATGATCTTACAACCCATAACATACACGGACGAGACATATCACTATGCCTCCGGTGAGCTCTTACCTCACCTTTTCACCCTTACCGTTAAAGTCGAGACTCCAATGGCGGTTCTTTTCTGTTGCATTAGTCTGCCTTTTTCTCTATCACGCATGAAAGGACAGGCAGCTTCCCGTTAGGAAGTATGGTGCTCTACGTTGCCCGGACTTTCCTCTCCGCCTTGAAACCTTAGCGCAGCGACAAGCTACTTTGTCTCTTAGTCCGTTCTTCAAAAAAGTTACAGGTGAAACCTAACATAAGATTCCACCTGTACAAAAATAGCATTTATTTTCCAACTATTTCGAGCGAGCGAGAAATAAAGCTGTCCAGCTGCTTCCCGTTCAATAGTCCATTGGCAAGGAGTGCGAGGTCGATCAGCTGTGATATTATCTTGTCCTCACTGCCGTACTTTTCAAACAGACCTTGTCTTTTCTGCTCGATATCCGAGAGCTGCTTTTTGGTTTCTTCAAGATCAGCTTCCAATGTTTTCTTTTCCTCTTCCGTCTTATCGGTAGAGAGTTGTTGTGTCAGCACATCTCTTCTGGCTTCAAATCCTTTCAGCTCTCCGTTCAGCCTTTTTGCTTCTTCTGCGTGAGTTGCATTAAAGTCTTCCCAAACCTTTTTCACTATCGGGTGATCCACGTTTACCAAAAGCTCGAAGCTGTCCGGTAAATCTCCATAGAAGTTCATCCCTTGCTGGAATTGGGACATATCTTTCATACGTCTCATAAATTCATTTCTGACGATAGTGATAGGTCTTGCATCCGACCCCATGTGAGAAGGAATGATATGGAAATTCTTTCCATTTGCTTTAGGAACAGCCCCTGCAAAGAGTCCGTTAAGACCTGCAAATAGCTCTTTCTCTACCTCTTTTTTGTTCTCTTCTTTTGGGATCAAGTTTGTTATGGCATCGCTATCGACACGTGCAAAGCGAACATTCTCCCATTTTTGTTCGAGCATTGATACAAGAGGCATATCCAATCTGCCATCCAAAAGAAGCACATCATATCCTTTATCCGTTGCCTCTTTTACGGCAGAGTATTGCTCTTCTATATTGGTGGAGTAGAGTAGGACAAGCTTACCATCCTTGTCTGTTTGAACAGAGGAGATAAGGTTTCTGTACTCCTCTTCCGTGTAGAGCTTCTCTTCCGAGTTTTTCAAAAGGAAGAACTTCTTGGCTCTGTCGTAGAATTTTTCTTCCGTCAGCATACCATATTTCACGAATAGCTCTAAAGCAGACCACTTTTCCTCGTACGAAGGACGGTTGTCTTTGAATAGTTCATCCAGCTTATCTGCGACCTTTCTTGTGATGTAAGAAGATATTTTCTTGACGTTGCGGTCGCTTTGAAGGTAGGAACGAGAAACATTCAGAGGAATATCCGGAGAATCAAGCACACCATGCAGAATGTTGAGATAATCCGGAACGATACCTTCTACGTTCTCAGTAACAAAAACCTGATTGCTATACAGCTGTATCTTATGCTTGGAGAGGTCTATATTATCTTTTATACGAGGGAAGTAGAGAATACCGGTAAGATTAAACGGATAATCAATGTTCAGATGGATCCAGAAGAGAGGCTCATCCATACCGCCGAAACCTGCAGAGGGATAAAGCTCATTATAGAAAGAGAGATAATCTTCGTCTTTCAGATCGGCAGGTTTCTTGGTCCATGCAGGTTCTGTGGTGTTGATAATAAGTTCTTTATCTGTGTCCACATATTTGCCATCCTTCCACTCCTGTTCGTATCCGAAAGCAATCTGTACGGGGAGGAAGTGGCAGTACTTCTTAAGCAGGGCTTTTATCTTGTCCGGATTGAGAAACTCCTTATTCTCTTCATCTATATATAATATAATGTCTGTACCTCGTGTCGTGCGAGTACCCTTTTGCATTTCAAAAGAGGGAGTACCGGTACAGCTCCACAAAACAGGCTCTGCTCCTTCGTTATAGCTTAGAGTGTCTATCTCTACCTTGGAAGCCACCATAAAAGAGGAGTAGAAGCCGAGACCGAAATGCCCGATGATGGCAGCGGCATCGTCTTTGTACTTCTCCATGAACTCTTCTGCTCCGGAGATTGCTATCTGATTGATATACTTCTCTATCTCTTCGGCAGTCATACCTATACCGCTATCCGATATGATGAGCTTGTCATCCTCTATACGCAGACGTATGGTAAGATCTCCCAGCTCTCCTTTATACTCGTTCTTGGCACTGAGAGTCTTGAGTTTTTGCGTAGCATCTACTGCATTAGAAACCAATTCTCTTAGAAAGATCTCATGATCGGAGTAGAGAAACTTCTTAATAATAGGGAAAATGTTTTCGCTTGTTACACCAATGTTTCCTTGTTTTGTACTCATATCATTTATTGTTGTTTTATGTCCTGTCTGTTGAAGTGCGGATGTTATTCCTGTACCTTTTTTTGAGGTTCGATATTCAGGTTTTCCATACTGAACACTTCCTTCACGATTGTATCGGTTGCATTGCCGTTGTCATCCTTGACAACATCTATCAGATAGCACTTTCCTTTCTGTACTTCTCCCGAAATCATACCATCCGATATCTTGTTTTCTATATACTTGCTTATGGCTCTTTTGAGAGGACGAGCACCATAGGTGGCGTCGTATCCCTCTTTTGCGAGGAAAGACTTTGCTTCGGGAGAGATTTGCACCGATATTTCTATCTCCGCAATGCGCTTAAGAAGAGATGCAAGTTCGAGGTCTACTATTTTAAGTATAGACTCTGTACCCAGCGCATTAAAGGTGATGATGTCATCTATTCTGTTCAAAAACTCCGGAGCAAAAGTCTTGCGCAAAGCTTTTTGTATCACTTGCTGGGAGAGAGAGCTAAGGTCTCCGGATGTGTCGCGGAAGCCTATCCCAACGCCGAAGTCTTTTAGCTGGCGAGTACCTATGTTGGAAGTCATGATGATGATCGTGTTCTTAAAGTTCACGGTCTTGCCATTACCATCGGTCAAGATACCATCATCCAACACCTGAAGCAGGATATTGAACACATCGGGGTGGGCTTTCTCTATCTCGTCGAAGAGCACCACAGAGTAGGGACGGCGGAGCACTTTTTCGGTCAGCTGTCCTCCTTCGTCGTATCCTACATATCCCGGAGGAGCTCCCACAAGGCGAGAAACGGTGTGTTTCTCCATCAGTTCGCTCATGTCTACCCTGATGAGAGCTTTCTCGGTTCCGAAAAGTTCTATTGCTATCTGCTTTGCGAGATAAGTCTTTCCCACACCGGAAGATCCCAAAAGCAGGTACGAACCGATAGGCTTTTTAGGGTCTCTCAGTCCGATTTTATTGCGTTGTATGCTCTTTATAAGTGTCTCCACAGCATGATCTTGCCCTATCACTTTGGACTTGATCGTAGGAGCAAGAGTAGATAGCTTGGTAAGATCATCCGCCGATATGTTTGAGACCGGTACTCCGGACATGAGAGAGACCGTGCGCTCGACATCCTCGACCGTCACGGCAGGAGGGGGAGTAGTGAAGTCTTTATTCTTCAAAGCCTCCAGATAACGCTCTATTTCCTCTTTTGTGGCAGACTCCCGGTCTCTGTATTTCGCTGCAAGTTCGTAGTTGTTCTCCTTTACAGCGGCATCTTTTTTCAGCCTGATCTCTTTAAGGGATTCTTTTAGGGAGTCCAGCTTGTTTGGTTTATTCTGTTCGAGGATTGCAATATAAGATCCGGCTTCATCCATTGCATCTATCGCCTTATCGGGGAAGTTGCGGTCTGTTATATATCGGGCAGTAAGAGAGACACATGCTTCGAGAGCCTCTTCTTCATACTGAACGTGGTGAAACTTTTCGTAGGTCTCTTTCAGGTCGAGCAAGACATTTTTGGTCTCCTCTTCTGTCAGAGGATCTATCATTACCTTTTGGAATCTTCGTTCCATGGCACCATCTTTTTCGATGGACTTTCTATACTCATCCAGAGTCGTGGCTCCGATGCAGCGGATATCTCCACGAGCCAATGCCGGCTTCAGTATATTGGCAGCATCCAAACTGCCTTGAGAGTTTCCCGCACCCATGATGGTGTGTATCTCATCTATGTACAGGATGATGTCGCTATTGCTCTGCACCTCTTCTATGAGCTTTTTCAGTCTCTCTTCAAACTGACCTCTGTACACCGCTCCTGCGAGTAAGCCTGCAAGGTCGAGAGAGTATATGGTTTTGCCCATAAGGAAAGGAGGCACTTCTCCATGCTCTATGCGTTGTGCAAGAGCCTCTACCACTGCGGTCTTTCCCACTCCCGGCAGACCGAGCAGAATCGGATTGTTCTTCTTTTTTCTCAGAAGAATCTGTGCGATGCGCACTATCTCCTTGTTTCTTCCATATACCGGATCTATCTTTCCTTCCCTTACTCTTCTATTGAGAGATATGCCATAGAGATCGAGGTTGGGTGTACGGCTTTTGTTCCCTTTGCCTTTTCCGGAGTCGGAAGAGGTTTTTGCGGCACTGCTTTTGTCGTTTTCTCCGGTCAGTAGTTCGTCCCAAGACTCTCCCTCTTCTTCGGAAGAGGGCTGCTCTGTAAGGGCAGAGTCTACTACCTCTTCCATGACAGCTGTCATGAATGGGCTATCGGTTGTTTCGTCTGTAAAGACAGTATTGTATCTGTTTTGCTTCATATCGGTCATGTTCTTTGGTAAAACCTTCCGAAGTTTATACATACATATACTATGCCAAGAGGGAATGCCAAGAGGAGAAAAGGGGATCATGGCGTGTCTTTTTATATAAAAACGGATTCCGTTAGTGGACTCTTTTCTTTTCCGAGACCTTCTTGTTTCAAATCATCTTCACTCAAGACATAAAGAGGCGAACTATATAAATATCTTACTATAAGGGAAATACGAAAAAGTGGAAATTCGGAAAATTTTTCCTCTTGGTCGGATTCAGGGGCTGTTTTCGCGTTAATATAGGTGAATTTTAACGCCTATGTTTGTGAATGAAACCTAATGCGATTTTGAGCCTAAAAGCAGCAAAAAAGAGCGCAAAACACTCAATCCTCTAACTGTCAGTACTATAAGTGAAATTTCTAAACACGTTAACCGAATCCGGTAAACGTGTTTAATGAAATCGGTAAACGTGTTCATTGAAAAATTAAACACGTTAAGCCGAAAGAATANTTAACCGAATCCGGTAAACGTGTTTAATGAAATCGGTAAACGTGTTCATTGAAAAATTAAACACGTTAAGCCGAAAGAATATGCTCGTTTAGTGTTTTTGCTTAACAGGTATCGAAATTTGTGTTAATAAAATAGCCCGAATTTAACAGTTCGATTATGCTCTGAAAACAACCTCTTCGATCAAAATAGAAACTCTAAAAAACGGAATGGGAAGAGGTGTCTGGAATATATAAAAAATATTTTTCTCCTTTTGAGTTTTAGGTGAATTTGACAAGTGAATTTTGTTCGGAAACAAGGCAAGTCCAGTCAGCACTTTTTCTGTCGGTAGAGAACGACCAGCAGAGTAGATGAAGAAATTCGTTCATTTTCCTTTATTTTCTGGAATATCTTATCTTTGTTGAAAACTTGGTACAATAATCTAAACGAAGCAATGAGTCATGATTCGACTCTCTACATATAGACCTCTCCGATTTTATCTGCTCTTAATGGTGCTGTTTTGGGGTATGTCTTTTTTAGTATCCTGTTCTCGTAAGAGTAAAGATGCACGTAGCTCTTTCTCTTCTCATGCTATCTCAAAAGAGCTGTTTCGAAATAGAAAAAACAAAGACTCTCTTCTCTATTTACTGAATAGAAGTTTGGATAGAGGAGATGACAGAGCGGCAATGTTATGTTATAAGACTCTTGGAAATCTTCATAGAGCAAACTCCTCCTTTTCGGAAGCAATAGAGTTTCATGGAAAAGAACTTGAGATGTCCCTTAAATTAAGCGATACTATTTTTATTGTACAGGGATTGAATAATCTTGGTACCGATTTCCGTCGTATAGGAGCACTTTCTCAAGCATCGGAGTATCACTACCGGGCATTGGTCTATTCCGAAGCATTTTCTAAAGTAGACACTCCCGAAGGATTGAAAGGTAAGATTTCCTCCATGAATGGTATCGGGAACATCTCTCTGACTCTTGGACATTACGATGAGGCTGAAAAGTATTTTAAGCAAGCATTGGAGGGGGAAGTCTTACTTGAAAATAATATCGGGCAGGCGATCAACTTGGCTAATCTGGGAGCAGTATATGAGGCTCGGAAAGAGTATGATGCTGCTCAAGAGTATTACGAGAAATCTTTGGAACAGAATCGGCTGGGCAAATCCTATGTTGGGGAAGGGCTTTGTCTCTCCTATTTGGGAGATATCTATAAGAAGCAGAAACGCTACGAACAAGCCAAGGAATACTACCGACAGTCTTATGATATAATGCAGGAGCACAGCGATAGATTCCATTGGCTTACTTCCTGTATATCTATTGCCGAGATCAATCATCTTGTTGGTAATAAGTCCGAATTTGAACGCTACATATGCCAAGCAGAGCAAACGGCTTTGGAGATAAATGCTCCGGAGCACCTCTCAACCATATATATGTTGAGGCATGAGCGGGATTTTCAGGATGGAAATTTTTATTCCGCTCTCAACCATTACAAGAAAGGTCAGGTCATTAAAGACAGTATCTTGAGTGTTCAGAAGGCAGATCGGTATATAGAACTGAAGGTAAACTACGAACGCGAACAGACTTTTCGCCAACTTCAAGAGATAGAAACTGAGGTGAAAAAGAAGAAAACCGAAAAAGAGAGAGCCATATATACGCTGTGGGCAGTGATTTTAGTGGCTCTCATGACCTCGGCTCTTTTTTACTACGCATACAGGCAACGCACTCGGAGCAACAGACTTCTGAAAGAGATTGAAAGTCGTCGGACGGAGTTCTTTACCAATATTACGCATGAACTTCGGACACCTTTGACGGTTATAAAAGGGCTGAACAGACAACTTGCAGAAGCAAGAAATCTGTCCGAGAAAGAGAGACAAGTCTATCACTCAGCCATAGACAGGCAGGGGAGCAACTTGTTAAAGCTGGTGAATCAGCTACTTGATATTGCGAAGCTGAGAAGTGGAGGATATGAGCCGGATTGGAGAAGAGGAGATATTGTCTCTTATCTTCAGATGATAGTAGAGACTTTCAAGCTATACGCAGCGGATAAAGGAGTTACGCTCAACTTCTACAACAGGGCTTATGTCCTTGAAATGGATTTTATTCCATTCTATATAGACAAGATCTTCAGCAATCTTCTTTCCAATGCCATCAAGCATACTCCGCCGGGAGGATTCATTAACGTTGTGCTTACTAAGGGACGAAAAGAGAAAAATATCCAATTACAAGTGTCGGATACAGGCGAAGGGATCCCGCAAGAAGAGCTGGATAAGGTTTTTGAAGTCTTTTATCAGAGTCCCAATACCAAGAATGAGACCGGCTCCGGAATAGGTCTCTCTTTCTGTAAAATGATGGTAGAAAAAATGAATGGAGAGATTTCCGTTCAGAGCGAGCCGGGTAAAGGCTCTACGTTTACGGTATCTCTTCCTGTGAAGAGTAAGACTCCATTTAAGGCGATAGCCGTTGATGAGACTTCCCACTCTCTTCCGGCTCCATCGGATATTGTTATTGCAGATCATAGGGAAAGCGATCCGGTAGAGTCTTCGGAGCTTAACAGCATACAGCCGATGATTCTTATTGTCGAGGATAACAATGATGTCTCTCTCTATCTTAAGTCTATGCTAAGAGAGCATTACAATCTGTTGTTTGCTCAGAATGGGGAAGAGGGATTGGAGTTGGCAGAAAAGCATATTCCCGACATTGTTATAACGGATATTATGATGCCTGTCATGGATGGATTTGAATTTTGTAAAAAGATGAAGGAGAGTATGTTACTCAATCATATTCCCATTATAGTGCTTACGGCAAAAGCTTCCGATCCGGATCGATTAAAGGCTTTGAACTTGGGTGTAGAGGCATATCTGCATAAACCATTCAGCCCGGAAGAGCTTCGGATAAGGATGCGGAATATCCTTGAAAACAGACGTCTTTTGAAACAGAAGTATAAGGAGGTTATAGATAAAGAGAACGGATCCGAGCTTCGAGAGCTTAACGATAGAGATTTGAAGTTTTTACAGAAAGTTACCGATCTCATATATTCTCAGTTGAGAAATCCCGAAATGAATGCTTCATACTTGGCAGACAAGATGGCTATGAGCCCCTCTCAACTGAATCGAAAGCTGAATGCCTTGACCGAATACTCTACAATATCTTATGTTCTTCAGATCAGACTCTCCAAAGCAAAGAAGATGCTGAGAGAAGAATCTCTCTCCATCGTAGAGATTTCCGATGCTTGCGGATTTTCCGATCCGAACTATTTCTCTCGTGTTTTCAAGAAGGAAGTGGGTGTTCCTCCCTCTCAATATCAGAAAATGACGCTTGACACATAGTATGTAAAAAGCATATTCTTCAATAAAAAACAAGGAAGTCATCTATTTTTACACGATTTCCTTGTTTTATTTTCTCTTCTTTGTCTATATTTTTATTTTATTGGCAGTAAGTGTTTTATATGCTTTTTATGCTTGAATAGTACAGATAGGCACAACTGTTAATGCCCTGAAAATGTAGAAGTGTGCAGATATAGTGAAGAGTCGAAGCCGGCTAAAGATCTACATTTGTAGTGTAAAACAAGTCAATTATTAAAGTCTGCTTCAAGAGCTTATTGAGCTTTGAATAATGAATAACTAACGCAAGAATCCTTTTGAGAGAATCTGATATTTTGAGGAGACTCTTACATCGAAAGTTATGAAGCGAATGGAATAGTTGTCAAATAGTGCGTGTTTTCAAAGAATTGCAGCATCCGTCGATAGAGTATAAGAGCTTTATGGCGGATGCTTTCTTTATGGTATTTATTTTACTGCTTTAGGCTTTTTTGTTTTTATTTTTTATCTCGGTGCGCAGATCGTTTGGGAGGAACCATATTCTCTTTACTTCATTTTTCTTGTAATTTGTAACTTTGGTTTTCCATCAAATATTTCTATTTATGAGACATTTTTTATTCTTAGGATTATTCCTATCTCTTCTTCTTACAGCCTGTAATGGAAACAATGTGGAGGAGTTTGACCTCTTTATGAAACAGTTCAATGAGGATCTTTCATTTCAAAAAAGCCGGGTGATTTTTCCTCTTAAATATGAGGGCTATGATATTGAAACGGACTCTTTGATGCTTCAAGAGATACCGGAAGAGGAGTGGGAGGAAGTGGATTTAAGTTGGGATCCATCCTCTAAAACACGAGAAACCGATGCTTACGACAGGGAGATTATAGAACGGAAAGATACTACGATAGTACACTTTCAAGGTGTAAACAATGGCATAAACCTTGAAGCCGTCTTTGTTTGTAAGGAAGGGAAGTGGTTTTTACTGCATTTGTCGGACAGATCCATGTAGATCCGTGGGCAATACAGTCGCAGAGAAATAAAAAAAGATTCGCATAGAAATATGCGAATCTTTTTTTATAATGTTTCGGAGGAGTTGTTTAGACGTTATCTCAATCTGTCTGCATACTTTATGGTTCTATGGTCTATTGCTATGCCCCGATAGGCAAGAAGCTCCAGGATAACCGCTACGATCGGAAATGAGAAGGCGTATGTCGGTTTGAATCCTTCCAATGTTCCGCCCAAAGCTTGGTAGCCATAGAACAGGAATGCCCCGATCATGCCCAATGTGATAAGCGCGGAGAACATTGTCAAGCGCATCTGCAATACTCTTCTGTTGTAGAGAAATATTGCAATCATCGGAATGAGAGCAGAAAGAATCAGAAGAAACAACAATCCCCACTTGGCTTCAAACAGAGACTCGTCAAGGGACATAAATCCTGTTCCGTCAAGTAAGAAAATATCTCCTGAGAGATTAACGGTAGCCACAGGTATGAACGACAAAATCGCCATAAGGATAGAAGCCACCAACAGATATATGGTCTGAATACGTTGAATCATGACTGTATAAGGTTGTAAAGAGTGCTTTGTTGTCTGTTTTCCCTTTTATCCACAAGGGGTGAACATCAATCGTCGTCTCTCTCTATTGCTGTCTCTGCTTCTCTAACCGGGTTGCGGAAATAGAGACTGCCTGTTTCAAACTCTTTTGTCGCTATGAGAGATGCTTTAGGAAGCTTTTCATAGTAACGAGAGATCTCTATCTGCTCTCTGTTCTCAAAGACCTCTTCCAAGCTGTCGGATACGGCAGCAAAGCCTTGCAACTTTGTTTCCAAATCTTTCTTCATCTCTTGAGAGATCTGATTGGCACGTTTGGATATCACCATTACCGTCTCATAGATATTGCCGGTAGGCTTAGAGAGTTCTACCACATCGCGTGTCGCCGTAGTCAGAGGGGCATTGATTTTCTTATAGTCCATTATGAAAGAACCTGATATTTATTGGTTTGTACTTTTATATTCTTGTTACGCCTTTTCTTCGGCGGTATCTTCTTTAGTTGTTTCTTCTGTCTCCACCAGATCTTCATCCTGAGGAAGCATCTTGTCTATAAAGTTTTTGAACTTCACTGTCTGCTTCAAGAACGCCCCGTCCGGGTATTCGTTCAGATAGCTGTAATATTCATCCCGAAGCTCTCTGACACGTTCTCCTTTCTTCGACTCGATACTGTTGTAAGCCGTTTCGTACAGAGAAGCCAGTATGAGGTAGCTAAACTCCTCCTTGTATTTGGAGTAGGGATAGTCCTTTATGGCATTACGGGAGGTGATGATGCACGAAAGGTAGTTGTTGAATAGGTAGTTGCCGAGGTTGTAATAGAGTTTGGCAGCGAGAAGCTCCTTTTGTGCAAGTTTTTCTTGCAGTTCGAAAAGTATCTTCTTAGCCTCATCGGCATAAGTCCCCGTAGGATAGTAGTCCAGATAGAGTTGCAGTTCGTTGATCGCCTCCAAGCTCATCGCCTGATCCAGACGCACATCCGGAGAGTGCAGGAAAAGTGCATAGCCGCTCATGTATCTGGCATACTCCTGATATTCGCCCGTGGGATGAGAGGAGTAGTATTTCTTGAAATACTGGTGCGCAAAGTCGTAGTTCTTGGATTGGAAGTAAGAATCCGCAAGCAGATAATCTACCTGTTCCGCTTCATTACGCCCTTTGAAGTAAGGGGTAATCTCTTCCAACAGCTCTATGGTGCGGCTATATTTTTTTGTGTTATAGTACTTCTTGGCATACGAGAGCTTTTCCATGATGTCATTGCTCTTTTGTACCCGAACATACTCTCCGCAAGAAGAGAGTAGAAAGATGCTTAGAAGGGAAGCAAGTACTATTTTATATGTTTTGTGCATGACTGTTCTACAGAGTATATAATACTATTAGCATGCAAAGATAACCAATTGTAACGAGATGAGAAACCCCTTTTGTGCAGTATCTGCAAAGTTTAAGATATTTAAGGGAGTGGAGGTCAAGATAATCGGCAAAAGAGTCGTTTAAGTCTGCCTTCAAGATAGAGTCTCTCTGTTTGAAAGCAGCAAAAGCTTTGCGAACCTGTTAGAAAGATGCTCCGAATAGCTTTGTATCTTTTGCCAAACGTATTAAAAATTAAAAATCAAGCCTTTATGTATGGAAATCAAGCTTTGATTCTTAAAGATTAAGACCCGGTTTGTGAGGTTCAAGCCTTGATTTGATATTTTATAAGGCATCAAAGCTTTTTCCGAACGTGTTAAAGAGAAGTTGTGAACAGGTTTGTTTTGAGATCTCCATCGGGTTGTTTTTCAGATGAAACCGATACAAAAGAGAGTGAAAAAAGAGAGGGCGGAGAGTGGAGAATGATAACTCAAGTAATGAATGGGGAAAAAATCGTAATTTTGTAGGTCAGAAAATAGATATAACACATATAAAGTATTATGAACATCTCGTTAGCATGGCTAAATAACTATATCCAGAGTACATTGGATGTACAGGAAGTGTCTGAAATACTCACCTCCATCGGTCTCGAAGTAGGCGGAGTGGAGGAGCATGAGTCGGTTCGCGGCGGCCTCAAAGGCTTGGTCGCGGGAAAGGTACTTACTTGTATAGACCACCCGAACTCCGATCACCTTCATATCACAACGGTTGATCTGGGCGATGGAGTGCCTACACAAATCGTTTGCGGTGCTCCCAATATTGCTGCCGGACAGACTGTTGTGGTAGCCACATTGGGAACAACTCTCTACTCCGGAGAGGACAGCTTTACCATAAAGAAGTCCAAAATACGTGGTGAAGAGTCTTTCGGAATGATCTGCTCGGCTAAAGAGATTCAGGTAGGGCAAGATTCGGATGGGATAATGGTGTTGGCTGACGATGTGAAAGCAGGTACGCCGGCAGCCGAACTTTTTGACCTCAAAAGCGATTATATCATAGAGGTGGACATAACGCCCAACAGGGTGGATGCCACAAGCCATTATGGTGTGGCAAGAGAGCTTCATGCCTATCTGAAAACCCATGCACCGGAGAAGATTGTATCGTTCACTCCTCCGATGAAGAGTGTGGAGTTTCTTCACGAGAAGCAAAGTATGAAAAATCCTGTTACCGTAACGATAGATAAGGAGAGTGCCGTGGTGAGATATTCCGGCATTGTAATAGATAATCTGAAAGTGGCAGAAAGCCCCGAATGGCTCCGAAAAGCATTGGAAGCAATAGGGCAAAAGCCGATCAATAACGTGGTGGATGTTACCAACTATGTGCTTCACAGCATCGGTCAGCCGCTTCACGCTTTCGACCTCGACAAGCTGTCCCAACATACCATATCCGTTCGCTGTGCCAAGGCAGGGGAGAAGCTGCTTCTCCTTAGCGGAGCAGAACACGAACTTGTGCCTCAAGATGTGGTCATTGCAGATGCAGAGCGTCCGCTCTGTTTGGGTGGCGTGATGGGAGGAGAAGATTCGGGCGTATCGGAATCCACTACTCGAATCTTTTTGGAGAGTGCCAACTTTAACCCCACTTGTGTCAGGAAGACCGCACGCAGGTATGCACTCAATACGGACTCCTCTTTCCGCTTCGAGCGTGGATTGGATCCGGAAGCCACTCTGCCGGCTCTTGTCATGGCGGCAGAGCTTCTCAAAGAGATCGCCGGAGGTGAGATAGCTTCTCCGCTTACGGACTATTATCCGGAAAAGAAAGAGCCTTATCGGGTTGATTTTTCTCTCCAAAAGCTCACATCCACCGCCGGATACGAAATACCCGAAGCTACGGTACGTACCGTATTGAAATACTTGGACATCAACATTGCAAAAGAAAGCAATGGGATATGGGCTTTGGATGTCCCTCGTTATCGTGTGGATGTTACCAGAGAGATAGATGTGATAGAGGAGGTGATGAGAATATTCGGATACAACAATATCCCCATGTCCTATACCCTTAAGGCTTCTCTCAACCATGTTACCGAGACGGACAAGAGTGTCGAAGCACAGCGCATCATAGCCGAAATGCTTACAGGCGCAGGGTTTGCAGAGATTTTGAACAACTCCTTGACCTCTTCAAAGTTTTTCCTTGACCACTCTCTCGTGGGAGAAGATGAGATAGTAACGCTGGTGAATCCGCTCTCTTCGGATCTTAACGTGATGCGTCCGAGCATGGTAAAAGGAGGATTGGAAGTGATAGACTTCAACTCCAAGAGAAAGAGCGGACCTCTGTCTCTGTATGAGTATGGTTCTGTTTATCATCGAATAGATCAGCAGCTGGAAAGCTCTACGAAGGGATACAGAGAAGACAGCATGCTGGCTTTGTGGATAAGCGGAGACAAGTGGAACGATCACTGGGCAACCAATAACGATAGTGTCTCTACCGTATTCCATCTTAAGGCTTATGTCTATAATATCATGAGACGTTTGGGGATTGCTCCTTATCATGTCCGCTATGAGAGCAAGAGTGATAGTCCTCTGTTTGCTGTATGCGAGGAGATCCGAGATGTTAAAGGCGAGCTTTTGGCGAGATGGGGTCGTCTATCCAAAGCAGTGTTGTCCGATGCGGACATAGCTTTCCCGGTGTTCTATGCCGAACTCTACTGGGACAAGCTGTATAAGATTGCGCATTCCTCGGAGATCAAGATGAGGAGTATATCCAAATTCCCTGCCGTACGTAGAGACTTTGCTCTACTGATAGACAATGGTGTCTCTTTGGTGGATATAGAGAGAGTGGCCTACAAAGCGGAGAAGAAACTTTTGAAAGGCATTACTCTGTTCGATGTTTATGAAGATCCTAAACATCTTCCTCCGGGAAAGAAGTCTTATGCCGTTGCTTTTGAACTGCAGGATGAAGAAAAGACTCTTAGCGATAAAGCCATAGAGTCGGCAATGGAACGCATACATACTGCATTGGTTAAGGAGTTGGGAGCATCACTCAGATAAGAAAAACGTAAAACTTATATCATAAAAATAGAATCATGGGAAGAGCTTTTGAATACAGAAAGGCGAGAAAAATGAAGAGATGGGGCAATATGGCTCGCGTCTTTACGAAATTGGGAAAAGAGATCACTATTGCCGTGAAAGCCGGCGGACCTGATCCCGAAACCAATCCTCGTCTGCGTGTTCTCGTGCAAACAGCCAAGAAGGAGAACATGCCTAAGGAAAATGTGGACAGGGCTATCAAGAAAGCATCATCCAAAGACTTTACAGACTATAAGGAGATGAACTATGAAGGATACGGACCTTTTGGTATAGCCATCTTCGTAGAAACCGCTACCGATAATACGACACGTACCGTGGCAAACGTAAGAAGCTATTTCAATAAGTTTGGGGGCAGTCTCGGAACAACAGGTAGCTTGGAGTTTTTGTTTGACCACAAGTGTGTATTCCATGTGAATAAGCCGGACGGACTCGATCTTGAAGAACTTGAGCTTGAACTTATAGACTACGGCGTGGAAGAGCTGGAAGAAGATGAGGGAGAAGTAATCATCTACGGAGAGTTTGCCCAAAACAGTGCAATACAAAAGTTCTTGGAAGAAAAAGGCTTTGAGATCACTTCCGCAGAGTTTACTCGTATTCCTAACGATGAAAAGGAAGTTACTCCGGAACAACGCGAGCAACTGGATAAGCTTATAGAGAAGCTGGAAGAAGATGAAGATGTGCAAAATGTCTTTACAAACATGAAAGCCTCTGATGAGGAGTAATAACACGAAACAAACATATCACTTTCTACCTATAATAGAAGATCCAAGTGCACACTCTCTTTGTACTTGGGTGATTGCCGGTCCGTGTAGTGCCGAAAGTTATGAGCAGATGAGAGAAACAGCTCTTGCTCTTTCTGCCATGGGTGTTACATGGTTTAGAGCCGGAGTGTGGAAGCCTCGTACTCGTCCGGGAGGCTTTGAAGGCATGGGAGAGGAAGCATTGTCATGGATACGGGAACTCAAGAAAGAGTTTCCGTATATGACTTTCTGCACTGAGGTTGCCACGGCTACCCATGTGCGTCTCTGCCTTGAGTACGGATTGGATGCCCTTTGGATAGGAGCACGTACAACTTCCAATCCTTTTATGATGCAGGAGATTGCGGATGCTCTTCAAGGGGTAGATATTCCGGTGTTGGTGAAGAATCCTGTCAGTCCGGATATCGAGCTTTGGATTGGAGCCATAGATCGCTTGTACAATGCAGGTTTGCGTAGAATAGCAGCTATTCATCGAGGTTTCTCCAGCTTGGGAAGAGGGTTGTACAGAAACCCTCCACATTGGAGCCTCGTCATGGAACTGAGATCCCGCATTCCGAATCTTCTTTTGCTTGGAGACCCCAGCCACATGGCAGGACGAAGAGATCTCATCCCCAGCTTATGCCGGCAACTCATACATCTCCACTATGATGGCATCATGTTGGAGGTACATCCCTCTCCGGACTTGGCTCTGAGCGATGCAGCTCAACAGCTCACTCCCAACGGTTTCTCGGAGATATTGCAACATATCTGCATTCAAGAGTCTCCTTCCAATGCTGAGATTATCCTTGCTCCATTGAGAGAGAAGATAGACGGGTTGGATCACTCGATTATAGAGCTTATCTCCGAACGTATGACCATCTCTGCCGAGATAGCTAAGCTGAAAGCCCTTAACGATATATCGGTGGTACAGCCGGAACGCTACAACTCTCTTTTGCAAGAGAGATTGCAGTTCTCTAAAAGTCAAGAACTTTCGGAAGCTCTTATAAAAGCTATATTCGATCTCATACATGATGAGTCCATCGCTCTTCAGAATAAAATTGTATTGGGATTGAAGCAGTAGATTTTGCTACTTATCTTGATACTGAACAATAGAAATTTAGAACTTGTTTGCAGAAGCATCTTTACCTGAAAGATGCTTCTTTTTTGTTTTTTAAGCTCCACTTTTTGCATCCTTTATTATGTATCTCTTGTTAATTTAAGATAATAATGAGTGGTTTGATTTGCTCTTTTAGTGGAATTACAATACATTTGGAAATAGAATAACTATTACAAAAGCGATTATGAAAGTAGGATTATTTATCCCTTGCTATATCAACGCAGTGTATCCGCAGGTTGGAATAGCGTGTTTTGAGTTACTCAAAAAACTGGGAGTTGATGCGGATTATCCACTTGGACAGACTTGCTGTGGACAGCCAATGGCAAATGGAGGATTTGAAGGAGAATCTGTTAAATTGGCTAAGAGATTTGAAGAGCTTTTCCAAAACTATGATTATATAGTCGGTCCTTCTGCCAGTTGTGTCTCTTTTGTAAAAGAGAATCACCCCCGTCTTCTTGCCGAACATGAACACCATGAATGTCGTAGTGCAAAACATATATACGACATCACGGAATTTATTCACGATGTAATACAGCCGGAGAGAATACTCGCGAGCTTCCCTCATGTAGTGAGCCTGCATAACAGCTGTCATGGTGTAAGAGAGCTGGGACTTTCTTCCGCCTCCGAGCTGACTGTTCCTTACTTCAACAAGATTCGGGCTCTTTTGGAAAAAGTAGATGGAATAACAGTAAAAGAACCGGAGCGTATAGATGAGTGTTGCGGTTTCGGAGGATTGTTTTCCGTGGAAGAGCATGATGTCTCTGTGTGCATGGGGCAAGATAAAGTGAAAAACCATCTTGCAACGGGAGCTTCTTTTATAACCGGAGCAGATAGTTCCTGTTTAATGCACATGCAGGGAGTCATAGACAGAGAGAAGTTACCTATAAAGACTATCCATTTTCTTGAAATACTAACATCGCAGCTATGAGTACGTATCATTCAAAAGCCGCAGCAGCGTTCTTGAAGAATAAGGAGAATGCAAGCTGGCACGATAAAACTCTCTATTTTGTACGAGAGAAGAGAGATAGACAGTCTCATCAAATACCGGAATGGGAAGAGTTGAGACACATGGCAAGGGAGATCAAGATGTATAGCACATCTCATCTGCCCGAACTTATAGAGCAGTTTGAACGGAATGCCGTGGCAAATGGCTGTCATGTTCATTTTGCCAAGGATGATGAAGAGTATCGTCTGATTATCGAGAGCATTCTTAATAAACACAACGTCAAGAAGCTTGTCAAGAGCAAGTCTATGCTGTCCGAAGAGTGTGAACTCAATCCTTATCTTATATCTAAAGGTATAGATGTGGTGGAAACAGACCTTGGAGAGCGTATTTTGCAACTTATGGAGGCGCATCCCAGTCATATTGTCATGCCTGCCATACATATCAAGAGAGAAGCCGTGGGTGTTTTGTTTGAAGAAAAGTTGGGATCGGAAAAAGGAAATTACGATCCTACCTATCTCACTCATCAGGCTCGCAAGGCTCTCAGACAGGATTTCTTGAATGCCGATGCTGGAATGACGGGAGGAAACTTTGCAATAGCTTCTACCGGAGAGGTGATGGTTTGTACCAATGAAGGCAATGCAGATATGGGGATGGCTTGCCAGAAGCTGAATATTACGGCTTTTGGTATAGATAAGTTTATTCCCGATTTGGAGAGTGCAGGTGTGTTTACTCGCTTATTGGCTCGTTCTGCAACCGGACAGCCTATTACTACCTATACTTCCATGTTCGGACGACCAAGAGAAGGAGGGGAACAACACTTCATCATCGTAGATAATGGAAGAAGCAAGATATTGGGCATGAAAGAGCATCGTAAGATACTCAACTGCATACGTTGTGGTGCTTGTATGAACACTTGCCCGGTGTATCGCAGAAGTGGAGGATATTCTTACTCCTATTTCATTCCCGGTCCGATAGGTATAAATTTAGGTATGCTGCATAATCCGAAAGAGTATAGCGGTAATGTCTCTGCCTGTTCTCTTTGTTTGTCTTGCTCTTTTGTCTGTCCTGTAATGATAGATCTCGGTGAGCAGATATATGTTTGGCGTCAAAAGCTTGACGGCATAGGAAAAGCGAGCAAAGAGAAGAAGCTTATGTGTAGTGGAATGAAGTTCCTGATGGAAAGACCTAAGCTGTTTCACCGTACTCTGAAGATGGCTCCGATAGCCAATAATATGCCTCGTTTCTTGATCTATAACGGTCTTAACGGCTGGGGTAAAGGGAGAGAGATGCCGATATTTGCCAAACAGTCTTTTGAGAGCTGGTGGAAAGAGACTCAAATACGAAACAAATAAGACAAAGCAGATCCTATGAACAGTAAAGATACGATACTACAAAGTTTGAGAGAGAACATCCTGGAGGTCTTCCCGAAGCCGGAGATCCGTATCTCTCACATGAGATTTGAAAATAAGGTAGATCAGTTCAAAGAGATATGTCGTGGAGTGGGAGGCGAAGCGTATGAGCTTCAAGACGGAGAAACCATAGACGAAGCTATAAGGCGCATATATCCGGAAGCAAAGAGCATTGCCTGTAACATGCCGGAAGTAACTTGTGCTACGGTCAATCCGGATAATGTCAATACTCCTGCGGAACTCAACGGAACGGACCTTGTTGTTTGTCGAGGCATCTTTGGTGTTTGCGAGAATGGTGCAGTCTATTACGAGCAACAGTATAAGCAGAGAGCCATCTACTTCATAGCAGAGTCTCTTCTTTTTATTCTGCCTAAGAGAGAACTGGTAGATACCATGCACGAAGCGATGCCGCGCATCTCTCATAAGTTTGAGGGAGAATTCAGAGGATTCATATCCGGTCCCTCCAAGACGGCAGATATCGAACAGGCTTTGGTAAAAGGAGCTCACGGGGCAAAAGAGTCTGTGGTCCTCTTGATCTGACAAGAGAGAAGGTGTATATATGTGTAATTAAATAATAGTAGAATTATGGCAGTCTTATTATCCGTATTACCTATTTTGCTTCTGTTTGTGCTCATGTTGGGGCTTAAGCAGCCCGGACACAGAAGCGCATTCATTACTCTTTGTATCACCATTCTTATAGCATTGTTTGCTGCTCCGGCTCTTGGGTTTGCAAAGGATGGTTTCTCTATGCCGGGAGTAGGTTGGGCTGTTGTGGAAGGCATTTTGAAAGCAGTTTTCCCTATCCTTATCATCATTCTCATGGCTATATACAGCTATAATGTCCTGCTTGAAAGCAAGGAGATAGAGGTGATAAAGAAACAGTTTACCTCTCTTACGGACGACAAGGGAATAATGGTGCTCTTGCTCGTTTGGGGATTTGGCGGATTGTTGGAAGGGATGGCAGGTTTTGGAACAGCGGTAGCCATACCTGCGGCGATACTTATAGGGTTAGGCTTCAAGCCCGGCTTCTCTGCATTGGTTTCGCTGATAGCCAACAGCGTTCCGACAGGTTTCGGTGCCGTAGGCGTTCCGGTTACTACTCTTGCCAATGAGGTTGCTGCCAACGGTGTGGCTACTCAGGCGGAAGTGTGCGACATCTCTGCAAAATTCGTCTTGCAGTGTTCTCCTCTGATGATACTCATACCATTTGTGATACTCACCATTACGGATCCTTCCGCAAAGAAGATTGTCAAGAACATTCTACTATCTCTTTGGGTGGGAGGTATCTCTCTTGTCGTGCAGTATGTGGTTGCAAAGAATCTCGGAGCAGAGACGCCTGCGATCTTGGGAAGTATCGCTGCAATCCTGGCGATTATAGCCTATGCCAAGATTTTTGCACCAAAGAAAGAAGAGAGCACCTCTTCCGGGACGACGCTTTACGGTGCTTTCAAGGCATGGAGTGTTTACCTGTTCATCCTTCTCTTCATTGTACTGAGCGGACCGTTGGTAAAGCCGATCAACGAACTTCTAAAGTCCACACTGGTCTCCAAGATTCATCTTCCCATCTATGAACAAGGCAAGTATTTCGCTTTCGGCTGGCTCTCCAATGCCGGACTGATGTTGTTCCTCGGCACCATTGTTGGAGGACTTATACAAGGACTTTCATTCAAAAAGCTCATGGTGGTACTGGCGAAGACCATTGTCAATCTGAGGAAAACGACAGTAACCATTATCAGTCTTGTTGCCATGGCATCCGTGATGAACTATGCCGGAATGATTCTTGTGATTGCAACCGCATTGGCAGGCGCAACGGGAGCTTATTATCCGTTCTTCGCACCATTGATCGGAGCGATCGGAACCTTTGTAACAGGCTCCGACACCTCCTCCAATATCCTCTTCGGCAAGCTGCAAGCCAACGTTGCAGGTCAGCTCCACTATGCCGATCCCAACTGGCTCGTGGCGGCAAACACTACGGGAGCAACCGGTGGCAAGATCATCTCTCCGCAGAGCATTGCCATTGCGACAGCTTCCTGCGACATGCCGGGCAAGGATGGAGATATTCTCCGCTCCGCACTGCCTTATGCTCTCGGATACATCATCATAGGAGGATTGATGGTTTTCTTTGCAGCCTGATCTTTCCGCATTCATTAAACTATTCATAAAAGAAACCCCGCCGATCTTGCAAAAGAGGTCGGCGGGGTTTTCTTTGATGCTTATCTCGGCATCTGCCCGGATGCGGATTTGTCCTGAAAACAGCTCAAAAAAGGTTCTGTTCCCGATGATCGGAGGCTGAAAAGCAGCCGAGTAAAAGTTCTGTTCCCGATGATCGGAGGCTGAAAAGCAGCCGAGTAAAAGTTTTGTTCCCGATGATCGGAGGCTGAAAAGCAGCCGAGTAAAAGTTCTGTTTCCGATGATCGGAGGCTGAAAAGCAGCCGAGTAAAAGTTTTGTTCCCGATGATCGGAGGCTGAAAAGCAGCTGAGTAAAAGTTTTGTTCCCGATGATCGGAGGCTGAAAAGCAGCCGAGTAAAAGTTCTGTTTCCAATGATCTGAAACTGAAAAGCAGCTGAGTAAAAGTTCTGTTCTTATTTATCAATTCTATATTTCTCGCCGCGAAATATTGGTTTCTCGCCGTGAAATATTGGTTTCTCGCCGTGAAATATTGGTTTCTCGCCGTGAAATATAGAATTGGTAATTAGGATATGCGTTTTTCCCCGATTATTTCTTACTTTTTGCACGGTAAGAAAAAAGGTTTTTTCTACTGCTTTTTCTCCTTCTCCGAATCATTTTTTTCTCCATCTCGGCGGAGGTGTCTTCCGAAAAGCAAAAAGATCCCGATGCGAAGAGTGCCTGCATCGGGATCTTTGTTATACGGAAATGACCGGGGACGTGCCTGCGTCTGCTGTCAGAAGAATAGGAAGTATCGCGGCGTATTTGCTTTGTATCGGAGGTATTCTTCGCCGTAAGTCTCTGCACAGTAACGCTCTTCTCCCAAGACGGTCAGGTGGGTTGAGATGGCAAACGGTACCATCACGAGCAGCATCCATAAAGATGCCGAGGCGATGCAGAGCCCGAACATCGAAAGAAAGAAGAAGAAGTACATCGGGTTGCGAGACCGGCGGTAGAGTCCGCCCCTGATGGTTTTTCCCGGTTCGCCTGCGGCGTAGCTGTGATAGGCGTATATCGAGGCGAGCAAGGAGACGGAGAAGACGATGATGCCGACCGTGAACCATGCCGTGCCCCACTTGAAGGGGACGAAGATCGAGAGCAGGATCAGGAGGATCTGCAATGAGGTGCTGACGGAGGCGTTGATTTTGTCTTTGGCTGTGTACCAGGAGGTGTCCACCGCCCGCCTGCCTCCTTCGCGGAAAAGTGCCATCCATACGAACTGTACGAGCAGCGCTCCCAGTGAGAGAATCCATGTGTTGAGCCAGCCGGGCTTTAGTGTTGTGAAGAAGGAGAGGTCCATGATTGTGAATGTCGGTTGTGTGAAATATCTGCAAATGTATCGAATCCGACGACGGCTCACAATCGCAAGAAATGGTGATTTTTATTGCTTTTCTCCCGATATTCGAGAAGATTTTTCTTCCCGCAACGGCAGGGAAGAGGCTCTTATTGAGTCTGTTTTGGTATCTTTGCGACGAAGTTTGGTTTTGGAGATAAAGCACCCCCACACGGAAGGTCGCGATGTCTCGATTAAAAAGATTAAGATTATGTCTCGAAAAATACTTTGCGCCATTGTTGCGTTTTTATCGCTGTCCGGTCTCGCTTTTGCCACTGATGCACCGCAAGATACAGCCACTTATGTGAAGATCGTAACCAATAAGGGAAGTGTGGAGGTGCGTCTGTACGATGAGACGCCTTTGCATAGGGACAATTTCATCCGTCTCGTGCGGGAAAAGGCATACGATAAGGTCATTTTCCATCGTGTGATCAAGCAGTTCATGGTGCAAGCCGGCGGCAATGTGCTCAAAGGAGACTCCCTCTCCGCCACACGATTGGAAGAGAAACACTCGGAGCTTCTCCCGGCTGAGATAGTGTATCCGAAGTATTTCCATAAATATGGAGCGTTGGCGGCGGCTCGCACCGGAGATGATGTCAATCCGGAGAAGAAGTCATCCTCCTTTCAGTTTTACATCGTGACGGGTAAGTGTTATCTGGATTCGGATCTCAAAAGGTACGAAGCAAGCAAAGGCCTAACCTTTACAGATGAGATCAAAGAAGCCTACAAAATGATGGGAGGCACTCCGCATCTGGATGGAAATTACACGGTCTTCGGAGAGGTGGTGAAGGGAATGAATACGGTAGAAAAGATACAGTCTGTCTCGACGGACGGAGCAGATCAGCCGGTGTCGCCCGTCTACATCAAGAAGGTGGTGATATTGAAGAAAAAGAAGAAGTAAGAGATTACTTCTTTTTTGTTCTGTTGTCGTATCTGTTATTGGCAAGAGATTTAGATGTCTTTTTCCCGTTGTCGGCTTCAAAATCCGTATTACAAACCACTCCTGAAGCTCGGCCTTCCTATCATTTTGGGTCAGGTCGGTCTTATTCTTGTCGGCTTCATAGATAATATGATGGTCGGGCATTATGGTACTCCGGAGCTTGCTTCTGCCTCTTTCGTAAACAACTTCATGAACCTTGCCTTTATCTTCGGGCTGGGTTTCTCTTACGGGCTTTCTCCTCTGATCGCCACCTCCGTAACCGGAAAAGACGGAGAACACCTCTCTCTGCTGAAAAGTGCACTGCTTGCCAACCTTATCATTGCCCTCTTTCTGGTTTTGGTTATGGGCTTTCTGCTGCTGAGGATAGATCTTCTCAACCAACCGGAGGAGCTTATTCCGCTTATTGTACCATACTATATTATACAGCTGGCATCCATTCCGGTGCTGATGCTTTTCAATGGTTACAAGCAGTATGCGGAGGGAGCAGGTAATCCGTCTGCCCCTATGATCATAATGCTTTTGTCCAACGGACTGAATATTGTACTGAACTATCTGCTGATATACGGTAAGCTGGGCTTTCCGGAGCTTGGGCTTACAGGTGCAGGTCTGGCGACATTTATTGCGAGGTTGTTTTGTCTTGTCGCTCTCGGAGTAGTCTGTTACAAGGGGCGTTCATTCGTGAAGCTCTATGAATCATTACCTAAGGAGAGAGGACAGGTGAAGCGCGTGCATGTAAAATCTCTATTCGGATTAGGGCTCTCCACAGCAGCTCAGATGGGAATGGAGACAGCTTCTTTCTCTCTTGCCGTAGTGATGGTGGGATGGATGGGGGCTAATGCTTTGGCGGCACATCAGATCATGAGTGTGATCTCTACGCTCGGATTTATGATCTTTTACGGACTTTCGGCTGCCGTAACCATACTGATGAGTAAATACTATGGCGAAGGACTTGTCTCGGAGATGAGGCGAGTGGTTCAAGGCGGACGCAATATGCTCATCTTTCTTGCTCTTGTTACGGTAGTCGTCCTACTCCTGACAAGGAACTATATCGGCTATCTCTTTACAGACAGTATAGATATTGTCTCTACGGTTTCACTGCTCATCTTTCCCGTTATTGTCTATCAGTTTGGCGACCTCACGCAGATCCTCTATGCCAATGCTCTCAGAGGGATAAGAGACGTTAAGTATATGGCTGTCTGCGCTCTCTTTTGTCATATTTTTCTTGCCCTCTCTTTAGTGTACGTTTTGGGCATAAAGTTGGAACTGGGAGTCTTGGGTGTTTGGATGGCTTTCCCTGTCAGTCTCTCGGCTTTGGGATTGTTGCTGCATCGTCGTTTCAGGAAGCTGACACAAGATGTATATTCTTAAAGAATTGCTATATTTGTTATTGTTCTATTAACAACTATAGAGTACAGAGCCATGACCAAAAAGGATACAAAAATCATAAGTGAAGAAGAAGGTCAGATTCTTATCCAGAAAGCATTCGATAAGCTGATACAAGATTACCGGAATAGCAATCACCGTAAACGTACAGATGTTATCGTCAAGGCATTCCAGCTGGCTAAGGATGCACACGCCGGGGCTAAACGAAAAAGCGGAGAGCCTTATATCTTGCATCCTATTGCCGTTGCAGATATCTGTTGCAATGAAATAGGTCTCGGTTCTACCAGTATCTCTGCTGCTCTCTTGCATGATGTGGTGGAAGATACAGAGTACACTATCAAAGATATTGAAGATATGTTTGGTCCTACCATTGCGGTAATCGTGGATGGTCTTACCAAACTTTCCGGTGAGATATTGGCAAAATCCGTCGATGTGGTTACGCAGGATACTTCGGCACAGCTTGAGAACATACGCAGATTGTTGCTTACAGCCAATAAAGATATTCGTGTGATTTTGGTCAAGATAGCTGACCGTCTTCACAATATGCGTACGCTCAGCAGTATGCCGGCAGTGAAGCAGGCGAAAATTGCAGCAGAGACACGGCTGTTTTACTCTCCTTTGGCAGAACGTCTGGGAATGTACGACATCAAAACCGAGTTTGAAGATCTCTCCCTGAAATACGATCACCCGGAAGAGTATGCAGAAATAAAGCGAAATATCGAAAATACCAAGCAGAGCAGGGAAGACCTCTTCTTACTTTGTGAGAACATTCTCAAGAAAGATCTTAATAATATAGGTCTAAACTATGAGATGCACTATCGCATCAAGTCTGTTTACTCTATTTGGAGAAAGATGAAGAGCAAGCAGGTTCCTTTCTCCGAGATCTACGATATTTTTGCCATACGTATCATTTTTACCCCTACCTCTCCGGAGACGGAGTATACCGATATATTCAGAATATATCAGGTGTTAGCTTCTCATTTCAGACTCAAAGATGATCGTATCCGAGACTGGGTAACACGTCCTAAAGAGAATGGTTACAGAGCACTTCATATCACCATAATGGGACCTTCGGGCGAGTGGATAGAAGTACAGATCCGCTCCAGACAGATGCACCAGATGGCTGAGAAAGGACTCGCAGCCCATTGGCGTTATAAGGCAGAAGCTTTCAAGGTGGACGAAGTAGAAGAACGAATACTGAATAACGTCAAAGAACTTCTCAGCAATCCCGGTCCGAGTGCATCTGACGACTATGAGAACATGATGTTTCATATGTCAAACGAAAAGATGTTGGTCTTTACTCCCAAAGGAGATCAGATAGGTATCGCACGTGGTTCTACCGTACTCGACTTTGCATACCTTATACATACGGAGCTTGGTGATCATTGTATAGGTGCAAAAGTGAATCATGAAATGGTGGGATTGGACTATCGTCTCTCCAATGGAGATCAGGTTGAAGTAATAACCACATCCAAGACACGTCCCAAGGAGACTTGGTTGAAGTTTGTAACCAATCCCTCCGTGAAGCGTCATATTATCCGATACTTGAACAAGCAGAGAGAGAATGATATTAAGAAAGGAAGGGAGATTCTGCAAGAGTTTTGCGAGAAGAACAATCAGGATAAAGCCCTTGTGGAGAAGTGCAAGGCATCTCCTCTTCCCGGTTATCTCTCTTTTGAAGACATGCTTATAGATATAGCGCATGGAGTGGTAAAGCTTACAACCGAACTTTTGGATGGCATTGTCGCACATCAGAATGATGAAGTTGTGGATCCGCACGACCCATTGGTGGTTCTTCGTACTACTCCGGCGATGGATCTTAGCAAAATTAAAGAGACCTATACCCTTACCTCTCAGGAAGGGTACAGAAATTATATTCGCCCTTCATGTTGCAGACCCATAATGGGAGAAGAGGTACATGGTATCCTGAATGAACACAATCAGGTGGTGATACACAAGAGGTATTGTCAGGTAGCAATAAATCAAAAAGCTTCTCACGGCAATCGTATTGTCAATGTAGAGTGGGGAGCGCATGTGCATTCGCCTTTCAGGGTGACTTTGGGTATATATGGTGTCAATATAGATTTCTTTGTGCTCAACATCCTTACAACTCTCAAGGATAAAGGTATCGAACTTTGGGATATTAACTTCCGTGCCAATAGAGAAATGGCTGAAGGGCAGATGACCATCCGTGTTTCGGATGTGGCACAACTGGAAGACCTTATGGTTACACTCAAAGAACATAATGATGTGATCCGTGTGATCCGAATAGATGGAGATAAGCATTAGATCTCCCATCTGTTTATAATTGATGATAAAAACCTAAATGCTAAACATATTATGAATCGCAAACGTATAATATCTCCTTCTTTGCTTTCTGCGGACTTTCTTCATCTGGCTGATGATGTTGCCATGCTCAATAGAAGCAAAGCGGAATGGTTGCACTTGGACATTATGGATGGTGTCTTTGTCCCTAATATTTCCTTTGGAGTCCCGGTGGTAAAAGCTGTAAGGAGCATGACATCAAAGTTTCTCGATGTACACTTAATGATAGTAGATCCCACTCCATACATCTCGGTTTTTAAGAGTGCCGGTGCAGATATGCTCACCGTGCATTATGAGACTTGTTCGCATCTTCATCGAACCCTTACTGCAATCAAAGAACAGGGGATGAAAGCGGGTATTGCTCTGAATCCGCATACACCTGTGGCTTTGCTGAAAGATATTCTCCGAGAAGCGGATATGGTACTTTTGATGTCCGTAAATCCGGGATTTGGAGGACAGAAATTTATAGAAAGGACTTACGATAAGGTCAAAGAGCTTCGTGAGATGATAGATGCGCAAGAACTGAATACTCTTATCCAAGTGGATGGTGGAGTCAATGAAAAGACCGGAGCACAACTCATCTCTTGTGGAGTGGATGTTTTAGTTGCCGGGAATTATGTCTTTGCGGCAGAGAATCCTGAGGAGAGAATAGAGACACTGCTCTCTTGCTAAGTATCGGAACAGCAGATGACTCCGACAAGATATGCTTCCAGACCGGCGTATTTCCTGCTATCGGCTCTGGTTGTTGCGCTCGTTTGGGTCTACTTTTACGCTTCAAGAGTCTCTTTGCCGGTTGTAGCCGCCATTGCATTTGTGGCACTGACGGCAGGGATTTATATTAGCTCAATATCGGGTAGAAGAGAAAAAGATCCGGAGAGTACTTTTCCTTGGGATAGGGAAGAATGCTCTCCGGATCTTCTTTTTGCTTTTAAGTATGCTTCCCCTTGGATTGTTGCACTGCTGTGGACAGTGCTTATGATGGCATTTGGCATACTCTATGGTTATCGTATCAATAGTCCGTCGGGATGGGATCAGAGTCGTAAGTATATCATCACAGAAAGAACGCTGAACCGGAAAGGGGCAATCACTCTCTCCTTGATGCCATTTTCGGAAAATATTTTTCTTCCTCGAAAAGTCTACGCAACGGTTAGAGGCAGCTCTTCGGCAGATTTACCTCTATATACCAAAGGGGATGCCGTAACCCTTTTATCTTCTCCTCACGATCTTTTTGGCAAGAATGCACCGGAGAATAACTCTTTCTACACCTACCTCAAAGGGGAAGGCTATTTCCGGTACGCATGGTTAGATAAGTCTGAAATCGTTGCTGCCGGAAAAGAAAAAGCCGGAGAGAGCATCAGAGATAAGTTCGAAAACTACAGAGAGAAAATCATCTCCCGAACGGAAAAGGCTCTTGGCGAGATACTATCTCCATCGTCACGCTCTCTCTTCTACGCATTATGCTTAGGGTATAAAAATCAAGACTATGACGATGTGCGTCGTTCATTTGAAGCATCGGGAGTGGCACACGTCTTGGCTATAAGCGGATTTCATCTTGGCGTTATTGCCTCTTGTCTGCTCTGGTTGCTCAAACATTTATTGCCCCAATACCGTCATCGGTCATACCGTTATCTTATAGCTTTACCGCTTCTGCTCTCCTACACGCTTCTCACGGGAGCTTCTCCATCCACTGTGAGGGCTTTCGTGATGATTGCTTTTCTGCTTCTTTATAAGAGTTTGAACAGGAGAGCCGATGCCGTACAAATATGGACGGGAACTGTTGTTGCGATTCTCATGGTAGCCCCTTACTATATTTTCAATATGGGATTCCTTCTCAGTGTCTTTGCTGTCTGGGGCATACTTCACTTTTATCCTTTTTGCAAAAAGATTTTGAAGCCCGAACATCCCATATTGGTCTATTTGTTCAATATTCTGTGGATTTCTATCACAGCTCATTTGGGTATTTGGGCATGGCTCGCATACTTTACCAATCGTTGGAGCCTGGTCTTTCTCTGGAGCAATATTCCGGTAACGCTACTCGCTACCATCGCTATCGTATTGGGCTTGTTCCTCGTGCTTTCTTTGCTCTTTCTTCCTATTCTATCTCCCATTATAGGATTGGGAGTGAATCGGGTACTGGAAACCCTAACGGCTGTAACTTCTTACTTTGCTTCTATTCCCGGACTTGATGGAGAGCTCATGATTGGAATACCTGCCCTTTTACTCTATTACTCAACACTCTTTATCCTTTTCAGCCTGTTGCAAAAGCGGTTCAGATACGCGAAGTGAACGATGCCGTTACAAAGGTTTTCCCAAAAGGAACAAGCGATAACTCGATAAGAGCAAAATGTTTTTTGCTAAGCGGTATGCCTATGATTGTACAAAAGAGAAAAATACCAAATGTAATGTGAATTGCCTATATGATCCGACCCACGCTAAGCAACTCCAAAAACATTGCCTAGACGGCTAAAAAAAGAGAAGTTGTCCTTTGAAACTACCTTGTAAGAGTACGGAAACAAGATATGAGAGACTATTCTCAAGCACTGCGATCCCAAGCAATACCGATTCATGGATACGCAAGCCAATATTCCTGTAAACAGATATTCCAGAACCATAATCCACCCTCCGAAGATCAAAAAATACATTCCGGAGAGAGGATATTATGAGTTCGGGTCGATGTTTTGCTTGATATCTTTAAGCTCCACAAGCTTGTTCACTATCGCATAGATTGTGAGACCGGCAGGGGAGTGTATCTGTAGTTTTTTCGCAATGTTACGCCTGTGAGTGATGACCGTATGGGTTGAAAGGAAAAGCTCATCGGCTATCTCCTTATTGGTAAGTCCTTTCACGACGCATATCACAATATCTTTCTCTCTTGGGGTGAGTACTTGTTGCTCTTCATTGCTCTTCTTCTCCTTTTCTTCCTGTTCAAACAGGCGAGAGATCTTCTTCTCTATCTCCTCTTCCGTGTCGGTGAAAAGGATGGATGCATCATAATATTTGGCTTCAATAGATTCTCCCGGAAGCCCTCCTACCACTACGAAATGAGTGTGGGGGCAAGAGGTTTGCTCTTTAAGGGTTTGTACCATAATCCCTCCGATGATAGAGGAAGAGACCAAAACCAAATCGGGCTTTTCTGCCAAAAGGACTTCCCCCAAAGTTTCGGGGCTGTGAAGAACGAAGTAGTGCGATTTGGCTAGTATCTCTACTCGTTTTATAGTATTCTCCAAGCCTATGCGAAGAAGAGGATATGGGATGGCTATGACTATTTTCTTTTGCATGTCAGGAGTTTCGATTTTATGTTCAAAAATATAGATTTATACTAAACTATCCGACATCTCTTCTTCTAGCTTCGCCACTGCAGGTATAAAGACATGATCTTCTACATGGTTGTGGTCATAAAGTTCTATCTGACATGCAAAAATATCGTATAGTACGCTGTGAAGTTTATACCCGCTTTGTGTTGGGTAGTATTTGATAAGAATATTTTTCAGCTCTTTGATCTTAAGCTCTATCTGGTCGTGTTTCTTGCGGAATATATCTATATTGTACTTGCTATCTTTCTCTCCATTTATCAGCTTCGTTGCATAAGGGAATACATATTTGTCTTCATAACTCATGTGTTTACGTACTTCGTCCTCGTATTCATCGAAGAATTTGATAATGACATACACGACATCTTGGGGAGCTTCTTCGAGGGCATTCAGCAGCTTGCTCCTTAGCTCCGGAAGGCGGTAATGCAGGAAGTAGTCGTGCGAATTGCGTAGATAAACAATAAGCTGCGGTATGGATATTCTTCTATGCAAATCCATATTGTCTCCCGTTGTACGAGAAGAGAGGTAGTGTACCACGTAGAGGAATGTCTCCAGATCCACGCTGTTTTCCCTGCAGACCTCTGCGATGCTTTTTTCTCCCACACCCAAAGGGATGCCAAACCTGTTCATCAGCAGAAGCATATTGTAGTTTTCGCTGATCAGATCTGCCATTTTACTACGACCATTATATATTGTCTTCATTCTATATGTCTGTATTTATATCTTTTATACTGCGAAAAATATTTCGTCTAACTATTTCGTATCAAAATTACAATATATGGTCGAGATTAGCAATGATAGTTTTTAGGTACGGATTTTATTCAAAATCAATATTATTAGGTATTTGCATATTTTATCATAGGAGATAACTTTGTCAGCGTAATAGTAATACAATAATCGCTTTGCCAAACATAGGCTGAACTAACTAAATATGTCCCTTCGTGAGGACAAGTGGAGATTCCGATGATGGAGCACTCCCGCAATCGCGAGCATATTTCCTGACACAAAGGAACCATACTAAAAGTGATAAATACAAATTTTTGTCGGGAGTCTTTTGGGAAAAAGGCTCCCGACGCCTTTTATCCGACAAAGGTATAAAGAAAAAGTGTTGCTATTTATATTTTCTCGTTTCAGTTTTCAGCTCCCTTTTGTGGAGCTGTTTTTATATATTCCATACCGCAGAAATGTGTCCATTTTTGCGCTCTCTATTTTGATCGGAGGGGGCGTTTTCAGAGCACGACCGAACTGTTAAATTCAGGCTGTTTTATTAACACAAATTCCGATACTCGTTAAGCCCAAACAGTAAACGAGCATATTTTGTCGGCTAAACGTGTTTAATTTTTCAATGAACACGTTTAGTGATTTCATTAAACACGTTTACCGGATTCGATTAACGTGTTTAGAATTTTTGATTACTTGCCTGGTTATTAGTGTTTTAGCTGTTTTGTCCCCTTTTTGGCTGTTTTTAAGCATAAAATTGCATTAGGATTTGTTTACAGAGGTGGGTGTTAAAATTTACGCTTATTAACGCGAAAAAGCCCCATCAAACGGACTGAAGAAAAATTTTTTCTCAGATTGGGCTGGTTTTATAATCTGTTGATATGGTGTGTTTTATCTTCATTCTTCTTCTTTTTGATAGGAGAAGAGAGGAGACGAGAGGGGAAAGGAGAGCCTGATTTCCCTGATTCGGATTTATATAAAAATTTCGCTCTGAACGGCATATTTTCTTTCTCGTTTTCGGAAGATACGATTATGGAAAGAGGCTTCTTTTTATATCTTCGTCATTGCTTGCCAATCCGTCGGTTTTTTGAGATAAAATCCATCAAGGAAGAAGAGGGATCCACAAACAACAAGCTCACAGCAAGGAGTGTTGCTGTGAGCTTGCATGGAGGAAGGAGTTCCCATTGAGTTATGATTTTCATCGGGGAGCGTTTTTTCCCTTATCATAGTGTCTTCGCAATGTGGCTGTTACTGCCTATTAAAGCGCATCCAATCCTTGCTTGAGATCGGCTATGATATCTGCTGCATCTTCAAGACCAACGGAGAGTCTTACCAGCCCGTCCGAAATATTTGCCATGACTCTCTCTTCCGGTGTGTAAGGGGAGTGGGTCATGCTGGCAGGGTGTTGGATAAGTGTTTCTGCGTCTCCAAGACTTACTGCCACTTTACACATCTGCATCGCATTGATAAGTTTCTTTCCGGCATCCATTCCACCTTTGAGCTCAAAAGAGATCATACCTCCGGGAAGAGACATATATTTCTTTACCAGATCTCTTTGAGGGAAACTTTCGAGCCCTGGATATGAGATGGATGAGACCTGAGGATGCTTTTCGAGAAACTCGGCAACCTTTTGTGCGTTTGCACTATGCTTTTCCACTCGTATCGGAAGAGTCTTCATACCTCTGTCTATAAGGAATGCGTCAAATGGGCTGAGCGATGCACCGGTAAGGTCTTTCACTCCCAATAGTCGTACCTGATTGATGTATTCCTCTTTTCCGACAACAAATCCGGCTATGACATCTCCGTGTCCGTTAAGATACTTGGTGGCAGAGTGGATAATGATGTCCGCACCATGTTCCAATGGACGACAGATGTAAGGGGTACAGTAAGTGTTATCCACCATCACCTGTACGCCTTCTTGGCGGTGGGCTATCTCTGCCACGGCGGCAATGTCTATCATATCCATATTAGGGTTTGCAGGGCTTTCAAGATATACCACTTTGGTATTCGGGCGCATTGCTTTGGCAACCTCTTGCGGGTCTCTCATGTCCACATAAGTTACTTCTATTCCGTATCTGGACAGACCGTGAGTGAAGTAAGCATGTGTACAGCCATAAAGAGTCCTGTGTGCCACAATGTGATCTCCGGTCTGTACCAGTATCCAAATAGCAGAAGTTACTGCTCCTATACCTGATGCGGTGGACATTGCTGCCTCTGCGCCTTCGAGCAGAGCAAGTTTCTTCTCCACTTTGGTGCAGGATGGGTTTCCTAATCGAGAGTAAATATATCCCGGTTCTTCCAAGGCAAAGCGAGCTCCTCCTTGTTCTGCCGAGTCGAATACAAATGTTGAGGTTTGAAAGATCGGTGTTGCAAGTGCTCCGTAGGCATTTTTTTCTGATCCTCCGTGAATAGCTTTTGTTGCAAAGCCTGCTTTTTCGATTTTTGCGTGGTTCATATTTCTTCTGTAAGTATTAAGTGATTTTCTCTGTAAGAGACTGCTAAGATATGAAATCTTTGTGTATATTTGTCCAGATTCATTATTAACTATTTCAAATTATTTCTATTATGGATTTAAAAAACTTCCCTGCAGAACCGTTTAGAATAAAGGCGGTAGAAACCGTGAAGATGAATACACGTGAAGAGCGTGAACGTGTAATCCGTGAAGCAGGGTACAATACTTTCCTTATCAACAGTGAAGATGTTTACATCGACCTGCTTACCGACAGTGGAACAAACGCAATGAGCGATAAGCAATGGGCAGGTATGATGATCGGTGATGAGGCTTATGCCGGTAGTAAAAACTTCCATCACTTGGAGGCTACCGTACAAGAGCTTTTTGGTTTCAAGCATGTTGTGCCTACTCACCAAGGCAGAGGTGCGGAAAACTTGTTGAGCCAGATCGCTATTAAGCCGGGACAATATGTGCCGGGTAATATGTACTTCACCACCACTCGCTATCACCAAGAAAGAAATGGCGGTATCTTCGTTGATATCATCAGAGATGAAGCTCACGATGCCGGTCTTGAAATCCCATTCAAGGGAGATATCTGCTTGGAGAAGTTAGAGAAGCTTATTCAGGAAAAAGGCGCTGAAAACATTGCTTATGTTTGTTTAGCTGTAACGGTGAACTTGGCAGGTGGACAGCCTGTTTCCATGAAGAACATGAGAGCAGTGAGAGAACTTACACAAAAGCATGGCATCAAGGTGTTCTACGATGCTACTCGCTGCGTTGAAAATGCTTATTTCATCAAAGAACAAGAAGAGGGCTTTGCAGATAAAAGCATCAAAGAGATTGTTCACGAAATGTTTAGCTACGCAGATGGTTGTACCATGAGTGGTAAGAAAGACTGTCTTGTGAACATCGGTGGATTCCTTTGTATGAACGACGAAGAGCTTTTCCAAAGTGCAAAAGAATTGGTTGTTGTTTACGAGGGTATGCCTTCTTACGGGGGGATGGCAGGACGCGACATGGAAGCTATGGCTATCGGTCTTCGCGAAAGTATGCAGTTCGAGTACATCCAACACCGTGTATTGCAAGTGCGTTATCTTGGTCAGCGTCTTATTGAAGCAGGTATTCCTGTGATACAACCTATTGGAGGTCATGCTGTATTCTTGGATGCAAGACGCTTCTGTCCGCATTTGACACAAGACGATTTCCCTGCACAAAGTCTTGCTGCCAACCTTTACGTGGAAGGTGGTGTACGTGCAATGGAACGTGGTATCGTGTCTGCCGGTAGAGATGTTAAGACCGGAGAAAATCACAGACCTAAGCTCGAAACTGTTCGTCTTACTATTCCTCGTCGTGTTTACACTTATAAGCATATGGATCTTGTAGCGGATGCAGTGATCAAACTCTTCAAACACAAAGAGGACATCAAGGGTCTGCGTTTCGTTTATGAACCGAAGCAACTCCGCTTCTTTACTGCTCGTTTCGAGGAAAAATAAGACCGGAGAACCCGAAGAGTTGCAACAACGCAACATACTTAATCATAGAAGAGACCGCCTGAGCATCATGCTCAAGCGGTCTCTTTGCATTATGCTCTCTGGTAAAGTAAGAATAAGCAGAGGATAATGCCCGATAAGCTCTGTTAAGAACCGGTTTATAATTAGGTTTTCTTCTTGGTTCTGTCTATATTTGTAGGAGTGTAAAAACAGTAGAAACGACCTATGCAAATCCCTGATTACTTAACGCAAGAAGACTTGCTTCAGATCGAAGAGCAAGGACTCTCTCTTAAAGAAATAGAGAAGCAGATCAAACGTCTTACAAATGGCTTTCCTTATCTCAAGGTATTACGATCCGCCACGGTAGGAGACGGCATTACAAGACTGTCAAAAGAGGAACAGGTTAAGTATTTAGAGGAGTGGAGCAAGGCACAATCTTCTTCCGGGAAGAAGATTATAAAGTTTATTCCTGCTTCCGGAGCCGCATCTCGGATGTTTAAAGAGCTGTACGAGGTGCTTTCAAACTCTCAGGAGTGCAGCATGGAAGAGCTTCCGGATTCTGTGAAGTCGGTTCTGGATCAGATTCATCTCTTTGCATTTTTCGATGCACTCAATAGTGTTTGTCTGAAAAACGAGTTTAAGACCTGTACAAGAATGTTGGCACAGGGAGAGTATCGTAAAGTCATATCTTATCTGATAGAAGAAAAAGGGCTCAATTACGGAAATCTTCCGAAGGCTCTTCTCCTTTTTCATAAGTATAAGGATGGAAACAGAACAGCGGCAGAAGAGCATCTTGCAGAGGGAGCAATGTATGCAAAGGATCTTCAAGGCGATGTGCATCTGCACTTTACCCTTTCTCCCGAACACATAGCACCGTTCAACGAGCTGATGAATCAGAAGAAAACTCTCATGGAGGAGCACTATTCCGTAAACTACAATATCTCTTACAGCATCCAGAAAAAGGAAACGGACACCATTGCAGTGGATATGAACAATCAGCCTTTAAGGGATCCGAAAACGGGCAGACTCGTATTTCGTCCCGGCGGACATGGTGCTCTCATTCAGAACCTGAACGAAATAGATGCGGATATTATTTTCATCAAGAATATAGATAATGTAGTGCCCGATCATCATAAGTGCGAGACGGTGATTTATAAGAAAGTACTGGGCGGCTTCCTGGTCTTTCTTCGCAACAAGGTTTATCGTCTGATGGAGAGTTTGACCAAAGGACGCATCTCTCGTGATACCATCGAGCAGGCAAGAGATCTGCTTTATCGCTACTTCTCGGTGGATATAAATATTGAGGGACTGCATCCGGAAGATGCGGTAAGAATCATCCGCGAGAAACTCAACCGTCCCATTCGTATATGCGGAATGGTAAAAAATGAGGGGGAACCCGGTGGCGGGCCTTATATTATCGAGCATGAGGATGGAACCACATCTCTTCAGATCTTGGAAGGAACACAGATAGACACTTCCACAGAAGAGGGACGAGAGCTTCTTTTATCGGGTACACACTTCAATCCCGTAGATATAGTTTGCAGTATCAAAGACTATCAGGGAAAATTCTTTGACCTTACTGCGTTTATAGATGAAAACACCGGATTTATTGCGGAAAAGAGCAAAGGCGGAGAGAGATTAAAGGCTCTCGAACTTCCCGGACTTTGGAATGGCGCAATGGCAGGCTGGAACACCGCATTTGTGGAAGTGCCTGCCGAAACATTCAATCCGGTAAAGACCATCAATGATCTCCTTAGAGACTCACACAGATAGACAAGTACCAAACAAATTCAATAAACATGGACAAGCAAATCATTATAAACAGACTTTCTCGTTTAAGAGAAAGCATGAAAAAGGAAGGAATAGATGCCTACATCATTCCGAGTTCGGATCATCACTTGAGCGAATATCCCCCACAATGTTGGAAGGATAGAGAGTGGATCTCTTCCTTTAATGGTTCTGCCGGAACAGTGATGGTTACCGCAGATCATGCAGGATTGTGGACAGACTCTCGCTACTTTTTGCAAGGCTCGGAGCAGTTGAAAGGAACCACCATTGAGCTTTACAAGATGGGAATGCCTGCTACGCCAACCATTCCTGAATATATCAGAGATCATAAAGCCACTATCCGCAGAGTGGGATTTTTCGGAAAATCCATGTCGGCAGCAGAAGCATTGGGTACGCAAAATGCCCTTGCTCCTTACGGTATAGAGGTTGTGTGGGACAAAGATCTTATAGCACCTTTGCACGAAGAGCCTGCCACTCTCCCGATGTTTCCTTTCTACGAGCAGCCTCTAAAGTATGCGGGAATGTCTGTTGCAGATAAACTTTCTCTGCTTAGAAAGACTCTTCTTGCAGACGGAGCCAACTCTTGCATTATCACCATGCTTGATGAGATTGCCTGGCTTTTCAATGTAAGAGGTACGGATGTGCTTTACAACCCGGTGGGTATAGCTTATGGTCTTGTTACACCAAAGGCTGCATACATCTATACAATGGAGGGTAAGATACCTGCCGAACTGCAAGCCTCTCTATCCGAAGCCGGTGTAATGGTGCGTACATACAATGACATCTACAAGGATGTTGCCGGTCTTACGGCAGAAGAGGTGGTACTGCTCGATAATGCAAGAACGAATTACGCTTTGTTCAAATCCATCCCGGCGCACACACCAAGAGTGATAAAGACCTCTGCCATCACTCGTCTGAAAGCGATCAAAAACGCAGTGGAAGTGGAAGGATACCGTAAGGCGATGCAGCGAGACGGGGTAGCTCTCACTCGTTTCTTTATCTGGCTGGAAAAAGTGTTGAATGCAGGGGAAACGCCTTCGGAATATGAAATTGGAGTTAAGCTGGCAGAGTTCAGAGCGCAGGGAGATCTTTATGTGAGCGATAGCTTCTCCACCATTTGCGGATATAACGGCAATGGAGCCATTGTGCATTACAGCGCACAGAAAGATAGCTGTAAGAGAGTAGAGAAGAAAGGTATCTTGCTGCTGGACTCCGGCGGTCAGTACCGCGACGGAACTACGGATATTACCCGAACAGTCTCTTTGGACGGCAACCCTACGGCTCGTCAGAAAGCAGACTATACCCGTGTACTGAAAGGGCACATCGCTATTGCAAGAGCTATCTTCCCTCAAGGAACAAGAGGTTCGCAGCTGGACATCTTGGCGCGTAAAGCTCTATGGGATGTGTGTCAAAACTACGGACACGGAACAGGACACGGCGTGGGACACTTCCTCAACGTTCATGAAGGCCCTCAAAATATCCGTATGGACGAAAATCCTGCCCTTCTTGAGCTTGGCTGCTTCACCAGCAACGAGCCGGGACTCTACATTGCAGGAGAGTACGGAATACGTATAGAGAACCTTATCCTCTGTGTTCCATACAAAGAGACCGAGTTTGGCTCATTCTACGCGTTCGATACGCTCACAATGTGCTACTTGGACAACAATCTGGTAGATGTCTCTCTTATGACTCCCGAAGAGATCAAGTGGTACAACGATTACCAATCACAGGTTTATGCAGAGGTTAGTCCTTCACTGACCGCAGAAGAGTCGGCATGGCTAAAAGCCAAGACTGCTCCGCTCTCTGCTTGAGTAAAACATAGAAGAGTATGGCAATAGTACAGACCGTCAGAGGCTTTACCCCTAAGATTCCGGAGAGTTGTTTTCTTGCCACCAATGCGGTGGTTGTGGGAGATGTAGAGATGGGAGAGGGATGCAGTATATGGTTCGGGACTGTTTTACGCGGTGATGTAAACAGTATCAGAATAGGCAACAATGTCAATATCCAGGATGGCGCGGTGGTGCATACGCTCTACCAGAAATCTGTGAGCATAATAAAAGACAACGTCTCCATAGGTCATAATGCAATCATTCACGGAGCAACCATCGAAGAGGGTGCCCTTATCGGAATGGGAGCTATCGTTATGGATCATGCCGTGGTCGGATCCGGAGCAATTGTTGCCGCAGGCAGCGTAGTGCTTAGTGGCACACAGATCCCTCCCGGAGCGTTGTATGCAGGTTCGCCGGCTAAGTTTATCAAAGAGGTGGCAATAGAGCAAGCCACCGAAATGAATAAGAAGATCGCTGCAAACTATCAGATGTATGCCTCTTGGTATGGCGAGCAGTAAGCAGAGGTAACTCCTTAATATCAGCTTATAGGAAGCCATAACGGCTTCGTTTGTATAATCTCAACAGCCAATTATCGGAATCTGAATGATCCGGTAATTGGCTGTTTTTGTTGCGTCTGTTTGATCTCTTTTCGTCTTAAAAGAGGAAAGTTTTCAAAATAAAGCCGTTCAGAAAAATATTTGAACGTATTAAGAAAAGAGCGTAAAGCTATTCAAGAGTACAAAGCACGACTCGACCACCGGTTTTCATGGTTCGACTTGTACAAATCAACTCTTGATTTGTGATCATCAAGCCTTGACTCTCTTTTCTTAATCTGTTCAGGAAAAGATATGAAAGGGTTCGGAGGAGTTTTTATAAGGGTTCGGAAAAAGTATTCTCACAAAAAATCGGTAGCCATGCGCCTGTCTGTTTTTTGTTTTATCCCAAACCTGTGAAGTCCAAGAATATGGAAGCCGAATGTGCTTTAACCCTCTAAACATCATTTTATAGAAAAGCCTCGTCCCGATAACATTACAATAGTTATCGGGACGAGACCATTTCTTATTTGATTCGGTATTGAGAGCGCAGTGTTCTAACTGCTACTCTCTTCTTGAGACCGGAGTGTTTCTTTCTTTTTTGCTACGCTCTTGATCCATAGATATACCGCCAATCCAACAAAGAGTAGCAGGATAAGAATCATCTCCATGCGGTGGGAGAGTGGATCTGTCCAAAATTCTTTGAAAAACTCTACCCGTCCGAGAATTTCTACGGCAGTCCAAAAAACGATGACCGTGGCTATCGAGAAGCGAATATTGGCACCCCAGGATCCAAACTTCAGCTGCTTTTTGAACATGAATAGAGAGCCTATAAGACATACGGCAAACACGATCCAAGTGACGGGATGATACTCTCCTAAAAAGTGATCATCGTAGCAGAACATGAGCAGCAGATAGCATGACCAGAGCATCATATTGAGCTCCATGAAGGTTACGATAGAGGTATGTCTGGTCATCGGACGTACAACAATGTCGTTTTTCTTCCCTCTGAAAAGGACCCTTTGCCACCAATTGATGAAGTTGCATCCCGTCTTTACGCTGAACAGGTAAAGCACCATGAACATAGCCCATAGCCCAAAAGTGGCAGGAAGAATGAGGTATTCGGGTCTGGTAACCACCTCTCCATCCACGATCTCGGCTTGTACGCCAAAGCGTTGGGCATAGTAAACGAATATGAACTCTACCCATCCGGTCCAGAAGAGCAGTCCTCCAAAGAAGCCCCATAAAGTTTGTCTTGTATCTCCGGTTGCGAATACTCCAAAGATTACCATAAGAAGCCCGACAAACCCTAAAGAAAAAGAGGCATAGTGCAGATACGGTGGAACAAGCAGGTGTTCCATTATGGCCATGAGAGCATGACCAAGCGGCATGGTAAAAAGAACCATCAGGAAAGAGATGATAGACTTCCACCAATGTCTTGTAGTGTGTTGTGCCATTTCTTGTAATGAGTCCGTTGTGTAGTTATTGCTTGCGTGAGAATTTGCGGAATGTGATGTTGTAGTGATTTTTATCGTCTTTGGGGTGATGAATGGCAGATATTTCCGTCCAGTTATCCGATAGCGGAGGCATGAAAGTATCTGCTTGGTCGAAAGTGGCATCCACTTCTGTGATGTACAGTGTATCGGTCAGAGGAAGAGCTTGCTTGAATATGTCCGCACCTCCGATGAAGAACAACTCCTTTTCACCCTCGCAAACAGATATCGCTTCTTCTATCGAATGTACTATCTCACACGATGGAGCTGTATAATCTTTGGAACGAGTGAGTATGATATTCCTTCTTCCGGGTAATGCTCCATTGGGCAAACTTTCAAAAGTTTTTCGTCCCATGATGATAGGATGCCCTAACGTTGTCTGCTTGAAGAAAGCAAGGTCGGCACGGAGAGAGCGTCCCCAAGGCATATCTCCCTGTTGTCCTATCTCTCTGTTCAGCCCCATGGCTACAATCATCGATACGAGAGGGGAGTGTTCATTCTTCATACTGCAACGTCTCCTTTTATTGTAGGATGTGAGATGTAGTGTTCTATTGATATGTCTTCAAAAGTAAACCGATCCAACTCTTTTATTTCCGGATTGAGACGAAGGGTAGGAAGAGGATAAGGATCTCTGGAGAGCTGAAGCTTTACCTGCTCCAAATGGTTCAGATAGATGTGTGCATCTCCCAATGTGTGTACGAAGTAGTGAGGTGTCAGCCCCGTAACTTGTGCGACCATACAGAGAAGAAGTGCATAGGAGGCGATGTTGAAAGGAACACCCAAGAACAGATCTGCACTCCGTTGATAGAGCTGCAAGCTCAGTTCGTTGCCGGAAACGTAAAACTGGAAGAAGGCATGGCAGGGAGGCAACTTCATATCGGGAAGATCGGCAACATTCCAAGATGATACGATGATGCGTCTGCTTTGAGGATTCTCTTTAATATCTCGTACGGCTTCTGCAAGTTGGTCTATCTCTCCACCATTATAATCTCTCCATTTGCGCCACTGTTTGCCATAAATTGGTCCGAGATCTCCATTTTTATCAGCCCACTCATTCCAGATGCGAACATCATTGTCTTGCAGATATTTTACATTGGTGTCTCCTTTGATAAACCAAAGCAGCTCGTGTATGATAGACTTGAGGTGCAGCTTCTTTGTGGTAACAAGGGGAAATCCCTCTTTCAGATCAAACTTCATCTGATGTCCAAAGGAACTGATAGTGCCGGTTCCGGTTCTGTCTTCTTTTCGAGTTCCGGTATCAAGTACCTCTTGTAGCAGATTGAGATAAGGTTTCATGGCATGATACTAATAGTAAAGGGGAAATAATATGGGAGAGACTGTCCAAAGCCCGATGTAGAATAACAGCAACATATATCCGAATACTTTGGTCATGCCGGACGGCTGAATGTAGGGGATCTTCGCCTCTTGAGTGGAGAGCTTCATTACTCGTTTTCTCAGGAAGATGTATATGGCATAAACGAGAAATGCGATGGCAACACCGGCTGCTATGCCCGGAATAACATCCGTAATAAAGTGTACGCCGAGATAGATCCTTGAATAGGCAACGGTAAGCCCGGTAAGAATGGCTATGATGCTGTAAAAACGGTTGCGCCAAAGCAGTGCGGTAAAGCAGGCAAAGGATAGAAAGTTGGTGCTATGCCCGGAGATAAAACCATATCTACCGCCTCGATAGTCGAGTACAGTGTGTACCAGGTCTGCCGTCAGCGGATGATGAGAGGGGCGAAGACGTCCCACCCAAGGCTTAATAATATGAGAAGAGAGCTGATCTCCTATGAGAATAAGCATAGACAGTGCCAAAATGAGCAGCAGTACCTCTTTGTAATTTTGTTTGTAACACACAAGAAAAAGATAGATGACACCAATAAAGATCCATGGAAATTTATCGGATATCATGTACATCACTCCATCCAAATATGGAGTATGCAGACTGTTTAACCAAAGAAAGAGATCCTGTTCTAATGGAACCAATTGTTCTATCATCGTAGCCGGGTGTTTAGTTACCTTGTATAAGGTTGGAAGGTAATATCTGTTCTATATCCGAGCTTTTCAGCCAGCCTCTTGTGCCATCCGGAAGCGAAACTTCCGTGTAGCCGTTAAGCTCTTGAAGCCGGGTAACCTTGATGCCGTTGTGAATGATGGATAGATTTTCCGAAGCATTGTCCGGTGAACTTTTGAGAGTAACCACTTCTGTCGTGATGATGGCTTTGGTTTCATCGTAGATTACCACCGATGCTCGCCATGCAAGAAGGTTAAAAACAAGAGTGAGAGCCAGGGAGAGAATTGCTCCGTAAAAGAACAGTCTCTTTTGCAGAGGCGAACCATTCTTGAAAAAGAAGAGGATCCCCAAGATGCAGACTCCCAAAAAGAAGAGAAGAGCCAGTATCATCCATGTGGAGATTTGTGCCGAGAGGGCTATGCTGTCAAGGATCTTGTACACAAAAGGAGTTTCCGTATCCACGATTTTGTCCAATGTGCGGCTTTGAGCAATCTTGAGATTGTGTAGAGCATCCTTATCTCCGGGTTTTAGTCTTAGCGTTCGCTCAAAGTTCAGAATGGCTCTCCCAATATCTCCGCTCTTGAAATAGGCACAACCAAGATTGTAATACAACTCTGCGGTAGGCGTTGCTTCGGATTCGATGATTTGGGTGTAAATCTCTATCGCTTTCTCAAAGTCGGTCTGTGAATATGCGGTATTCGCTTCATCAATAAGCATTTCTTGCTGCGCCTTTGCTCCTAACGTCGGAAGACAGAGCAGGATCATGAGCAGTATTGAACGAACATGGAGTATATAGGTATGCTTCATCTCTTTTTTATTTCTTCGATTTGTCCGATAAGTGAAACGCACTGTCTGTACAGCTCTTCCCGTTGGGAGATAGACTGATCTTGTGCATAGCGACTGAACTCAAGCTGAGAAAGCAGGCTGACAGTCTCTTGTTGGAGCTCCTTTGATGCTCCAAAACTTAAAAGTTTCTCCTCCGCAGTCTCTTTGCTCCATGTGGACATGGGGATATTTAGCTTGCTTCCAAGGTAATCTACCATACCTCTAAGCAGTGTCTCATAATATTCGTCGGAATCTCCTCTCTTTAGACTTTCTTCTGCTTGCTTTAGCCATTTTCTTGCGACACTGCCTGCTCTTTTACTGCGATAAGCCACATTATCTGTCTTTTCGTTGTTCTTTGATCGGAGTATAAAGAATATCGCTATTGTCAATAGGACGATGGCAATATAGGAGAGGATGTACCCTATCCTGTTTCGAGAGGGTAATGTATGAGCTTTGGAAGGTAGTTTTTTAATATAATGGATATCCGTGCTGAGTATTGAAGCATCTTCGTTCTGTGTGAAATTGGATACAGATGCTACCTGAGTACCATCCCCTTTATCGACATGAAGCTTGAAAGGCTTGGAGGAGATTGTCTTGTACTGACCTTGAGCCGGATCGAAGTAAACCAAACGTATTGCCGGTATGGTATAATCGCCTTGAGAGCGAGGAACGGCAAAGTATGAGACTTCTCTCTGTCCCGAAGCACCCGATTCGGAGATCGTGATATCCTGATTTTCTTGAGGGTCGTACACTTCAAAGTCTGTAGGGAATACAGGTTTGGGTATATCCATCAACTTCAGGTTGCCTTTCCCAGAAACTTTTACGACAATCTTATAACTTTCTCCCGATTTAATTACAGACAGAGGAGCGGACGCGTCCATGCTGAACTGTCCTATGGCTCCATTGAATCCTTCCGGAACGGGTATCGGAAGAGGTTTGACCTTTATTCGTGTTGCTTGAGAGCTAAAAGTTTTCTCGATATTCTGATAAGATCCCAGATAATTCCCGAATATTGCATCCATATCATCTTGAGCTCTTTGGACGGGAACGGATACGGTCAAGTCGAATTTCCCAACCGGAATAATAAGTTCCCCTGATCTTTGAGGAGTTAGGAAGAACTGTTTTATGATACCGGTGAGATAAAGTCGTCCGTTATACTGTTCTGGCGTGAGCTGAATCTGTCCGGGACTTTCGATAGATTGGGAAAGAAAACCATCGAATTCCGGAAACTTTACATCGTTAAAGCTGAAATCATACAGGGAATATATCTTGAAAGAGGCAAGGAAACCCTCTTGTTCATACATGGTTGTCTTGGATAAGATAAGCTTGAAAAACACTCCCTTATTCAAGTCTATATGCTTTGTCGATCCGTCTGCAGCTGTTGTTTCCGAGCCTTTTTTAGTATCTGCCGGAAAGACTTTGAATGTTTGAACCGCCGAGTTATAAGTAGCAGAACCGACCTTGACAGAGGCTGCCGGGATCTTAAATGTCCCTTCTTTTTCTGCCATAATCATGTATGAGAACGAAGAGAAAGAGGAAGACTCTCTTTTCCCATTGGATATAATCTGTCTTTCTCCCGATGCAATGGATGGACCTAATATGATTTTCAAGGAAGGATCTAAGCTTCCCAACTTTATTCCTCTTGCTTTTGCATCAATCGTAAAAGAGACTTTGAATGGCTCTCCAACACGTGGTGCGGACTCGACATCAACGGAAAGCTTCAGGCTTTTACCGGAAGCTCCATTCTGTGATACAGCTATGGTTGTTGTCAATAAAAGAACAATGGTAAGACCCCATTGTAGCATTCGGGTATAATATCTGTTCATGAGTCAAATGCTTACCAGTTTTTGTCTGCTCGTTTTCTGTTTGCGTGCTGACTTTGAGCTTTGTTTACCTTCTCTTGCGTTTTCTTCTCATCTTCAAGGAAAGCCTTCAGAATTTTTTCGGCATTATCTTTAGACATCTTCTCTTGAGCCTCTGAGGTTTTTTCTTGAGCGCGATCTTTCTTATCGTTCTCTTGCTGATCCTCATTGGGTTTCTCCTTATTCTGATTTTGCTCCTTCTTATCTTGTTGTTCCTGATTCTTATCCTGGTTTTCTCCTCCGCCCTTATTCTCTTGTTGCAAGAGCTTTTGTGCAAGGATCAGATTGTATCGGGTGTCGTTGTCTGTCGGTCTTGCTCGCAGGCTTTCCTTGTAAAGCTCTATTGCCTCTGCATACTTCTTTTGTGCCATGAGCATTACACCGATATTGTGGTGTACATCGGCAGAACTGTTGCCTCTCTTTACCACTTCCGTCAATCTTTTATAGAGATCGAAAGCTTCCTCTCCTCTTTCTGTTTGGAGCAGGGTTGCAGCCAGATTGTACATGGCAGTGGAGTCTGTTGGAGCGATAGAGAGAGCTTTTCGATAAGCTATCTCCGCATCATTATAGCTCTCTTTTTGGAAGGCTTTATTCCCTTTTCTAACCTCTTGTCTCACTTTTCTTTGAGCAAAAGTTGTGTTGGAAAAGCCGAATACCAGTACTGTGGATGCAAATATGTATAGTATTATCTTTCTCATTTCTTAGTCTCATTTTTTGCAGAATCGAAGAGATTCACTCTTTTTATCCATCTGTTCTTACGGTTGAGATAGATAGATTCCACGATTAGAAGAAGAAGAGCCGGAAGAAGAAACCATGTAAACTTTTCATCGTAAGTAGAGTATATTGTCTGCTTAAAGTCTGCCTTTTGCATCTTTTCCAGAGCCTTTGTCAAGACAGACACCGCTCCGGATACATTTGTCGCACGAACATAAAGACCATTCCCTGCTGATGCCAGTTCTTTTCCCAGTTCGTCATTAACCTTGCTTATTACCATCTGCCCTTCTGCGTCCTGTACATATCCTTCTCCCGGAATTGAAATCGGACCACCATTATCGGATCCCACTCCAATGATATTGACTGCAATTCCTTTCTGAGCCAGCTCTTTTGCCATATCCACCGCTTTTTGAGAATGGTCTTCTACATCGGAGATTACTATTACCGTGCGTCCGATCTTTTCATCTTCGGATGTAGAAAAACTGCGAGAAGCGAGTCTCAGAGCATTGGCTATGTCTGTTCCCTGATCTGGCATAATTTCCGGAGAAGCGTGTTGCAAAAACATCTTCCCGGAGACTATATCATTTGTAATAGGAAGCTGAACATAAGCCGAAGAGGTAAAGAAGATTAGTCCGAGCTTGTCTTCAGTCAACTTATCCGTTAATCTGGAAACAATATTTTTTGCAATAGAGAGTCTTGACGGAGCAACATCTTGTGAGAGCATGGAGTTGGAGAGGTCCAAACAGATCATTACCTCTATGCCTCGTTTTTCTATAGTCTCTTCTTTGGTTCCCATTTGAGGACGAGCAGCTGCAAGAACAAGGAGCGTTGCCACCGAAAGAAGCATAAAGTCTTTGTTCATTCGCCTTCTGAGAGAAAGATCCGGCATTAGTTGACGAACCAACTCATACTCTCCAAACCGTTTGATATTCTTTCTCAGAGTAACGATGCGATAGAGAGAGAAGAGTCCCAATACTATTATCGGAACAAGCAGCCACAATATTTCGGGATGTAAAAATCTCATATCTCTAAAAATGGTTTATGGTACTACTCTAAAGATGGTTATACGTCCCAGTAGAGCAAATACGAGGAAGAACAAAGCTCCCAATACGAAAGGCATAAACAGTTCTCGCTGTACTTTTATAGTATCGACCTTGATTTTGACTTTTTCCAGCTTGTCTATCTCATCATATATACCTTTAAGTTCTTCGTTGTCGGTGGCTCTAAAGTATTTTCCTCCGGTATTTTCTGCAATGTGTCGAAGTGCCGGTTCATCTATATCTACCTCGATATTTTGGTATTGGAGACCGAACATTGTCTGAACCGGATAGGGAGCAGTGCCTTTGCTGCCCACGCCTATCGTATAGACTCTTACCCCAAGAGCTTCTGCCATTTCCGTTGCAGTCCTTGGCGATAAAGCCCCCCTGTTGTTGGCTCCATCCGTTAGCATGATCACCACTTTGGATTCCACATCCAAGTCTTTCAGCCTTCCCACTGCCGTTGCCAGTCCATCTCCTATCGCAGTACCGTCATCAATGATACCCATTTCAAGAGCATTGAGCAGGTTCAGCAGGGTGGCATGATCCGTAGTCATGGGACACTGCACATAACTTTCGGCTGCAAAAGCCACCAGACCGATATTATCATTGGGTCTGTTATTGATAAAGTGCGCGGCGACTTCTTTTGCCGCTTCAAACCTGTTGGGTTGCAAGTCTTCCGCCAACATACTTGTAGAGATGTCCATAGCCATCATGATATGGATCCCTTCGGTACTACTGGTCGTGCTGGAGTTGAACAATCGGGGCCTTGCCAGTGCTATCACACCGGAGGTATAAGCCAACATCAGGCAGATCATCGGCAGATGGCGGAGAGATACTCTCAGTCCCGGCTTTATCTTCTTCAGATTACGCAAAGAAGAAAGGGTAAATGTTGCAGGTCTTACACGCTCTCTGTAGATATAGAGAGCCACGAGAGCCGGAACAGCCAACAGGAGTATGAAGTATAGAGGATGTGCAAAGGTCATGACTCAGATCTGTTTTCTGTTTTGGACATATCTTCTTTCTCTGCACGAGCTAGCTCTTCAATATAAGCCTTATGCTCCTCATGTAGATCGTCTATAAACTTATTGGAGGCATTGACAGATCCTATATTTTCGGACTCGCTCGGTTTATACTTTGCAAACTTCACGAGATCTGCTTCGGAAAGCAATGCTCTAAGCTCTCCCACATGTTCGTGCTTTACCTCTTTGCGAAGGGACATCTGCTCTACGATCTCCGCAGAAGTCTTATCCATTGTGGATAGTCCCAATGTCCTTTCAAGGTAGCGTCTGATGGTGTCGGAGAGTATCGTGTAGTGCTCTTTTACGCTACCTTGTCTCCACAGCTCCGCTTTTCTCAGCTCTTCCAGTGTGGATTTCGCTTCTGTATAAGGGTCTGTAACGGGGATATCAGGAGGAAGAGCTACTGCCGTCTTTCTTTTTCGAGCAATGTATATTACCAGAAGAACCACTGCGGCAATGAATAGAAGAGAGCTTGCAAGCAGATAGAGAATCCAGAGATAGTCTTTCCAAACGAAAGGAACTTTCCAATTCTCTTTTATGCCAAAGAACTGATCCGGCTTGCTGACATTCACCGGAATATTCGTAGCTTGAAGCAGGGGAGCCTCTTCTTGCGAATAGACTTGGTTGTCCACCAACACATCCACAGGCTTTACCTCGTAAGTGGCAGAGTCGAAAGCCGTAACGGGAACAGTGTAAATGCGTTCTGCAATATCGTCGCTGATCATTGAGGAGTCTTTCAGAACAGGGGCAGAGAGCACCTCGACACCATTCAAAAGCGCATTTTCGGGCAGATTGATATTGACTTTAGCACCCTTGGGAGTATATACTTTGATGGTCAGCACACTCTGTTCTCCAACCAAAATGGAGGCAGGATCTATACTTGTAACCACTCTCACACGGCTATCCGTACCACGGAGAGGCTCTTGGGCTACTGCTTTTACAGAGAAGAGAAGCAGTACAAGAAGCATAAGTAGCGGTTTTGTACAGGGTCTAAAAGTATCTTTTGTCTTGCAAACGTTCATCGTATCGCTTTATGTTATCTTTTTGCAAACAGTTGTAGCAGTCCCGGAACATAGTCTGCATCCGTGAGCATGGTTACATGTCCGATGTCATACTTGTTGAGCATCGTCTCTATACCGATGGTCTGCTCTTTCCATCTGCGTGCAAAGCTTTCGCGGGTCTTTCGGTTGGATGTGTCTATCGTTCTCATCTTTCCGGTCTCCGCATCTTCCACCCGAACCAGACCCACGTCGGGCAGATTCGCCTCGTGTCGGTCATATACCCTGATCACTCGCAAGTCATGCTTTCTTGCTATAAGAGAGAGGGCTGTTTCGTAGGGATTTTCATCTATGAGGTCGGACAGCAAAAAGACGGAACACTGCTTCTTCATCATGTTTCGGATGTAAGAGAGTGCGTGCTCTATGTTTGTCCCTTTGCCTTCCGGCTTTAGTGTCAGTATCTCACTAAGTATGTGGAGGACATGCTTCCGTCCTTTTCCGGGAGGGATAAACTTCTCTATCCTGTCCGAAAAGAACAGCACGCCCACTTTATCATTGTTCTGTATGGAGGAGAATGCCAAAGTTGCTGCCACTTCGGCTATCAGCTCCCGTTTTGTTCTGCCATGTGTTCCGAAGAGTCCGCTGTTGGAGACATCCACCATCAGCATCAGAGTCAGCTCTCTCTCCTCTTCAAACACTTTGACAAACGGTCTGGAGTATCTGGCTGTAACGTTCCAGTCTATATCCCTTATCTCGTCTCCTTCTCTGTATTCTCGTACTTCGCTAAAGACCATACCGCGTCCTTTGAAGGCGGTATGATACTCTCCCGCAAAGATGTTGCTGGATAGTCTTTTTGTCTTTATCTCTATGCGACGGATACGGCGTAAGAGATCTTCCAATTGAATATGTTCGGACATATCTCTGGTTTTCTATGGGAATCTAACCGATAGAGCGGTGATGTTAAGGGACTTGAACCTTGTCCAATATTTCGTTGATCACCTCTTCTGTCTTGAGGTTGTTTGCTTCCGCTTCGTAAGAGAGCGCTATACGGTGGCGAAGAACATCATGACACACTGCACGTACATCTTCCGGAATGACAAATCCTCTCCTCTTGATGAAGGCATAAGCACGGGAAGCCAACGCCATATTGATGCTGGCACGAGGAGACGCTCCGTTGGCTATCATGTTGGAAAGGGTGTTGATGCCTGCTTGAGCAGGGAAGCGGGTGGCGTGTACAATATCTACGATGTACTGACGAATCTTTTCGTCCATATAGACTTGGTGTACAATATCTCTTGCATGAGCAATATCCGAAATGGATACTACCGGCGAGATGCTCTCTTGTTCCGCCAACATCTGGCTTTTGATAATCTCTTTTTCTTCCTCTTTGTCCGGATAGCCTACGGTAACTTTAAGCATAAAGCGGTCGCTCTGCGCTTCCGGAAGAGTATAAGTACCCTCTTGGTCTATAGGGTTTTGCGTTGCCATCACGAGGAATGGAGAGGGTAGCTTGAATGTCTCTTCGCCTATTGTAACCTGCTTTTCCTGCATTGCTTCCAGAAGTGCACTCTGAACTTTTGCCGGAGCACGGTTGATCTCGTCCGCAAGGACAAGGTTTGCGAATATCGGACCCTTCTTTACGCTGAACTGCTCATTGCGTTGGCTGTATATCTGTGTACCGATAACATCGGCAGGAAGAAGGTCGGGAGTGAACTGAATACGGCTGTAATCTGCATTCATTAGAGAAGCAAGGGTCTTTATGGCTAACGTTTTAGCCAGACCGGGAACACCTTCCAGTAGAATGTGTCCATCTGCAAGCAGACCTATCAGGAGGCTTTCTCTCAAGTGGCGTTGCCCTACAATCACTCTGCCCATCCCGTTATTTAGGGCTTGGATAAATGAAGATTCTCTCTCTATAAGCTCTGTCAGAGCACGTACGTCTACCGTATTTGTTTCCATTGCAATATTGTCTGTTCTTATATTCTCTGTTATGTGATAGCCCATTCTCAATATCAGAGGGCTTTAACGCACAAATATAGTGATAATCATTCACATTCCCGGTATAATTTCTGCTCGGAAATAGAACATTAAATCATTATGAAAACTTAAAAATAGGTCTTATTGTAAAACCTTTTGAAAAGGGTATTTTTATATATTCCATCCCGAAAAATGCTCACTTTTTTCTTGCTCTCTATTTTGATCGGAGGGGTCGTTTCCGGAGCACGACCGAACTGTTAAATCGGGAGTGTTTTATTAACATAAATTCCGATAGCTGTTAAGCCAAAACGCTAAACCAGCATATTCTTTCGGCTTAACGTGTTTAATTTTTCAATGAACACGTTTACCGATTTCATTTAATACGTTTACCGGATTCGATTAACGTGTTTAGAANTTCTTTCGGCTTAACGTGTTTAATTTTTCAATGAACACGTTTACCGATTTCATTTAATACGTTTACCGGATTCGATTAACGTGTTTAGAATTTTTACTTATAGTGTTGATAATTAGTGTTTTATCTGTTTTCTTCTCTTTTTTGCCGTTTTTGAGCAGAAAATCGCATTAGGATTTATTCATAGAGATGGTCGTTAAATTTTACACCAATTAACTCGAAAACAGCCCATCAAATGGACGAAGAAAAAATTTTTTCCGAATTTGAGATTTTCACTAATAGATTGAAAACTATGTGATTAAGGTGTAGAATTGATCCGATCATCAAAAATAGAGAAGCGCAAGAGCCACCTGAAAGGGGAAAATTCACAGCTCCGTTTTTATATAAAACATCCCGACTGAAGCCGCTCCATTTATAGAAAAAATCCTCTGATTTTGTATTGAAAATCACCTCTGCCCATATCGGAATATGAACAGAGGTGATTGACCTTTTTTAGCTTTATATTATCGGTTGGAAAACGGTCTCTTTAGGGGGATTTTTTCTTCGAGTTGTTGTAGATAGCCACCCCTATAAATGCTCCGCTCATCAATATCGTCAATACGATAGGACCATCTATCCTCTTTGTATACATAAGGATATAGCCCACCATCGCAACCCATAGTGCGATGGCAATAGCTATGTGTAGAGGTTTGAGTTTCTTCCGTTTGGGTCTCATCTTTGGTGTAAGCGGCTGTTCGGCTTAAGGCTTTTCTGTAAGGACATAGATCCAATACAACACCACCCCGATGAGAGCAATGAGGATGTAAAACAGGGCATTCTTTACTCTGCTTCTCTTCTGTTCGGGAGAGAGATGCTCAAGAGTAACCCCTCCGACAGGATAGAGCTCGTGCCCGTAACCACTCTCTATGAGGACTTCTCTTGCTTGCTCCACATCTTCTTCCAGAACCATGACGGATATAACGGCATTGCCCTGATTTTTGCCAAGTATGGTGGTGCTCAGAAGGTTGCTCAGCATACAGCGGATACCTGCCATTTCGAGCTGCTGTTGCATCAAGACGGCTTGCTGTTCGGTATCTACATCGGCAATAGCCACCACTTTAGATTTATCTTTACTCATGAGTCTGTTTTGTTTTAGAGTATTGCGCGCCTAAGCGGTTTCCAATACTTCTTCCTTGCGTAATTCTGTTTGCTAAACCTATACCATCTCGGAGTCCTCCTGCCAACAGTAGTCCCGGAAAGTTTTCTTCTGCTTCCTTCACCAAAGGGAGAAGGTTATTCATGTGCAGCGTGTACTGTGGAATGGCTTTGGGATGCTTCGACACATAGAGGAGAGAAGGCTTTAGCGAAGATGGTATGCCAAGCATACAGTAAAGCTCACCGAGTGCAGTCTCTGTGATCTCCTCGTTACTCTGGGACAGAAGCTGCTCTCCGAAGCGCACTCCACCCATAAAGATAGTAAAAAGAGCACTATCCGGATGCGGTGTGCGTCCTGTAAAGGTGGATGAGGGAAAGAGTATGCCCAAAATCTTTCTGTTTTCAACGGGAGGGATGAGTCCGCCAAATGCTTTTGTGTTGATATGTCCGGGAAAATGGTCGAACCCGACAGAGACCTCTATCACAGGGGCATAGACCAGATTTTGCAAAGCATTCTTGAGAGGTTCCGAAAGCCAAGGCATGAGAGAGGGGAGGGTATATGCCGGTACGGTGGAGAGGATGGATTTTGACCGGAGCGTTTTCTCCATGCCCGATGCTCTCTCCCGAATCTCCACGCTCCATATCTTTTGCGTGTTGTCGAATGCTATATTCAGAATGTCCACTCCCGTCTGTATCTCTCCGTTTCTGTTGAGCTTGCTCTCCAGTGCGGATATGAGGTTCTGAAATCCGCCTAAGGCAGAAAATACTTCTCTTGTGGCTTTCTTCTCTCTTTCACTTTTGGGCGTGCGCATCTTCTTGATAGAGCCTCGGATGAACCCTCCGTGCTCGGCATCGAGCCTATATAACTTGGGAAATGCGTGCCTCACGATGAGGGTCTTGGCATCTCCCGCATATACGCCACCCACAAATGGCTCTACGGCATACTGTACAAACGATTTTCCCAGCCTTCTTTCTGCCAAGGAGGCAAGCGTCTCATCGGGGTTGTTTCCTGCGGCTCGGAAAGGTTCTCCTAAGATTCTAAGCTTATCTTTGAACGAGAAGAGGGGAGTGAGCAAACCGGATACAGGTCCTGAAGGGAGGGGGTGGAACCTGTCTTTTTTCCATATCCAACGGTTGTTGGCAACACCGGTATGGGCGACCTCTAAATCTACTTCTCCGATAAGATCTTCAAATAGCTCTGCCACTTCGGGTGTGGCTATTGCTCCTGTATTGGGGCCCGTCTCGAAGGTAAATCCGTTTTGAGAGAGGGTTTCTATCTGTCCCCCCACTCGTTCTTCCTTTTCCAGTATGGTAAAGGAAACGCCGGCATTCACCAAACTATTCCCTGCGGATAGTCCTGTGATGCCGGCGCCTATAATTATAACGTCGTATTGTGATGTCATTTGTTTCTGTTTCTTATACTCCTCTTACTTTGTCGGGATTGTTTTTGATGTAGCTTTTCCAGTCGGAATTGCCTTTAGTGACCGTGAGTGGATTGGAGAGCTTCAGAAAATGGCAGTATGCAGCTGCTAATCCGTCCGTTGCATCGAGCTGAGGCAGCATCTGTTCGTCCGAAATGTTTAGCATGCTTTGGAGGAGCTTTGCCACCTGCTCTTTGGATGCAGAGCCATTCCCGGTGATCGCTCTTTTTATCTGTAAAGGAGCGTATTCATGCACCGGAATGGACTTCGACATACATGCAGCAATGGCAACACCCTGTGCTCTGCCCAACTTTAACATACTCTGAACATTCAGTCCATAGAATGGTGCTTCAATGGAAAGCTCATCGGGGCGGTAACGATCTATGAGCGATAGGACACCTTCATAGATCTTTTGGAGACGCACATACTGATTTTCGTATTTGCTCAGCATCAGTACTCCAAGTGCTACAACGGATGCTTTCCTCCCTTGGACGGAAAGAATGCCGTAGCCCATGACAACCGTTCCGGGGTCTATCCCTATGATGATCTTTTCCTTACTCTTTTCAGGCATCCCAGACCTCCTCTTGCATCACAACAGAAAAAGGCATCACTTTTTGAGGATAGGCATCCAAAAGGAGAAGCAGAGCTTTATCCGTATGTTCATTGAACTCGCTCAGTCTGTCTATACTCTTTATTTCGTATTGAAGGGCAAAGGCTTCTACATCTTCTTGTGGTGTGTGTACCCTCATGAGACGAGGGGTATCCCAGTGAGAGTAGCCGTTCCAGATGGGGATGAGAGAGGTCTTGATGTATTCCAAGACCTCTTTGCTCACAACCTTGCTGACGTGGAAAGTGATGTTGTAAATGTATTTATCCATTCGATCTGCTTAGATGGTCTGTTCTATATTCCACACAAAAGCTCTCAGTCCCTGCTGTTCCGCTCTCTTGTCTAAAGCGTGCAGAGCATCGAGCAGAGGAGATACTTTGGTTTCGCTAACCATGACAAGCAGTGCTCCATTCAGAGTCGGCCACGCATGAGTTCCCATATGAGGCTCTCCAGTACGGGATCCCTCTCCTCTGACTTCCTCCCAATAGGTAAATCCTTTCAGATGAAGCTTGTCCAAAATATCCTTTATGAATTCAAAGTAGGCTTGATTGAAAGATATGAATACGGCTTTCATGCTTGTCCTGTTTTTATGATTCGAGATTCTTTTCTACCCTTAAGCTCTTTTCTGCGTTGGCGTTTAATCTTATAGCCACCCACTATGGTGTAAATCGTAGGAATAAGAACAAGTGTAACCAAAGTAGAGAAAGCCAATCCGGTTGCCACTGTCATACCCATGGACTGCCACATTTCGGATCCTTCGCCTATACCTATCGCCAAAGGAATCATACCCAACACTGTGGTTGCCGTAGTCATAAGTACCGGACGAAGACGGGACTCTCCGGCTGTAATAACGCTTCGGATGAGACCCATACCCCTTTCCCGGCAGAGACGGGTATAGTCTATGAGAACGATACCATTCTTTACAACGATACCGATGAGCATTATTGCCCCGATGAGTGCCATGATTCCGAGAGGAGTGTTGGTGAGATATAGACCTAATATTACCCCCGTAAACCCGAATGGTACAGAGAACATAATGACAAACGGATCCATGAGACTTTCAAACTGTGCAGCCATTACGATGTAAACCAGAATAATGATGAGCGCCATGAGTAAGAAGAGATCCTGGAAAGACTTTTGCTGATTTTCAAAAGCTCCCGCCAGCTTCCATGAGGTGCCTTCAACATCTCCAATCTCTTTCATGATACGGTTCGATGTCTCCACAAGATCGCTCAGTGCATATCCTTTGGCAGGCATACAGCTTACGCTGACGTATCTCTCCCGGTCTTTTCTCTCAATGGATGGCGGCATGGACACTTCTTCCACTCGTCCCAAATCTTGTACCCGGATACCTGTACCCATTGGAGTCATGATCATAATCTCCATGATGGACCTAAGTTCCTTTCTAAATTCGGGAGAGTATCTCACTCGTATATCGTACTCATCGCCATCTTGCCTGAAGTACGAAGCAACAATACCATTCACTGCACTTCTAACCTGAGTGGCGGCAGTAGTTTTGGTGAGTCCGTACATCGCCAACTTTTCATCATCGAAAATCAGTCTGTATTCCGGCACATCTGCTTTTCTCGATATGGTAACCTGGCTTGCAACACCGGTTGCTCTCATCTTTTCTGCAAAAGTTTTAGCCAAATAAGATGTGTTCAAGAAGTCATAACCATATACTTCAAGGTCTACACCGTTTCCTCCGAAGCTGTTACCCATACCATTGGTTACCTGCGACTCTACAATCTCAGGGAACTGAGAGAGTTCTTTACGTATGATCTCCGTAAGTTCCAAACTGGATAACTTTCTGCTCTCATACGGGGTCATTGTAAACCATAAATTGGCTCCGCTTCCTCCGGCAGAGAACATAGCGGATCTTGCATTATCGTCTTCAGGTGCACCGACATTGTAGTTGATGATTTTTATATCATCCTTAAATCTTTCCCTTAGAGAGCTTGTATATTTTGATGTAAACTCTTTCACTGTCTCAGGATTGGTAGCAGGAGCAAACTGAATAGTAGCTGTAACAAGTCCTTGGTCTGCTTCCGGGAAAAACTCTGTTTTTAGTAAAGGAATCATCATGACAGATCCAAGAAATACAAGGAACGATACTACAATGGTCAATGTACGATGACGAACGGTGTATCCAATCGTTTTTGCATATATGTCAGAAACCTTATCCAAGAATCTGTTGATGATACTGAATATCTTGGTATATGCTTTACTGTCTCTCGGTGTACGCCTCAAGAGGTTTGAACTCATCATGGGTGTCAGGGTGAGTGCAGCTACTGTGGAGACGATAAGAACGATACTGACAATAAATCCTAACTGACGAAACATGATCCCCGTCATACCTTGTACAAGAGTAAGGGGCAGGAACACAGCCAACATGGTCAGTGTAGAAGCAACAACGGATATCGCTACCTCATTTGTCGCAAATATGGATGCCTGTTTTGGGAAACTTCCTTTTTCGATGTGAGTGGTAATATTCTCCAAAACCACTATGGCATCATCCACAACCATACCAATGGCTATGGAGAGGGCACTCATCGAAACAATATTCAGCGTATTTCCTGTCGCATACAGATATATAAAGCTTGCAACAAGAGAAATAGGAATAGTAAGAATAATAATGAACGTGGCTCTCCAACGTCCAAGGAAGAATAGTACAACCAATATAACCACAATGAAAGTGATGATGATAGTCTCCATCAAACTGTTGATTGTATTCGTAATATTGGTTGAAGTATCCATTACGACCTGGAGATTCACATCACTCGGAAGAGAAGCCTGTATATCGGGAAGCTCCTCTTTGATTTTGTTGGATACGGATACCGAGTTCGCCCCACTCTGTTTATAGAGCATCACGATACCTCCGCTTATTCCGTTGGCATAGGATTGCTGATACTTCTCTTTGATGCTATCGTCTACTTTGGCAACATCATAGAGATATACATTTTTCCCTTGGAAGTTACCAATGACAATATTCCTGAGATCATCGGAAGAGGATAGTTCTCCCTGTACACGTATGGAGTTGGTTTTGCTACCAATGTCTATGCTTCCGATAGGAACATTCTTGTTCGCTGCGGCAATCGCTTGGGCTATTGTCGAGATTGGGATATTATAGGCTTCCAGCTTGTATGGGTCGCAGTAAACCTGTATTTCTCGTGGACTTGCCCCGGCAAAGTTGACAGAACCTATGCCATTCACTCTCGCAAGTCTGTTCGTTACCTTATCTTCTATGATCTTATTGAGACCTACAGCACTCTGTTTTGCCTGTACAGAGATGAGCATGACGGGAATATCGTCCGAACTGAACTTAAATATCAGCGGACTGGATACCTCTTTTGGTAGAATACCCTTTACCGCATCGAGCTTATCCCGTATATCATTGGAAGCGGCATCCAGATCGGCATCTTCTTCAAACTCCATGGTGATTACCACAAAATTGTCTTTTGAAGAAGACTTGATGTGTTTGAGTTGCGAGATACTGTTTAGGGAGTTTTCGAGAGGTCGGGCTACGTTATTTTCTATATCTTCTCCTCCTGCACCCGGATAGGATGCTACTACCATCACATTCTTGATCTCTATCTTGGGATAGAGGTCTATGGAGAGATTTGTAAGAGAAAAGAGACCCAGTATAGCTATTGCTACGAAGACGAGAGCCGTAGTAACAGGTCTCTTTACCGCACTACTGTATAAACTCATAAGACTATATTTTTAGGGGAGGAGTTAATACTCTACTTTATCACCATCTTTAAGATTAGTAGCACCTGCTGTTACTACTTTGTCTCCATTCTGTAAGCCTTCCAACACCTCATATTGGTTGCCATACAGATTTCCCAGCCGGACATTCCTCTGGATAGCTGTGCCGTTTTCTACGACAAACACGTACTTTTTGTTGGTACCGGCAAGTGTATTTACTGCCTTGTCTGAAACTAAAAGCACAGGCTTGGTACCGAAGTCCAATGTCGCTTTGGCGTACATCCCCGGACGAAGTTTCCGGTTCGCGTTTTTGATTTCGATTTCTGTCTCGAATGTTCTACTCTTCGGATCTATCGTAGGATATGTAAGAGCAACGACCCCTCCAAACTCTTCTTCCGGATAGACATCTGTTTCCAGAGAGACCTTGATGCCTTTTCGTATTTCCGAGAAATGTTTCTCGCTCACATTGATTCGCATCTTGAGCGGAGAGATCTGTTCGATGACCAAAATAGGTATCTGTGCAAACATATCTCCATTGTCATAGTTCCTTTGTGTAACAACACCGGTAACGGGACTCGTAAGCATTGTATTTTGAGAGAGATTTTTGAACGCCGTACGAGTAACAGATAGAGCTGTTTTCTTGGCCTCCCATTGCGCTTTGGAGATACCTCCGACAGCGTAAAGCTCATCTATACGTTTGAAGTCTGCCTCCATGTTTTCGAGTTGAAGCCTCTGTTGGGTCATGTTAGCCTCATCAAGAGTGACCAAAAGCTGTCCTTGGGATACATTTTGTCCTACTTCCACAAGGATTTTGGATATTCTGTTCGGAATTTGAGGAGCTATCTTATTGGTAACATACGCTTCAAGATTGGCGGTGAATGCCTCTGTAACGCGAACCGTATCAGGTAGTACCTCTCCAACGCTCACCTTTCTTGTTTCGTTCTCATTCCGGTTGGAGTCTTCTGCTTTCTTACCTCCACAAGAGGCAAGGAATAGTATGTTGAAGAGCATAAGCCCGTACATGGCTGTCTTTTTCATAGCGATTATCGTATATCGTTGCTTAAATTATTACTGTTCAATATCTCTTGTTTGGAAGTAGTATCCGTTCATCTTCTTTTTGTCTGCACTTAGGGAGAAGAATTCGTATATGATCTGCTGATAGTTCAGACGAGCTTGCAGCAGAGCAAGTTCGGCATCGTTCAGCTCTACCAAAGTGGATGCTCCGGTCTCGTATCTCTTTTTGGCTATCTGATACCCCTTTTCTGCCATCGTTACAGTATTACGAGCACTCTGCATATTGGAGAATACACCTTCGAGCTTTTGGTTTAGGGTGATCGCTTCCGAAAGGAGATTGTTTTTCTGAAGCTCTCTTCTAAGCATCGCCTGATCCGTTGTCAGTTTTGCTTTTTTGAGTTTCATCAACCGCTCTCCACCGCTGAAAATCGGTATTTTAAGAGAAAGCGAAACGGCAGAAGATGGAGTCCATTGGTAATCTTTGAGAACAAAGGTATCGTCCATAGCACTTACCCTGTAATATCCCCCAAGAGAAAGAGAGGGTAGATATGCAGACTTTGCCAGGCTTTCCTGTGTTTTTAGCATCTTTATCTGTTGGTCTGTTTTCTTAAGATCTATATTGTTGGAGATCATGGAGAGTACACCTTTCTTCATCTCCTCTGCTTCCACAGACATTTCACGTTCCAAAAATCCCTCTTCAAGTGGAGAGATGGTTGTGGGAGTCTCTATATCCACACCCATGAGGATGTTGAGCATATACCTTGCAGAGGATACAGCGTTTCTGGATTTAACGAGATTTGGCTCGATGTTTCCCATCTGAACCTCTGCCCGTATCTTATCGTAGAGCGGGATGATGCCGGCTTCATACTTTTTTGATGCATCTTCATAGGTGGACTTTGCGTAGTTCCAACTCAGTTCCATCACCTTAAAACTCTCTTCTGCAAGCATGAGAGCGTAAAAAGCCTTCGTTACATTGTTGGTAAGAGATACTTTCGATAGCTCGGACTCCAGCAGTGCGCTTTCCACCATCTGCTTGTTCAGCTTCAGGCTGTTCCAGAGTTGAGGCGCTATCAGAGGCATACCTATCGTAACACCTCCGTTGATGTTGTGTGTTCTTCCCACTTCTATCCCTTTGGAAAGATCCGGCATACCGGGAAAAGAGGGCATGCTGCCTTTACCGCCCAAATACATCACCTGTTTCTTAATGGTGTAACCATAGTCTCCGGAGGCATCTATTCTGGGAAGGAGTGTTGCCCAAACAGATTTGCTGTCATACTTGCTCTTGACTATCTCCATCTCGGAGATCTTTACCATAGGTCCTTTCTCAAATGCAATCTCAAGGGCCTTCTCCAACGTCAGCGCTACTTTAGGGCTTGTGACGTTTTCTGTATCGGAGGCAGATTTTGTCTCCTGTGCCGATGTCTTAGCAAGACACATCGCGGAAAAGAGTAGGATTAAGATCCACTTCTTTTTAAGGTTTCCGGTTGCCATTGTCGTTATATTTTTCATGTAATGTTGATGTAAGCTAAAAATACAGCCGCTTACTCTCTGTCTTTACTTCCTTGGGGTCTGTGGACTAAGACGCATAGTGTCCTCATCTGAAGAGATCCTCATTACCTGCAAAGGTACTCTAAATATTGTTACGATGGTATATGAAGAATAGTGTTTGGTGGTAAATATTGAGTTTTTTCCTATATCCGGATTTGAGACTAAAAAAGGATAGGAGGGTTTGCATTCCGTCAATTTATTTTTTTTGAAAAGGACACGGAAAAATAAAATGTTTTTATGAGATATTTGGGGAGAATTAAGAGGTAGTTTCTCAGCTCTGTTTTTATATATTCCATCCCGAAAAATGCTCGCTTTTTTCTTGCTCTCTATTTTGATCGGTGAGGTCGTTTTCAGAGCATGACCAAGTTGTTAAATTAGCTCCGGTTTATTAACACGATTTTTGATACGGGTTCACTCAAAACGCTAAACGAGCATATTGTTTCGGCTTAACGTGTTTAATTTTTCAATGAACACGTTTACTGATTTCATTTAATACGTTTACCGGATTCAATTANTTCGGCTTAACGTGTTTAATTTTTCAATGAACACGTTTACTGATTTCATTTAATACGTTTACCGGATTCAATTAACGTGTTTAGAATTTTTGCTTACTTGTATGGTTATTAGTGTTTTAGTTATTTCTTCCTCTTTTCTGCTACTTTTTGGCTCAAAATTGCATTAGGATTTATTTGCAGATAGGGGTGTTAAAATTCACTTCAATTAACGCGAAAATAGCCCCTAAATCCGACCAAGAGGAAAAAAGTTCGCAAATTCGAGATTTTTATATTGTTTTGACTGATAGTTGTTTATCGCTTTATTGGACTCTCTTGATGAAAAGAAGATTTTTATCGGTAATGAAAAAAGCAGAGGGTTGGTGCTTCTGTTTTTATATAAAAGTGCACTCCCCAATGGACGGAAAAAGGGGGAGAGAATCTGATAGTTCTCTTCCCCCTTTTTTGTAAATGTGTCGCTTCCTAAGAAGCTTCATATAGATGTCGTTGTCAGATATTAAAAATATTTCGTCCTATCCACCAAAGGATCACTATGAGAATGAGAGCAAAGATGAACTTACTGCTATTCAACATACCATAGAGCCTGGGCCATCTTTTGTGTTGTATCTCTGCAATAAGCAGTAGCAACAGCAACGGAATGGAGAGTGTCAAGAGTGCATTGTGCCGGAAAGCTCCTACTATATCTCCGTTAAGCAGATCATGCACCACTCTTTGACTACCGCATCCGGGACAAGAATACCCCGATGCCCAAAGAAAAGGGCATTTGGGAAAGAACCTTGAGCTTTCGGGATCTATGAAGAGATAAACTCCCACGAGGACAATACTGATGATAATGAGAGAGAGGTACAAGAATATCTTTTTCCTATTCATCTGTCGCTCTCTCTATCAAATATTGATTCCTCCAAAGGCTCCTTCTGCGATGATGGCTGCAAATATAAGGAAGTAGAGCAGGATAAAGATTGCGTAAAGTCCTATACCTGTAAACAGAGCCACAAGTATCCATTTCTTTGCCTCTTTTGAGTATCTCAAGGCCTCTGTTTGTCTGCCTGCAAGGAAGTTGCTTTCCACTCTCAGCGCCTTGGTGAGAGCGATTATTCCTAAGATATTACAGCAGAAAAATGTGATGAAGAAGCTCTCCAACAACCATGTTCGAGGCATTATGTCGAACAGCGGATTGGTGTCGGTACCCGTCTTAGGAGCGTTGCTCTCTTTGGAAGAAGGCATTTCCGGAGTTTTTTCCACTCCCATGGCAGAAAAAGGTTTTGGTTCGGAAGGAGTGGCTGTTGCTCTCATCGCAGCAGGCTTTCCGTATGAGGAGATATAGGGAGCCAACTCCGGCAGAGTCTCTGCCGTGGTCCACTTTTCGAGTCCTTCTTTCCAGACCAATGTGTCATTTCTCAAGTAAAAATCTTTGAGCCCTTCCAGAGATACCGGACCTACTTTCTTTTCATTGACGACGATGTAATACATAATAATGATAGAAGCTTAGATGGTTTATGTGAACAAATGTAACAATTATTTCTTCTTCGTTGATACCATAGTGTGTACGAAGTTTATATCTTTGTACCCTAAGACTATGGAAAGCAGTTTACAGGAGTATTCGGCTCTTTATCGTCTAAGACTAAACGGATAAAGTGAAAATATGAAACGACTTTTATTTGTTCTTACATTGGCAGTAGTATGTGTATGCGGTCTCTATGCTCAGCAGACGCGTAAACATATAGTGCAGGCCGGGGAAAATGCTTACAGGATAGCAAAACAGTACAACATCTCTACCGAGCAGCTCTATGCTCTCAATCCGGGAGCAAGAGAGAAGATCGTAACCGGACAGACCCTCTTGATACCGGAGGCTCAGAGTGGCAAGAAGGTTGCTCCGGTAAGAAAAGACACCTATCACAGCGTGGAGAAAGGTGAGACCCTCCTACTCATTGCCAAGAGCTATGGCGTTACGATGGAGGATCTGATGCGAGCCAATCCGAACCTGAAAGATGATGCAAGCATTCATGTAGGCATGGTACTCAAAATTCCTCCCGTCTCTCGGAACTTTTCGGATACGGATAGCTCTCCGGCAATCCCTGTACAGACAAGGAAGTTGAAGAACTATACCGTCCAATCGGGGCAGACAATATATAATCTTCTCTCTATCACGGGATGGACGGAAGATGAACTATACAGATACAATCCAACTTTGAAGAAGGGACTTATTGCCGGTCAGGTGATCTTGATTCCCGATGATAGTATGCCTCATCTGCCATCTTATCCGACTTCCGGAGAGGAAAGGACAATATCTCCCACTGTTCCCACTCTTTTCGGAGTAACGAGTATGGTTTTGGCTCTCCCTTTCAAAGAGGATACTTCTCGCCGTTATGTGGAGTTTTATGAAGGATTGCTTTTGGCTCTTAAGCACGAAAAGGATAGAGGGAGAAATGTAGAACTTCATGTGGTGGACTGTTCCGATAGCGAAATGGAAAGTTCTCTTACCACCCTTCGTGATACTAAACGAGTGGATGTCGTTATTGGCGGGGTTTCGGATGCTTCTATCGCCCAACTGTCTGCATTCTCAAAAGAGAAGGGAGCAAAGTATGTGCTGCCTTTTGCATCAAAGGTAGAGAGTGGCGCGAAAGAAAATCGTTCATTATTTCAAATAAACCCTCCTCACGAGAGCACGCATAGGCTGGTTGCGGAAAAGTTTGTAGAGAAGTACGGAAATCTTCCCGTTTTGATCTTCAACAGCAGCAAGAGCAGAAGCGATGAGAGAAAAGACGCTTTTCTGAATGTTTTGACCGGAGAGATGACTCGCAAGCAGGTTCGACACTTTTATCTGAACACGGAAGAGACTTTATCTCCTGAAAAGCTTACGGAGATAGCCCTCTCTAAAGGAGGAAAGATAGTTGTGGTACCTACTGCCGCTACCAAGGTGGTGCTCCAAGAGCTGTTGGAAACTGTTGCCAAGGTTCAGAATGAAGAGATTTCTATCGAAGTGTTCGGCTATCCGGACTGGCAAATGTATGAGACATCGCTGAAGCCGCTGTTCCGTAGAGTGCCTGTCTCTTACTATTCGATGTTTTATGTGGATCAGAACTCCCCCGAATACAGACACCTTTCTCGAGAATACTTTACATGGTTTGGACGCAATATGGCGAATGTCTATCCGAGATACGGACTTTTGGGATATGATATTACCCGTTACTTTATGGCCTATGGAAAGAGTGACGGAGAGACAGATCATTCCGGATATATTACTTATCCGCAGCTTCGCGGAGTGCAGAGCAACTTGGGCTTTTCTACTTCTGAAGAGAGTGTGGCACATATTAACAATGGAGTCTTATTCGTAACATACAGGGAGGGACAGCTCTCCGTAGAGTAAAAGATATGCTGAAGAGATTTTTTCTATTCCTCTCACTCTGTTCTCTTTGGATGCTTCCGGTCAGAGGTCAGAGTATCACTGAGATCAAGCAGATGCTCGGATATAGTCGTGGCAAGACGCAGTTCATGGCCGGGTTGATTGCCGGTGCCAATGGACAGTATATGATCTTTCAGCCCGAAGTTAAGCAGAAGATACGTTTCGGTTACGACGCCGGGATTGTGCTGCGAGCAGATATGGGGCAGCTTCCATGGACATCTATCGAAGCAGGTATATGGCTTGAGGCTTCTTACTCGGACAGAGGATGGACAGAGCAGAACGATGATTATCCTAATCTTAAATACTCCCGTACTCTCCGCTGGATCAATATCCCCTTTATGACACATCTTATTATAGATGCCTTTAACAGCCCGGTAAAGCTGACACTGGATGCCGGACCCAATTTCGGATGGCTGCTCTCCGAAAGCAGTGAATCCACCTACAAGGAAGGTGGATCTTATTCTGTGGTAACCCAGCAGCACAGCATGCCGGTGGAGAACAAGTTTGCATGGGGAATAGGGGGAGGTCCCGGGTTGGAGTATCAGTCCAAAAAGTGGGTACTTGGTCTTAGAGCGACCTACGTTTATGCTCTTGGAGAGATATATGGAAATAAAAGGAAGGATTACTTCGGGAAGTCTTCCGAACAGACTTATTCGCTGAAACTATACTACTTATTCAAATTTTAATATTAGCACTAAATGAAAACAGACATTCAAATAGCTCGCGAGGCAACCCTTTCACCCATAATCGAGGTTGCGAAAAGGGCAGGATTCTCGGAGTATGCCGTAGAATCTTATGGCAGGAACATGGGTAAGATCAATCTGGACGCTCTGGATAAGAGTGTCGATGATAAGCCTAAAGGAAAACTCATCCTTGTCTCTGCGATCACTCCGACAAAGACCGGTATCGGTAAGACAACGGTATCCATCGGCTTGGCTCAAGGGCTTAATAAGATAGGCAAGAACGCATTCGTTGCACTTCGCGAGCCTTCGTTGGGACCATGTTTCGGTATGAAAGGTGGTGCTGCCGGTGGTGGGTACGCGCAAGTGCTCCCGATGGAAAAGATAAACCTTCACTTTACCGGAGACTTCCATGCGATCACTTCGGCCAACAATATGATTTCTGCTCTTTTGGACAACTATATCTACCAGAACAGGAACACAGAAAAAGCTCTCAAGCAGGTGGTTTGGAAGAGGGTTTTGGACGTGAACGACCGCAGCTTGAGAACGGTGGTAACCGGGCTTGGCGGCATCAACAACGGCATACCTGCCGAGACAGGGTTCGACATCACTCCGGCTTCTGAGGTGATGGCTATTCTCTGCTTGGCGAAAGACCTCAGAGACCTTCGCAGAAGGATAGAGAACATCGTGCTCGGTTACTTGAACGACGGCACACCCTTCACCGTAAAGGATCTGGGCATTGCAGGAGCGATAACGGTGCTGTTGAAGGATGCTTTTAACCCGAACATTGTTCAGACCATCGAGCAGACCCCTGCCCTCATTCACGGCGGGCCTTTTGCGAACATTGCTCATGGCTGCAACTCTCTTGTGGCTACAAAGACGGCTCTTCAGTATGGTGATTATGTTGTTACGGAGGCGGGGTTCGGAGCGGATCTCGGTGGTGAAAAGTTTTTCGACATCAAGTGTCGCGTGGGAGAGCTTGAACCGGCGTTGACCGTTCTTGTTGCCACTGTTCAGGCCATCAAGCTCCACGCCGGGGTTCCGCAGACGGATCTCAAGACCGAGAACGTGCCGGCTCTTCAGGAGGGCTTCTCCAATCTGGATCGTCACGTCGAGAACCTTGTGAAGTTTGGTCAAAGCGTTTGTGTCTGCATCAACAGGTTCCCGACGGATACCGATGACGAGATCCAAGCCGTTGCGGACTATTGCGAGAAGAAAGGTGTCTCTTTTGCCATCAACGAGGCATTTGCCAAAGGTGGAGAGGGAGCCGTGGCACTTGCCAAAGAGGTTGTAAGAATGGTGGAAGAGACTCCGTCCAAGCCTTTGAAGTATGTGTACGATTTGGAAGACTCCATTCGCACAAAAGTCGAAAAGATCAGCCACGAGATTTACAGAGCCAACATGGTAGAGTTCTCCGGCAGAGCCACCAAGATGATCAAGCGCATAGAGGAGCTTGGGTACGCTCATTTCCCGGTCTGCATCGCCAAGACACAGTACTCGTTCACCGACAACGCCAAGCTCTACGGCGCACCGTCCGGATTCGACCTCAAGGTAACGGACGTAGTGCTCAACGCGGGAGCAGAGATGATCGTCGTGCTCATGGGTGATGTGATGCGTATGCCGGGGCTTCCCAAGGCTCCATCCGCCAATCAGATAGACATCGTCAAAGGACAGATCGAAGGACTCAGCTGATAACGCCCCATCTCATAAACAAGCCCGGTATCGCCCCTTTTCGGAGGTTTGATACCGGGCTTGTTGCATTTTGTACGATCCGAAACTACAGAGTGTAGTATAGGAAAAAATTTACGTGCGCACGAAAAAAAATTTCTGTGCGCACGAAAAAAAATTTCTGTGCGCACGAAAAAAAAATTTCTGTGCGCATGAAAAAAAATTTACGTGCGCACGAAAAAAAATTTACGTGCGCACGAAAAAAAATTTCTGTGCGCACGAAAAAAAATTTTCGTAGGTAAGAAAAAATATTTTTGTAGGTAAGAAAAAAATTTTCCGTGCGCACGAAAAAAAAATTCCGTACGTACAAAAAAATATTTTCGTACGTACAAAAAAATATTTTCGTACGTACAAAAAAAAATTTTCGTACGTACAAAAATTCAGACCTTTACGGAAGAAGATTTATCTCCCTATATATGAGCAAGATACGGAGATGGAAATTGTGGCGGGTTTTGAGACCCTTGCAGGGTACTTTTTTTGCTGTTTTGCTTTCGAGATTCGGACCCGGTTTCGTGCCCGGAAACGCACCCAAAACCTCACTTCCGAGAGCTCGTCTCTGAAGCTGTCTGCAAAAAATCTCTTTCTTATCAGTACATGATGGCTTTCCGGTGACGGGGTGTCTCTCTTGGGGAGGGGAGTGGTACCGGCTTTCGAGGGGAGGAAGCATGGGCGGATGGCGATGGCGTTCACTGCCTCTCGGCATGGCGCATCGCCACAGGACGCACCGCTGCTAAGATTTGCCTATGCCGTAGTAGATGAGTCCGGCTTGTTCGAGCTCCGTTTTGTTGTAGATGTTTCTGCCATCTATTAGAACGGGATTCGGTTTCATGGACGAAATGATGCGCTGCCACAGGGGCATTCTGAACTGTTTCCACTCGGTCAGGAGTAGTATCGCATCCGCTTTTTCGGAGGCGGAGTAGAGACTGTCGGCATACTCTACGCGGCTGCCGAAGTGCTTTCGGGCTTCGGGAATGGCGACCGGATCGTACACACGGATACGCACGCCGAGAGCGAGAAGTCGGGCAATGACGACGACGGAAGTGGCTTCCCGCATATCGTCCGTTTCGGGCTTGAAAGATAGCCCCCAGACCGCAACGGTCTTGTCCCGAAGGGTGTCGCCATAGTGGCGGAGCAGCTTCTCCACGATTACTTCTTTCTGCCTGTTGTTCACATCGTCCACGGCTTTAAGTATGGTAAGATCCATCCCGTGCTCCAGCGCGGTCTGCCTGATGGCTCGGACGTCTTTTGGAAAACAGCTGCCGCCGTATCCGCAGCCGGGGTATAGAAATGCCGTGCCGATGCGCTTGTCTGCACCCATGCCTCGGCGGACGGCTTCGATGTCCGCGCCCAAGAGTTCGCATAGGTTTGCCATCTCGTTCATGAAGCTGATTCGGGTCGCCAGCATCGCGTTGGAGGCATACTTGGTAAGCTCCGCGGAGGCGATGTCCATGAAAATGACGCGGAAGTTGTTCAGCAGAAAGGGTCTGTACAGCTGGGTCATGATCTCTTTGGCTCGCTCCGAATCCACTCCGACGATCACTCTGTCCGGGCTTGTGAAGTCTTTTATCGCGCTGCCCTCTTTGAGAAATTCCGGGTTCGAGGCGACGTCGAAAGGAATATCCTCCCCGCGCAGATCCAGCTCTGCCTGTATGATCTCTTTCACCCTCTTTGCCGTACCGACCGGCACCGTGCTCTTCCCCACGATGAGAGCATATCTGCATAGATGCTGCCCGATCTCCTTCGCCACCGCATACACGGCAGAGAGATCCGCATTGCCGTCGGAACCCGAAGGTGTGCCCACAGCCGTGAATATGACATCGACCTCTTCGATGCAGGACGCCAACGAGGTGTGGAAGAAGAGCCTCTTGTCTTCGATGTTGCGCTGAACCATTACATCCAGTCCCGGCTCGTAGATGGGGATGATACCCTGCTTGAGGTTGGAGATCTTCTCTTCGTCAATATCCACGCAGTGTACGTGGACTCCCATTTCGGCAAAGCAGGCGGCTGTCACCAGCCCGACGTATCCGGTTCCTACGATAGCTATGTTGAATCCCATATATGTGTGTTGTCTGATGAGATGAGAATAAAACTTCAGTCCTTCCAAAAACCACCGTGAAAGACTGCCAAAACAGTGAAAATCTCCAAGCGACCGATCATCATCATCAAAGACATCACGATCTTGGAAACAGAGCCTAAAGCAGCGTAGCTCTCCGTAGGCCCGAAAGACTCTAACGCCGGACCGCTGTTGGAGATACACGCAACAGCCACGGAGACAGCACTGTCGAGCTTTATCCCTTCAACGGTGAGAAATAAAATACAGAGCAAGATGAGCATCGAATAGGCGAAGAAAAAAGTGCCTACCTGACCCACAAATCTTGTCGGAATCACGATATTGTCGGCTCTTACCGGCAATACCGCATTGGGATGAGTCCGCTTGCGTATCTCGTTGAGTAGGTTCTTGACAAGAATGAGAAAGCGACCGACCTTGAGCCCCCCACTCGTGGAGCCGGTACAGCCCGCAACAAACATGATACAGAGCGCGAGCAGAGCAAAGAACGAGAGCCAGCCGTCATAATCTACCGTGTAGTAGCCCGTAGTGGAAATGAGGCTGATGACTTGAAAGAATCCGTGCCTGAGAGCTTCCAGAGGAGCGTCAATGATTCCTTTCATATAGATCCAGACCGAAGAGGCAAACCCTACAATAACCACAATGGAGAGAAACCATCTGAACTCCGTGTCCTGTATGAGCTTCTTGGGCTTCCCTGTAAAGGCAAAATAGATGAGAGAGAAGTTTGTCGCGGCAAGAAACATGAATAACATCGCCACGACATCCGTATAGGCGGAGTTGTAGTACGACAGAGAGTCCGTCCGAGTGGAAAATCCTCCGGAGCACACACAAGTGAGAGCATGGCAGACAGCGTCAAACAGGTCCATCGGTCCAATCCAAAAGAGAAGAACGCACGCAAAGGTCAGGATGAGGTAAATGTTGGTAACTTTCTTTGCCATGATGCCGGCTCTCGGCATGAACTTCTCGTGGAGAACTCCGCTTGCCTCGCAGTTGTAGACCAAAGAGCCTGATCCTCCGAAGACAGGTAAAAGAGCCAAAGCAAAGACAACAATACCTATACCTCCCTGCCATTGAGTGATGCTGCGCCAAAGTAACAGCCCTTTTGGTAGAGCTTCTATATTGTCCAATATGGTCGCTCCTGTCGTGGTGAATCCGGACATCGTCTCAAAGAAAGCATCCGCCGGATTGGGAATGTACCCACTGATAATATATGGAAGCATACCCAAAAGAGACAGGGTAACCCATGCAAGGGAAACGGTCAGCATCGCTTCTTTTCTCCCGGACTTGTAGTGTTTTGCCTCCTTGCCTGCAACAAGAAGAGTCCCTCCCACTGCAGCCATCGCAACAATGGCTGAGAGAAAACTCCATACGATAGACTTGTCGTAAAAGAGTCCTACCGATAGAGAGAAGATTAGAAAGGGAATTTCTAATAAACAGAGAAATCCCAACATTCGGGCAACGAAGCGGTAGTTCACTTTCCGTCTGATGTTATCGAACAGATGCATAGATTCTTTGTTAGGAGAAGAAGTGTCTCAACTTTATTAAGGAGTGCCCAAGACAGAATGCAAGGACTACATCATTGGGTTGTATTACGGTAGATCCTTCCACAAGCTGCATTTTCCCATCTCTAATGAGAGCTCCAAGACTTATTTCGTTGGGGAGCTTCAAATCTTTGATCTGTTTGGAGGTTATCTTGGACCCCGGTTTTGCTACCAGTTCCACAACATCGGCATTGGCAATAGCCAGACACTTTACGTTATTTACATCCACATTGAGGAGATGTCTGTATATACTTCCTACTGCAATTAGCTTCTTATTTATAAGGATCCCTATCTCCATCTGTTCTGCAATAGAGAGGTAGTCGATGTTCTCTATCCGGGCAATAGAACGATACACTCCCATCCGTTTAGCAGCCAATGTTGCCAGAAGATTGGTTTCGGAATTACCGGTAAGTGCTGCAAAACATTGGGCATCCTCTATACCCTCCGCTTGCAAAAGTTGAGGATCTCTTCCGTCTCCATGGATAATCATGGTATTGGATGGAACGCGTTTTGCCATCTGCTTACACTTTTCATAGTCCGTGTCTATGATTTTTGCTTTGATGTTGGATGGTAGCAGCTCCACAGCTTTGATGGCTATTCTACTGCCTCCCATCATTATGATCTTTCTTACTTCTGATCTTTCTTTTCCACAGAAGATCCTTACTTTATCGAGATTATCCTTTTCGCAGGTTACGAATATAATATCTCCATCTTCTATTTTGGAGTTACCCCTGGGAATAATAGTCTCCTGCTTTCTTTTTATGGCGACAACGTGGAAGTACTTTTCTGTACTCGCGAGTTCCGAAAGATACATACCCGATAGTGGAGCTCCGGGCATCATTTTTACTGCAAGCAACTGAACTCTTCCCTCCGAAAGACTCCAATATTGTCTTGTCCAAGGTAAGCGTACTCCATCTACTATCTCTTGGGCTGCAAGCAATTCCGGATAGACCATGTAATCGACACCGAGGTTTTTGAAGAAAGCGGCATTGGGATCTTCGAGATACTCCTGGTTATTGATCCGAGCCATGGTCTTCTTTGCCCCAAGGTTATGGGCAAGTATGGCTGCTGTGATATTTGTACTCTCTTCGGGGGTGACACTTATGAAGAGATCACTTCCTGCAATGCCGGCATTTCTGAGATCTGCCAAGGACGTCGGACTCCCTTGTATCGGTAGTACTTCCAAACTATTGTCGTATGCAAACTCCAAACGAGAAGCATCAGAGTCCATGATTGTGATGTCATGATCTTCTCTCGATAGTAGAGTTGCAAGGTGTGATCCTACTTCTCCGGCTCCGGTAATAAATATCTTCATACGTAATGAAATAACTTTATAGAAGAGAGGCGTAGACCGCTTTTATCTTTTTTAGAATACTTTGTGTGTCTATTTGGCTATAAGCATATTGTTCAGGAACGCTGCCATGAGGGATAAACTCATCATCAATACCTAACATATATACTTTAGGGATGCTTTGATTTTGTTCCGAATATTCTGAAAACCATTCCAATATCGCACTTCCTATCCCTCCTTTTCGAGACCCATCTTCAATTGTAATCACAGCTTTGTATCCTTCAGAAAGTATCTCTCGAAGAATTGTATCATCCAGAGGTTTTACAAATTTCATGTCGTACAATGCCGGAGTTGGTTCTCCGTTTTTTTGCATTTCGTCAATTGCTTCTATTGCATTGCATACGATAGGTCCATAGGTCAATACTGCAATGCCCTTACCTTCTTTCAACTTCTCTCCTTTTCCTATCTCCATTTCTTCCAATGGTGTTTTCCACTCAATCGTATGTCCGCTTCCCCTTGGGTATCGGATTACAATGGGGCAGAACTCCGGATGCTTGTATGCTGTGTACATCATATTCCGGAGTTGCATTTCATTTCTGGGAGAACAGAGAACAAGTCCCGGAATGGTACGAAGCGAAGCAATATCGTAAAGTCCATGATGAGTACAACCATCTTCACCTACCAATCCTGCACGATCGAAGCAGAATATTACAGGGGCTTTTTGCATGGCTACATCATGAATAATATTATCATAAGCGCGTTGAGAAAAAGTAGAGTAGATATTGCAGAACGGAATAAGTCCGGATAGAGAAAGACCCGCAGAAAAAGTTACGGCATGTCCTTCTGCTATACCTACATCGAAGGTCCTTTCCGGAAATCTTTTTTGCAACAAAGTCATAGAGCATCCAGTTGCCATTGCAGGAGTTACTCCTACAACTCGCTCGTCCATTTCAGCTAATTCTACAAGAGTTTCTCCAAAAACATCTTGATACCTAGGTGGTTGAGGATGATCACTTGATGAGGATAGGCGCTCTCCGTTTTTACTATTAAACTTACCCGGGGCATGCCATACAACCTGACTTTCTTCCGCAGGCTTGTAACCTTTTCCTTTCGTTGTGATAAGATGTAAAAGCTTTGGACCGGAAAACTCCTTTATGTCTCTAAGAACCTTTACCAGATAAATCACATCATGTCCATCTACCGGACCGAAGTATCTCACATCAAACCCATTAAAAAGATTTCTGTGCTCAGAAAACAGAGATTTTATACTGTTGTGAAATCTTACGACCTTTTTCTTTTTCTGTTTGTCCATCAAGTTCATACTTGATAGCCCTTTGTACGCCGTATATCTTAGCTTATTGTAGGTCTTGTTAGTGATGAGATCTACCAAAGCTTTGTTTAGTCCTCCCGTACTGGGATCTATGGACATATTATTATCATTCAGAATAATAAGAAGATCATTGGGAGAGTTTGATGCATTATTGATTCCTTCAAAGGCAAGCCCTCCGGTCATAGAACCATCACCAATGATTGCTACCACTTTCTCTTTTCTACCACAAAGCCTGTTCGCAACGGAAAACCCCAACGCTGCGGATATAGAATTAGATGCATGTCCTGCAATAAAAGCGTCATAAGAACTCTCTGCTCTAGATGGAAAGCCACTTAATCCGTTCCATTTACGCAATGTTTCGAAGCGGTCTTTCCTTCCGGTCAAAACTTTATGAGGATACGCCTGATGCCCAACATCCCAAATAAGTTTGTCTTCAGGTGTGTCATAAACATAATGTAGAGCTACTGTTAGCTCTACCACTCCAAGTCCTGCTCCAAGGTGTCCGGGATTTCTGCTTAGTGTGTCTATAAGGAAGAGACGAATCTCTTCACAAAGTAAAGGGAGTTCTTCTTCCTTCAGATGCTTAATATCTCCGGGAGTATTTATATTGTCCAAAAGAGGGTAGTTCATCATACGTCATCAAAGACCTTATTTAGTCCATGCTAAACAAAGTTAGCAAAACCCATGAAACTATTAGCATCATCTACAGCACAAAGAAGATGTAGATGATGCTAAATTATATTGTATCGAACAAAAACGATAGAGAACTACTGCTTCATAGCATCCTCAAAAAGCCATTCTGGAGATAGTCTGACAAAAACAAGACTGATCGGTTCGTCCTCTTCTGTAAAATATCCTATGTCTCCATTCGGTAAGATGGCAAGATCTGTGTATGCCGTTGAGCCTTTGAAAATAGTCTTATTCCACTTCCATGTCTTTGCTTCATCGTTAGAAATGAATATTGTACCATTTTTGCGAGCGCCTTTATCAAAAGGTATGGAGTGTAGAAGAAACTCTACATTTGGTCTCGACTCATGTTTATATCTCATGATAGCACCATTACAAGCAGGCTCTATTATTTCAGACCATTTAGCCGGAGTGCCCCATGTCTGACCTCCATCACGGGAGATATTATAGTATCTGTTACCTCTGAATTTATTTCTTATACTCATTAGAAGTCGTCCGTCTTTCAGCTCTATAATCTTACTTTCATCTCCTCCCATCATAGCCGGTCCGGATACTTTCCATGTCAGACCTTCGTCATCAGAGTAGTAAGCATAATTGTTTAGAGAGCCCATTTCACCCTCTCGTACAGCTGCTGCAAAGAGTATTCTCCCATTTTGAGTGACACATCCATTGCCCGATGCACAGAAAGAAGCCCACCAATGCTTGCGCATATCGTTGCTGTTTTCCTCTCCGAATAATTGTGAGGTAATATCTCTCGGAGCAGACCATGTAAGACCATCATCTGTGCTTTCAGAGATATAAGTTCTGTTCGGGTCATTGGCACGACTTTGCCATAGCCCGGTACCACCTACGTATATCATCAGTAGCTTTCCACTTTTGGTCTCGACGATTGCGGCATCTCCATATCCCTTGAAACGCCCTTGACCCTCAGCAACAAGGATCGGCTCGCTCCAAGTATTGCCGTTGTCTGTACTACGTTTGACAACGATGTCTATATCTTCCGGAAGATCCACGATGTTTGCTTTTCGCTTATCTGCGATAGCTATGATGGTACCTTTTTTTGTGGTGATGATTGCCGGGATGCGGTAATTCTTTGAATTATAATCCCCCGGAGCCCAAAGTGTAGTGTATGCTTTGAATACTCTTCTCTCACTTTCGTTTACGCTCTTTATCACCATCTGCTTTCCGTTAAGCAGGGCAGATCGTATTTCGGATTTTACCAAAGAGCCTTCCGGAGCATTCGGATTTACTTTGGCTGTAAGATAGATGACATTATTGGCTATGTATTTATCCTTAAATCTAAACTTAAAAGATATTCCCCCGCCTCCGGTAAAAGGCTTGTTCATAGCCTTTATCGGAGTCGGAGTTTTGTAATCTACTATATCTCTTATCCTGTCTACAGAAGAGCTATAAGCCACTATTTGGGATAGGGGAGTATCGGACAGGTCTAAGAAAGAGAGGGAGAGAGCTATATTTTTAGGCAACTTCTCTGCTGGTTTTATATACAGTTTGCAGAGAGTTTGCATCTCTTTCCCGATGGCTGTGCCGTGATTGGAATAGTGGACATATAATGTATCCGGAGTTTGACCACTTAGGTTTGTTTGCAATCCAAACAGGCAAAGACCTGCCAATAAAATCAATTTTTTCTTCATGTAGATGGTGTTGAGGTATAAGTTAAATAGGCTTATTGAATCTCTTGGATAGCACTTCAAGCATATCCTTGGTCATGGCATCGAGATTAAATTTCGGATTCCATCCCCACTCTTCTCTTGCACAAGAGTCATCGAGAGAGTTTGGCCAAGAATCTGCGATACCTTGACGAAGAGTGTCTATATTGTAATCCATTGTGAAGTCAGGCATCTGCTTTTTGATTGCAGAAGCCAATCCTTCAGGATCAAAGCTCATAGAGGCGATGTTAAAAGAGTTTCTATGTACCAGCTTGGATGGGTCTGCTTCCATGAGTTGAACCATACCTTCGAGAGCATCGGGCATATACATCATATCCATAAATGTACCCGGTTTAAGGGGACAAGTATATTTACGCTCATTTATGGCACTGTAATAGATGTCCACGGCATAGTCTGTAGTACCTCCCCCCGGAGGAGCCACGTTGGATATGAGACCCGGAAAACGAGTAGAGCGAGTATCTACACCAAAGCGGTGGAAGTAATAATCGCTTAAAAGCTCTCCGGATACTTTCGTAACGCCGTACATGGTACGAGGTCTTTGTATGGTATCTTGAGGGGTGTTGTCTTTAGGAGTTCCGGGGCCGAATGCTCCTATTGAGCTTGGTGTAAATACCGCACACCCTTTTTCTCTTGCAACTTCAAGAGTGTTGAATAGACCGCCTAAGCCGATATGCCAAGCCAGTTGTGGTTTCGATTCTGCTACTGCAGAGAGTAGAGCCGCAAGGTTATAGATTGTGTCGATCTTGTATTTTTCTACAACATCCGCAATCTGTTGTGCATTAGTGATGTCTACGATTTCCGCCGGTCCGCTTTCCAACAATTCTCCTTTCGGAGCAGCAGATGGGATGTATCCTGCGACGATATTTCCTTGAGGATAATGTTTTCGCAGATGCAAGGTTAGTTCAGAACCTATCTGCCCTGTAGACCCAATAATAAGAACATTCTTCATAAAAGCATGTAAATTTTGGATAAATAAGTTTGTGTCAATTCGTATGTTTTTACTTACTGCTGTACCCTCTCTTTACTTTAGACATAGAGCGGTCTCGTTGATATCCAAAATAGGGGGGAGCGGAACGCCGGACAAAGATACAAAGAATAATTTTACAAAGGGAGACGGATCATGTGTGTTACTTTGTGTCCATCTATCTCTTCAATTTTTTCTAAGATTGTCTGCTCTTTTTCCTCTTTGTTGAGATGAGAAATTTGTGGTGCAGAGACTCCTTTCCTCAGCTTTACATTGGAGGTCTCTATCCTGATTTCATCCCAAAGATCTGCCTTGAGAAATGCCTCCAAGACTCTTTGTCCTCCTTCCACCAAGATGCTCCGAATGCCTTCTTGAGCGTAAAGAGCTTCTATCTGTTTCGGGAGAGAATCAGTATCTGCAGAGAACAGAGACCACATATCCCGTTTAGATGAAAAGTGTTCGGGGCGGTTGTCGAATAGATTTGCATCGCTACTCCAAACCAGCTTGCGAGGTTCTTTCCCATGCCAAAGTCTCAGATCCAGCCGTGGGGAGTCTTTCAGAAAGGTCTCTTTCCCTATGAGAATCGCTTCAAATTCAGCCCTCATTTTATGTACCAGCATAGAAGTAAAAGGAGTGGATATCTTACAAGGGGATAGCTGGACAGGAGTATCCGGAGTCCGATTATCTATAAATCTGTCACTGCTCTCTGCCCATTTGAGTGCTATATAAGGTCTTTTTTTGAGTTGTCTCACAAAGAAAGGAAGAGCCAAGCGGATACAAGCCTCTTTTTCGACATCTATATCCACACGGATGCCGTGCGATCTGAGCTGCTCGATGCCTCCTCCCTGAACTTTTGGGAAAGGGTCTTCTACTCCTATAACCACGTGGCGTATCCCTGAGTCTATAATAAGCCGGGAGCATGGCGGTGTTTTCCCATGATGGCAGCAAGGCTCCAGCGTCACGTATAACGTGGATTCCGGTATCAAGGCTCTGTTTTTCTCCGACACACTACGGAGGCAGATCACTTCCGCATGAGCTTCCCCTGAATATTGGTGATACCCTTCTCCTATAATGGTACCGTTGTGCACAAGCACAGCCCCCACTTTGGGGTTATCCTTTACACTGTTCCACTCTGCTCGTTCTGCAATCTCCACAGCCCGTAGCATATACATACTTTGTTTGTCAGAAGTCAAATTCATCTTCTCCTATCCTTTTTTCTTACATTTGCATCACGATGAATACTCTTTTCCCACAGCATTTTGTGCGATACATAACATCCCAACTTCTCCCCGTGTATCGGAGTGAAGAGGGGGCAAAGAGCGTTGCTCGGCAAATATTGGAGTATTTGGTAGGAAAGCCGTACCCCTCCATTGTTTTGGACAAAGATAGCACAATAGACCAAGAGAGCATAGAACAAAAAGCTCGTGATATTGTGGAGAGACTCCGGCAAGGGGAGCCTTTGCAGTATATTTTCGGCTCTGTCGAGTTCTTTGGGCTTGATATAAAGGTTGGTACCGGTGTACTTATCCCCAGACCGGAGACGGAAGAGCTCGTTTCTATTTTGCACTCAAGAGGATGGCTTTTACCGAATAAGCGATATGCAGACCTCTGTTCCGGTTCGGGCTGCATAGCTGTGGCGCTGGCTGCTCTTACTTTCCCTTCTTTTGTGGATGCGGTGGACTTCTCTCCGGAGGCTGTCTCTTTTACACAAGAAAATCTTGCGGCAAACGGATATACCGATACGCAGAGGTATCGGGTAGTCTCTCATGATCTTCTTTCCGGAGCACATGATACCGAGGGAAAGGTATATGGAATCGTAAGCAATCCGCCTTATATCCCACGGAGCAAGGAAAAGGAGATGGAGTATAATGTTATCGGCTTTGAACCACACCTTGCACTTTTTGTGCCGGACAGCGATCCTCTCTGCTTTTACAGGGCTATTCTCGAATCTTATATGCCGAAGCTGGAAGAGGACGGATTTTTTGCATTTGAAACAGAGACGGATTTGACCGGCGATGTAGCTGTTCTTGCCCACAAACTGTGTGGAGAAAGAGGAGAGGTTGAGGTATTAGAGGATATGTTCGGACGAGACAGGTTTTGCCTGATAAAACTAAAAAGCCTGCGCAGATGAGGAGAGAAAAAGAGGAGATCAGGCTTTCTTCCGAAGAGTATGATGCCCTTCTTCTCAGGGCGGCAAAGTACTCTTTATTGGGCGAAAAATGTACGTCTCAACTAAGAGACAAGATACAAGCATGGAGTCCGGGTATAGCAGAAGAGCAGCTTTCTTCGATTATAGAAAAACTCTGTACCGAGAAGTACATAGATGAAGAGAGATACGCTGTTGCCTTTGTTTCCGATAAACACAGGTTTAACAAGTGGGGACCTATTCGGATTGCTATGGAACTTAAAAGTAAGGGCATTGATAAAAGCACCATAGATAATGCTTTGGCGGAAATCTCTCCAAACGAATGGCTCGAAACAGCAGTCGCTCTTCTGCAACAGCAGAAAGGGCGCATCTTATCGGCAAAATCTTCCTACGAACTTCGGAATAAGCTTTACAGATGGCTGTATGCCAAAGGATATCCATCCGCCACCGTGAGTAAAGCGTTGGAAAAACTGGATCTTTCGGATGATGAAGAGGAGCATTGGGAGTAGCATAACAGGGGTATTGGATACGATATTCCCTGTTTTCTGTGTTCGCTGTGGCGACAGGTTGGATGTCGCGACCGAGAGTGCGGCTCTGTGTAACGAGTGTTTGGACAAAATACACGGTACGGTAAGGCACAAAGCTTTCTACGAAGTAGAGGAGCGGGTAGCCGGAATACTGCCCTTGGGAGAGATGTTCTATTCGATGCTGTATAGAGACAATACGGCAGAGAAAGAGATCATCTTGAGAGGCAAATACGGAGACGAGCCTTTCCTGTTCCGAAGTTTGGCTGAGGCATTTGGAAAAAGATTGAGACGAGATGGCTATTTTCGAGATGTCTCCTGTGTTGTGCCTGTGCCTGCATCGAAGTCCAAGAAAAAGAGAAGAGGGTACAATCAGACTCGTTTCATTGCAGAAGGGCTTGCCAAAGTATTAGGAATAGAACTTATAGACGAGGTCTTGCTGCGTCGGGATGATGGTGGCGGTACACAAACAGCTCGTTCCAAAGAGAAACGGTGGCAGGCTATGGAAAATCTGTTTTACTGTAAACCGGACGATGAACGGCTGCGAGGACGGCGTGTACTTCTTGTGGACGATGTCCTTACTACGGGTGCTACTATCGTGCATGCTGCCAAGGCTCTTTTTGAAGAGAGCGGAGTAGAGAGCATATCCTTTTATACTTTATCCGTAGATATTTGATGCCGATTACTTTTATCTGCTTTCTATCTCTTTTCCACCGCAAGATCACCGTTCAAACTCGTTTGTTTTTCTCTTTTTGAACGGATACAAAAGTTTCATTTATCACATTCATATCTTTCTTCAAACAGGTTAAAGAATCCGAATAAAGGCTTGGCTTTCAGATGTCAAGGCTTGTTTTGTACAAACCGGCCTTTGATTTGGAGAAATCAAAGCTTGGTTTGAAGATTTTCTAAGCTTTAGACGCATTTCTTTATAGGTTTAGATTCTTTTGTTATAACGTTAAATGAGAAGATTCTTCGTGCCAAGAAGAGGGTGGGATTGAATGGAATATGCTATATTTGCATACAAAAGAAACATCACTCTAATGGATTTGCAAACTGCGGAGAGTAAGTTGGTCATCATTCCAACGTACAATGAAATAGAGAATATTGAGAACATCATTCGGGCTGTAATGGATCTTGAAGGAGATTTTCATGTTCTTGTCGTGGATGACAACTCTCCTGACGGAACAGCCGGTGCCGTTAAACGGGTACAGGGAGAGCTTGACGGAAGACTCTTTCTTCTTGAACGTCCGGGAAAACAGGGGCTTGGAACCGCCTATTTGGCAGGGTTCGATTGGGCATTGAAATCGGGTTATCATTACATCTTTGAGATGGATGCCGATTTTAGTCATAACCCTCTTGATCTCCTTAAACTCTATCGTGCATGCGCTTATGAAGGTGCCGATGTGGCTGTCGGATCTCGTTACTGCAACGGAGTGAATGTTGTAAACTGGCCTCTTGGACGAGTATTGATGTCCTATTTTGCTTCTGTGTATGTGAGGATGATTACCGGATTGAAGGTGAACGATACCACTGCCGGATTTGTCGGTTACAGGCGAGAAGTGTTGGAGACAATGGAACTCGATAAGATTCATTTCAAAGGATATGCTTTCCAGATAGAGATGAAATATACCGCCAAGCTGTGTGGCTTCGATATCCGAGAAGTACCTATCATTTTTGTCAATAGGGTCTTGGGTACCTCAAAGATGAATACTTCCATCTTTGGAGAAGCGTTCTTCGGTGTACTTAAGCTTCGCTACTGGGCTATGACACGGAAGTATCCGCAGAAGAAAAAGAGGCTTGCATCTTCTAACAGATAGCTCTTTATGCAGACAAAATACTTTTTCCGGACGATAAGTCATACGAGATATATTCTCTTTTATACGGTTCTGTTCTTTTTATCTTCTCTATCTCTCCATGCGCAGCATAAGGAGAAGATGGACGAGAGAGAGCATGCACATGATGAGGTAGACCTGAATGAGGACAGCGATAGGGACCGCCATGGCAATCTCTTTGCCTACTACCTCTCTTCACATTTAGGGGACAAAAGAGTGGCTCCTCTCGATACTCTAAAGATAGGATGGTATAGAAGAGCCATCGTGGAAGGGCGTACCATTGCTTCCGGATATGCCGGCGGGACATATGCATCGCCGTATTTCTCAAAATCTTACTTTTCTCCCAATTCCACCACACTTCTCTTTCCGTTCTACAATCCCTATTTTTATCTGTTGCGTTCGGGGATAGAGCAGAAGTGGTTCGATACCAAAGTTCCTTATACATCTTCCAGTTATGCAAAGTCGGGCGGCAGTAGTTCGGAGGAGAGTAACTTTCATACTCTCTTTAGTATGAATCTCGGTAAAGAACTTAATCTTGGAGGGTTGTTCGACTACGACTATGCCAACGGACAGTACGCATCGTCCAAGAGTAAAAACATCACTTATCGGATATTTGCCAACTACGAGGGCGACAGGTATAAAGCCTATGCTTCTGTTGGAAACACTAATATAGTACACTTTGAAAGCGGAGGTATAACGGAGGATAAGTACATTACCAATCCGAAAGAGTTTACTTCGGGGCGCCGTTCATTCCTTCCAAAAGATATTCCGGTAAAGCTGCAACGTACCTGGAATAGGAATATCTTCTCGGAAGCGCGCTTTCATCACAGATATAGTTTGGGTATCACAAGAAAAGCACCTACGGAAAAAGACTCTCTTAAAAGGGAATTTGTCCCCGTAACAACCATCTTCAATGACTTCACTTACAACAGACACAGACGCCGTTTTGTGTCTCAGATGTCGAATATTGCCGAGATCTACAAAAAGCAATATCTCCCTAAGACGGAAGAAGCTAAGTTCTATCCGGATGAAGAACACATTGCAGAATCTTATGGTGGTACGGTCGGTATCGCTCTGGAAGAAGGTTTTCACAAGTGGGCAAAGATGGGATTGGCAGGATATATAAGGTATCAGTACGACAGTTATGTTCTTCCTCCGATGATTCCGGAAGGCGAACAAAATCCTCAAATAACTCCTTACAAAACGGATGAATCTACCACTTATGTCGGTGCAAGGCTATCTTCTACCAAGGGGAAAAGGTTTACTTACTATCTGAGTGGGGATCTGGGTACTGTGGGTGCTTATGCCGGAAATTTATCTGTGGATGCAGAGGCACAGTATGCCATGTCTATTGCAAATAAAAGGCACGTTGTACGACTTTTTGGTGAACTAAGAAACGAACGTACACCTCTTATATTAAGAAGATTCAGCAGTACTTTCAATCGCTGGGAAAACAGCTTTAATCCGGTACAAAGACTTCGATTGGGAGGGGAACTTTCTATTCCTTTTACTTCTACCAGGATTAAAGCAAATATTGAGACAATCCAAAATCCGATCTATGTCGGTTCGGAAGGAGTACCTGCCCAGTTGAATGACAATTTTAGGGCAATAGGCGTGGAGCTTGAACAGAACTTGAAGCTTGGACCTTTCCATTGGGACAATATGGTAGAGTATCAGTATCTGAGCAATGACAAGATATACCAATATCCGTCTCTAATGGCGTATAGCAATCTGTACGTTCAGACCGTTTTGGCAAAGGTATTGACTCTGCAACTGGGAGTAGATGCTTATTGGCATACAGCCTACAAGGCTCCGTACTACGAACCATCCACTCAGCTTTTGGTGCCTCAAAACGATATAACGATAGGGGGAGGAGATGCGGTACACATGAATGCCTATGTAAGTGCACACCTTAAAAGAGCACGCTTTTTCTTGACCTATTACAATGTGGGAGCGTTATTCCTTGATCCGAAATACTTCTCTCTTCCACACTATCCGACCTATCCTCCTATGTTGAGACTGGGAGTGATTGTGGACTTTAGAAACTAACACAAAATCTTAGAAGCCATGTCCAACAGATATATTCAAGTAAACAAAGGAGGGCGAAATGCTCATTTGCGTTTGCCTATTCTTTTAGGTGTTGCTCTTGTTCTGCTTTTTGGTTTTGGTGGATATAAGTTGTTTACTCTGTTATCGGAGAAGAAAACCGGTGCTGATGATGAAAATATTCGTATCGGAGTCGTTCTCTCTCCACAGGATATATCCATAAAGGGAGACTCTCTTTCCGGTTTACAAGTTGAGCTTATCAAGCTTTTGCCTAAGATGGATAAGGATTACAAGATAGTTCCATATACATCTCATGCAGAGTCTTTGGAGGATCTCAAGAGTAACCGTTTGGATATACTTGCCACTTCTTACCTGACAATGCTTGATAGTAGTGAGGATTTCATTTATACTCGTCCTGTCTACTCCTCCTCCTATGTCCTTATGCGACATATCCCGGATGGCGATAACATTTCTCCTTTTACATTGGATAGCTTGAGAGGGAAAGAGATCAGCGTACCAAGTGGCTTCCCTGCAATGGAGGTGTTAATAAGTCACCTCTCTCAAGAGAGTATTCCTGATCTTCAAATCCGTCAGACAGAAGAGAGTCAGGAAAAGCTGATTCGCTCGGTTTCAGAAGGAGTTCTCGCTTACGTCATTTGTGAGAAAAATATTGCCGGATCTTATGCGGCAAAACTTCCCAACTTGGTTATTGATACAGATGTCAGCTTTTTGCTTAAACATACTTGGGTTCTGAACATAGGCCAGGAGAAGTTGAAGGCAAATCTCGACTCTGTTATCTCTTTGGCTTATACAAAAGGAACGTGGACGGAAGTTGTTCAACGTTACGGCATGTTACCTACACTTTAATCTCTGAACTTGATAATGGAGAACGATATAGAAAATAGTATAGAAAATACATTTGATCAGTTTGATCTTAATCCGAATGTGATGGATGGTTTGGAGGCTATGAACTTCAAAGAACCATCACCAATACAAAAGCTGGCGATCCCTGTTATCTTGGACGGGGATGACCTTATTGCCTGCGCTCAAACGGGAACGGGAAAAACGGCAGCCTATGTCCTTCCTCTTTTAAGTATGCTTGCAGATGGAGATTTTCCTAACAATAAGGTCAACGCAGTAATTATGGCCCCCACACGAGAGCTGGCTCAGCAGATAGATAATCAGATACAGGGTTTTGCTTACTTTGTCGATGTTTCTGCAACGGCGGTATATGGAGGAACGGGTGGAAGCGAATGGGAACAACAGCGAAGAGGTCTCGCCATGGGTGTAGATATTGTTGTCGCTACTCCCGGAAGGTTACTATCTCATCTCAACTTCGAGGCTGTAGATCTTTCTCAACTGAGTTTCTTCATTTTGGATGAAGCAGACAGAATGTTGGATATGGGCTTCTATGATGATATTATGCAGATATTTGAGCAGTTGCCCAAAAGCTGTCAGATCATAATGTTTTCGGCAACAATGCCTGCGAATATACGTAAGCTTGCGGCAAATATTATGAAGAATCCGAAACAGATAAATATTGCCATATCAAAACCTCCGACATCCATAGATCAGAGAGCATATATCTGTTACGAGCCTCAAAAGCTTCCAATCATTCTCCAACTCTTTAAGGAGCATGCACCTAAAAGGAGTATCATATTTGCTTCATCTAAGGAAAAGGTGCGCCAACTCTCTACAACCCTTTCCCGAAAGCATATAAAACTGTGCGAAATGCACTCCGACCTTGATCAGTCAAAGCGAGAAGAGGTGATGAGAGACTTTAAGAACGGCAAGATAGATCTTTTGGTCGCTACGGATATTGTGGCTAGGGGAATAGATGTAGACCAGATAGAGATGGTCATCAACCTTGATGTGCCGAGAGATCCGGAAGATTACGTACACCGGATTGGACGTACAGCAAGAGGAGATAACGACTATGGCATTGCCATTACTCTTGTCGGACAGGATGAGCAAAACGAATTTTACAAGATAGAACGCTTTCTTGAATACGAAGTAAAAAAGATCCCTTTGGCGCCTGATTTGGGTGAAGCCCCCGTATATGCCCCCTCCACGGAGCGCTCCAAAGCGAGAAGAAAATCGTACAGAAAGCAAACAAACAGAATACAACAAGGGCGTAACACCCATAAAAGAAACGATGATAAAAGAACTGGACACAACAAAAATAGATCACCTAAGAGAAAAGATAGAAGGAATAAAGAGAACGGATAAGGTTGCTATCATTACTCATGTTTCACCGGATGGTGATGCCGTAGGCTCTTCATTGGGGCTGTACCATATTTTGAAAAGCAAAGGGATAGAGGCAGATATTGTTTTCCCTTCCAGATACCCCGAAAGTTTCAGCTTCCTTGCAGATTTGGAGATACATACCATTGCTAAAGAGACACCGGAAAAAGCTTCTCGCATATTGGAAGAAGCGGATATTATATTCTCTCTTGACTTCAACGATCCGTACCGCACAGCCGAAATGTCAGATAGCCTTTGCCGTTCAAAGGCATATAAGATTCTTATCGACCATCATTTGGATCCCACCGATTTTTCGGATCTGGTCTTTTCCTATCCGATGGTTTCCTCTACCTCTCTTTTGACTTACACCATTTTATCTCTCTGCGGATATAAGGAACTTTTTACGCTGGATGCCATAACCTGTTTCTATGTAGGTATGATGACCGACACGGGAGGCTTTTCTTACAACTCCAATGACCCGCATATCTATACCGTTTTATCCGAAATGATAGAGCTCGGATTGGATAAAGACGATGTGTCGGCTCGTGTAAACAGAGGCTATTCCATAGATAAAGTAAGGCTTAATGCCTACGCTGTCTCCAACAATCTTACGGTTTTGCCGGAGAAAAAGACAGCCATAATCACACTTTCAAAAGCAGAGAAGAACAGATTTAACTACAAGATAGGAGACACGGACGGGCTGGTCAATGTTCCTCTTGAAGCAAAAGAAATTCTGTTCTCGATCTATTTGTACGAGCAGTCCAACTTTATTAAGCTCTCTTTCCGATCCAAAGATCCTTTTGCGTGCAATCTCTTTGCTTCATCCTATTTTTCAGGTGGAGGGCACAGAAATGCTTCGGGTGCTGAGTTCTACGGAACTTTAGAAGAGGCTTATCAAGAGGTTCTCAAAGCATTAGAGAAGATGCATCCGTAATATTTTTACTACCTTTGAAAGGAATAGTGAACAGACAGATTATTTAAGCAGACCATTACGATATATCATGGCAAACAAGAAGACACACTTCATACTATCTCTTGCAACGATTTTTCTTGCCTCTCTTTTTATCTCTTGTGATAAGAACAGGCTTTCCTATGTGGACATCATCAAGAGAGAGAAAAGACAGATAGCAGAATTTGTTTCAAAGAACAACTTCAAGATTACTTCCGAACCGGCAGAAGGGCAAGCCTCTCCGGAGAATGAGTTTTTTGAAGTGAAAGATGGTATTTATCTCCGCATTGTAAGCCGTGGAGATATGAAAAAGAAGCTTGTATCTGGAAAGACCATTGTGCTTACCCGATTCAAAATGGAACGTTTTGCTCAAGAGGAAAAGAGTATTTACGATAATATCAGTCCTACCAAATCCGGTACGTATCCCTGCAATTTTGTATATGTGAAAGAGGGAAGAGAAATTCTTGTCTCTTCTACTATATCTCACTCACCATACAACAGCTATCTGGCTCCTGCGATGAACTTTGTACTTCCTTATGTCGGAGACGGAGGAAAAGTACAGATGATAGTATCATTCAAGTATGGACCCGGTGTTGCGGAGATTCAGCAAAACGGAGAGCCCGTGTTTTATGAACTTGTAGAGTTTAAGTTTAAGAAGTAAAAGCCTGCATCATGCAGGTTTTTGCATATCTATATATCCACAAAAGATACATTCGTTAGAGTATATGAGTTTAATAAAGTCTATTTCAGGTATTCGGGGAACGATAGGAGGATCCGTTGAAGAAGGATTGAACCCTGTGAATATTGCTAAGTTTACGGCAGCTTATGCCTCTCTCATAAGAGAGTCTTCCACTGTTCGTAGCAACAAGATAGTGGTTGGGCGCGATGCCCGTATATCGGGACCTATGGTCAAGAACATTGTTACAGGAACTCTTGTAGCCATGGGATTCAATGTTGTCGATATAGATCTTGCATCCACTCCTACCACAGAAATGGCAGTGATTTACGAGCAAGCAGATGGAGGCATCATTATCACCGCAAGCCACAATCCTAAACACTGGAATGCTCTAAAGTTACTCAACGAAAAAGGCGAGTTCCTTAGCGACAAAGAGGGAAAGGCACTCATCGCTTTGGCAGAAAGCGATGCTCTGAACTTCTCTCCGGTAGATGAGATAGGCAGGATTTATCGAAAAGACTACACCCAAAAGCATATAGACGATGTCGTGGCTCTGCCTCAGGTTGATGTCGATGCCATCAGTCGTGCAAGGCTGAAGGTTGCGGTAGACTGTGTAAACTCTGTCGGAGCTGTTATTGTTCCAAGCCTTTTGGAAGCATTGGGCGTAAGAGATATTCTTTTGATTCATGGTACACCCAATGGAGAGTTTGCTCACGATCCGGAACCACTGCCTCACAATCTTACAGACATCTCTTCTGTCGTTGTGGAGGAGCAGGCACACGTTGGCTTTGCAGTAGATCCGGATGCGGACAGACTTGCGGTTATATGCGAAGATGGCTCCATGTTTGGTGAGGAGAATACACTAATAGCCGTTGCGGACTATCTGTTGGACATCACTCCGGGACAGCATACCACGGTCTCCAATCTCTCTTCTTCTCGTGGTCTTAGAGATGTTACTCTTGCAAGAGGAGGGCAATACTATCCTGCAAATGTGGGTGAAGTAAATGTCGTGGCAAAGATGAAAGAGGTCGGTGCTCTTATTGGCGGAGAAGGAAATGGGGGAGTAATCTTCCCTGCATTGCACTACGGAAGAGATGCAATGGTGGGTATCGCTCTCTTCCTGACAGCACTTGCAAAACGGATGCTAAAGCCTACACAGATGAGGGAAATACTTCCACAGTATTGTATGTTCAAGACTAAAGTGCAGATTGATGACTGCACAGACTTTTCGGCAATGATATCCAAGATTCGGAGCCATTATCCTCAAGCCACTCCTACCACTACGGATGGGCTGAAGTTGGACTTTGAAACCACTTGGGTGCAAATCCGAAAGAGCAATACCGAGCCTATTGTCCGGATCTACTCCGAAGCTCCTACCATGAAAGAGGCAGAAGCAATAGCAGAAGAGGTAAAAGCTCTATTCCTGAAGGGAGACGCTTAACAGGCGGCAAGATATACGGCACTGAAAAATAGAAGAGATTGGAATGTAAATTTGTTTGAACATTCCAATCTCTTTTTGTATTCACGTTAATAAAAACGGCTAAACCTGTTCGGAGATCGAAATCAAGGCTTGATTTTGTGAAATCATGTCTTGTCTTGGAAAAATCATGCCTTGATTTACGCAGTTCAAAGCTTGAATTTTACCAATCAAGCCGTGATCTTTTTTCCTGAATCGGCTCAGAGCATCTTTTTAACGTTATAAGATCGTTTTGTATAGCTATTGAGAAAGTAATTGATCCAACACAGAAGAGGCTTCCTTGATGCTTTCGATTGTCGGAACTATCAGTAATCTTTTGTTGCCAACCTGCTTGAACTGCATCTTTCGTTTGATAAGAATCGGACTCGATAAGATTGCAGAGAAAGTCTCAGACCGGTAGAACGGGCTTTTTTCATCGGAGACAAACTGCATATTCATTCTGTTGCCTTTTAGTACAATCTTCTCCAAACCGAGTGCCTTACCTTTCCATTTGATCAAGATAAGCTCCAACAGGTTCTCCGCTTCCGGTGGTAACTTGCCGAATCTGTCCAGCAATTTTTCCGTATAAATACGGAGAGAGTCATGGTCGGTAAGGTCTTCCAACTTTCGGTACAGGGCAAGCTTTTCCTGGTCGCCGGGTACGTAGTCGTCCGGAAAGTAAGCATCAAAGTCTGTTTCTATGATGGTCTCTTTCACATACTCTTTGTTGCTCGATGAGGAATAGGCTTTCACCTCTCCAAGCTCCTCATTTCTGATTTCGCCGACAGCCTCTTCCAAGATCTTCTTGTACGTTTCGTAGCCTATATCTGCAATGAAACCGCTCTGTTCTGCCCCAAGCATATTCCCGGCTCCACGTATGTCAAGGTCTTGCATGGCTATATGAATGCCACTGCCCAAGTCTGTATAGGAGGTTATCGCTTCCAGTCTCCGGACTGCATCGGGAGTGAGATACTCTTTGGGTGGCACCATCAGATGGCAGAAAGCTTTCTTATCACTTCTCCCGACTCTCCCTCTAAGCTGATGCAGATCACTCAGTCCGTATCTGTGCGCATCATTGATAATGATGGTGTTGGCATTGGGTACATCTATACCATTCTCCACTATCGAAGTTGCCAAAAGGAGATCATAGCGATGATCCACAAAGTCCATAAGGATTTTTTCTACCTCTTTCGGAGCCATCTGTCCGTGTGCGATACCTATTCTGATATCGGGTACTGCACGCACGATGTCCGATGCAATATCGTTCAGATTGTGTATTCTGTTGTGAACAAAAAAGATTTGTCCTCCTCTTGCAAGCTCAAAGTTGATGGCTTCGGCAATATTCTCTCCATTGTATGTAGATAGTTCCGTATAGATCGGATGCCTGTTGGGTGGGGGAGTTAGAATATTAGACAGGTCTCTTGCTCCCATTAGAGAAAACTGCAAAGTACGCGGAATGGGTGTGGCTGTCAGGGTCAGTGTATCCACATTGGCTCTCAACTGTCTCAGCTTTTCCTTTACGGAGACACCAAACTTCTGCTCTTCGTCTATGATCAGAAGCCCAAGATCCTTGAAGATAACCTCTTTCCCTACCAGCTTATGAGTACCTATGATGATGTCTATCTTGCCTTCTTTCAGTCCGGTTAGTATGTCTCTCTGCTCTTTTGCCGACTTTGCTCTGGAGAGGTATGCAATATTCACGGGAAAGTTTTTCAGCCTTTTCTTAAATGTCCTGTAGTGTTGATACGCCAGTACGGTCGTTGGTACCAAAACAGCTACCTGCTTATTGTCCGTAGCCGCTTTGAATGCAGCACGTATGGCTATCTCGGTCTTTCCGAAGCCTACATCTCCACAGACAAGACGATCCATAGGTACGGGTTGTTCCATGTCGTGCTTCACTTCGGCAGTTGTCTTCTCCTGATCCGGTGTGTCTTCGTACATGAAAGAGCTTTCCAACTCTTCTTGCAGGTAGGTATCCGGCGAAAAAGCAAATCCCTTTTGCTCCATACGGGAAGCGTAAAGCTTGATGAGATCCCGGGCAATGTCTTTAACCTTTTTCTTTGTTGTCTCTTTCAGCTTTTCCCAAGCACCGGATCCGAGTTTGCTCAAAGTCGGAGGAGTATCGCTCTCTTTGGATTTGTATTTGGAAAGATGGTGCAGAGAGTGTATGCTTACATAGATGCTGTCTCCGCCTTTGTAGTTTACACGGACGTACTCTTGCCTTTTTCCGTTCTGCTCCATGGTGAGAAGTCCGGCAAACTGTCCTATGCCGTGATTGATATGTACGACATAATCTCCGAAGCTGAACCCCTGAATATCTTTTATGGATAGGGTTGCCACGTTTTGTTTGATGCGGTCGGCTTTGGTCTTGTATCTGTGAAATCTTTCAAAAATGGAGTGATCCGTCAGGAGAACAATGCGTGTCTCGTGATCTATAAATCCGGCATGCAGAGTGGGTGTAACGGATGAAAAATGGGTGGAAGCACCTTTCTCTTGAAAGATATGGGTTAGTCTTTGAAGCTGGCTTTCCTGTCCACTCATGATGTAGACCGTGTAACCATTCTCCTTTTGATACTTCTCAACCTCCTCTATAAGCCTATCAAACTGTTTATGGTACAGTGGTTCGGGATTTTGCTTAAAGGAGATACTCTTCCATAAATGCCGTTCTTCCGCAGGGATGAAACCCGAAAGAATGGTTTTCTTTTCCCCTAAAAGATGTTCAAATTGTCCCGGAGAGATGAGAAGTTCTTGAAGCTCTTTTTCTGTCTTTATGCTGTTGCTTTCCGGATGTACAGGCTTACTCTCATACAACTCTTGTAGTGCATTGTGCAGCTGTACGCTATTCTCTATAAATAAGATTGTGTTTTGCGGCAGAAGATTCAGTATTGCCTCTCCGTGTGTTATCGTCTCATTGCTGATGGGAGGAGTGATAACGGCTTTTTCTATCTTCTCTATGGAGCATTGATCCACGCAGTCGAATGTACGGATGCTCTCTATCTCATCATCAAAGAAGTCTATCCGCACCGGATACTCGTAGGCAAAAGAGAAGATGTCTATCAGGCTTCCGCGAACGGCAAACTCCCCCGGAGAGTAGACGTAGTCCGTTTCGTTTATTCCCATATTCCAGAGTACCGTCCGCAGATGAGCTCTGTCGATGGTATCGCCTACGCTTACTTCCATTCGGAGATGGCTGTCTGCACCGGCAGTGTCCGGTATCTTTTCTGCCACGGCATCCGGATAAGAGACAATGATTTTAGGGGATGTCTCGTGCGAAAGAGCTTCTATCGCTTGTGTTCTTAGCACCTCATTGGCACTGTCTACGCTACCGTACTTGATACCTCGGTTGTATCTGGAGGGAAAGAAAAATGCTTTTCGCTCTGCCTCCTCTGCTCCCAAGATAGAGACAATATCATTATAGAAATATCCGGCACTCTCTTTATCTTGTGCTATGTGGAGGATGCTTCTATTTGTTTGCTGCATCAGGTCTGCTGTCAAAACAGCAGGGAATGAACCACAGATACCTTCCAATGAGATTTTTTTTACCGAATTGCTTCGGTCGGAAAGGGTCTCTTTTAATCTCTTGGTCGGGGACGACTCACAAATCTTCCTGCACAAATTCTGTATGCTCAAATGCTCTTTCACGATACGATTTCTGTTCTGTGTGAGGGGCAAAGTTACCAAAATGACCTCGTTTAATCTCTCTTTTGTTCAATTTAACCGAAGAGAGAATTGTGAGAAAAGTGTAGAAATAAACAATCTGATATGCTTGTGCTTCACTCTAACTCACTTATCTTTGCTACCAAATGGGCATTCTCAACAGCACCGAACAGGCTATATCCGAAATAACAACCCCATATAAAGAGAAAATATATCATTTGATAAAACCGCTTATTCTTCCAATGACAAAAAACGTTTTCAAAAAAATCAATCCGGTTGTAGGGATCGTGTTTCTTTTTTTTCTTCTTCTTTCTTGTGGTGGAACAGCAAAGGGCAGGGAACATTCTGCAGAAAAAAAAGAACAAGATTCTATTCCCGAATATCGCCGGCTTCGTTTCCTCTTTCTCGGAGACATAATGAGCCATAAACCTCAAGTAGACGCAGCTTGGGATGGGAAACAGAAAAAGCATGACTTTAAGCCTGTATTTGATGCGGTGTCTTCCTATTTCAAGGGTGCTGACTTGGTCATTGGAAATCTTGAAACAACCTTTGGAGGAGAGCCTTATACCGGCTATCCTACATTCAGCAGTCCCGATATTTTGGCTTCAGATCTTAGGGATGTCGGTGTGGATATCCTTACTACTGCTAATAATCATACGTGTGATAGGGGTAATAAAGGAGTGATCAGAACGCTTGATATATTGGATGGTGTGGGAATACGTAGTACGGGCTCTTTCCGTTCGGAAGAGGATTATCGTATGAGAAATCCTCTTGTCATAGATACATTGGGAGTGAAGATTGCCTTCTTGGCATACACTTACGGGACTAACGGTATTCCATTCTTTGAGCCTGTCAGAGTGAACTTGATAGATACCATCGCCATTAAGAACGATCTCGAAAAAGTAAAAGCTTTAGGAGCAGACTTTATCATAGCTTCCATGCACTGGGGGATAGAGTATAGCCTTACCCCAAGTAGAGATCAGAAGAGAGACGCGCAGTGGCTTGCAGATAACGGAGTAGATGCCATCGTAGGAATGCATCCGCATGTGGTACAGCCGTCGGATACTTTGCTTTCATCGGGTGGAAAATCTGTCCCGGTGGTTTACTCTCTTGGAAACTTCATAAGCAACCAATATCAACCATACACTCGGCTTGGAAAAATGTTGAGTATGCAGATCGGCATAGACAGACAAAACCGTATATCCATAGAGGAGTGGAAAGAGCATTATACGTTTGTTGCCAGAAGAACCGGTCGTCCAAACAGGTATCTTATAGTGCCTGCGGATAGTGTGCAACGCTATCAGGACACATTTTCGGAAGAAGATAAAGCAGAGTGGAAAAGGATTGCAAGATTTCTGAAGCTCTTTTAGAACTCTCTTTTAACCTGTCCGAATATTGTAATAAACAGGTTTATTTTTCTCTTTTAATCTGTTCGGAGTTGTAAATCAAGTCTCGCTTTTTGGAACTTGCGGCTTGATTTCCGGTTTTCAAACCTTGATTTTTCCGATTCAGGTCTTGATTTCTAATATTATCAAGCTTTAGAGCCATTTCTAAACGTATTCAAAGGTATTTATGATCGTGTTAAGAATAAAAATGATCCCTGAGAAGATGTACCATGCTGGTATATAGACGTTTCTAAGATCTCGTTCGAGCCGAAAGTTCTGGCGTATGATGTTTTTCATTCTCACGGAAAAGCATTATCTTTGCACAGATTTTGCGAAAGCCCTACGTGTGATGGGGAATTAGCGAAACGCTAATTTTGAGTAACACAACAATTAAATTTACGAAATGAAAACATTCGAACTAAGTGCATCGGCACGTCAAGACCTTGGAAAGAAGGCATCAAAGGAGCTCCGTAAGGGGGACAACATTCCTGCGGTAATATACGGTGCAAACTTTAATCAGTCTATCGTGGTAACGGACGATGCAGTACGTAAACTCATCTACTCTCCTGATATCTTCGTGGTAAACATGAATATTGATGGTAAGGCTACTACATGTATCTTGAAGGATATACAGTTCCATCCTGTAACAGACCGTATTCTTCACATTGACTTCCTTCAAGTAGAAGAAGCTAAGCCTATTGTGATAGATGTTCCTGTTAAGCTTACAGGTCACGCAGAGGGTGTTAAGGCCGGTGGTAAGTTGAGCCTTGAGATGAGAAAAATCCGTGTGAAGGGACTTTACAAAAACATTCCTGAATTCCTTTCTATTGATGTAACAAACTTGGGCTTGGGTAAGACATTGCAGATTGGTCAGCTATCTTTTGACAATCTTGAGTTGATGAACTCTAAGAACAACGTTGTAGCTGCAGTTAAGCTTACTCGTGCTGCAAGAGGTGCTGCCGCAAAAGCCGGTAAGTAATCTTTATTGCGCTGTGCGTAGCTCAGCATATAGAAATATCTGCCTGTAAGTCTCAAAGCTTGTAGGCAGATATTTGTTTCTAAAGAAAGAGGTCGATTTGTAATACATTAAAGATAAAGTGATAGAGATAGACGGAGCCATAGTAAGCAGGGATGTCATAGAAACATATTTCTGCTGCGATCTGGAGGCTTGCAAAGGAGCTTGCTGCATAGAGGGAGAAAGTGGTGCTCCTTTGGAGGAGAACGAACTCCCAAAGATTGCAGAGTGCTATGATGTGGTTCGGGAATATCTTCCGGAAAAACATCTGAACTATCTCGAACAGAACGGACCTGCTTACAGAGATAGCGATGGAGACCTCGTTACTTCTATCATAGGTGGCAGAGATTGCGTCTTTTCCCTCTCGGAGGAAAACGGATGGTGTCGCTGTGCTTTTGAGAAAGCTTACACCAAAAACAAGCAACGGTCGTTCTACAAGCCTATATCTTGTCATCTCTACCCCGTAAGGCTGACCGAATACTCCTCTTTTACCGCCGTAAACTACCACGAGTGGGAAATCTGCAAGCCTGCATTGGTAAAAGGCAAAAAGCTAAATATGAGAGTCTATCAGTTTTTGAAAGAACCGTTGATAAGAAGATTCGGGAAGGAGTGGTACGATAAGTTGGAAGAGATAGCAGATGAGATGTTGAATACTTCTCATAAGGATACACATAGATAAGCATGAGTAATAAATATCTTGTTGTCGGACTCGGAAATGTCGGAGCAGAATATATGGGAACTCGCCACAATGTCGGCTTTAGGGTTGTCAATGGGCTGGTTCCGGACTTCACCACAGACTTTTCGGACGATAGATATGGGGCAGTGGCACAGGTTAGGGTAAAGAACAAAATCCTCGTTCTACTGAAGCCCTCTACTTACATGAACCTGAGCGGAAATGCCGTGAGATACTGGATGACGAAAGAGAATATCCCGGTGGAAAATCTTCTTATCGTTACAGACGATCTCTCTCTGCCGCTCGGAACATTGAGAATGAAGCCATCGGGAAGTGATGGAGGTCATAATGGCCTGAAACATATAGCCCAGATATTGGGATCTCAAAAGTATGCTCGCCTAAGAGTGGGTATCGGCAATAATTTTCATAAAGGCGAGCAGGTAGATTATGTCCTCGATAAATTTACTCCTGAAGAGGAAAAGGCTCTGGTTGAAATAGGCTCACGTGCCTGTGAAGGAATAAAGCTTTTTGCCCTAATGGGCATAGAGCGGGCAATGAATAGTGTAAACACTAAAGTGGTAAAGCAGGAATGTCAGACAAAGAACACTCCGGCGACGGAAGAATAGACAAGTGGCTTTGGGCTACTCGGGTGTATAAAACACGCTCTATTGCTGCAGAAGAGTGCAAAAAGAATAGAGTGGAGCTAAGAGATCAGCCCGCCAAGCCCTCTGCAATAGTGAGGGTGGGGGATATAATAAAGGTACGCAAGCCTCCGATAACCTACACTTTCAGAGTGAAAGCGTTACTGAATAGCCGTGTCGGAGCCAAGCTTGTAGACCAATATCTTGAGAATCTGACACCGGAAAGCGAGTATGAAATATTGGAGCTGAATAAGCTTTCCGGTTTTGTGGATCGCTCAAGAGGGTTGGGACGACCCACTAAAAAAGAAAGACGAGAGCTGGATCGCTTCAAGGGAGTAGGGGATCTCTCCGACTGGTGGGATGAGGATTAGCCCTGTCTCTTCTTGATATTAAAGACAGAAGTAATACCTTTGTGGTAATGAAATATGAATTGCAATATAAAGATCCGAACAGCAATGCCAGAGCAGGTGTTCTGCATACGAATCATGGAGATATTCACACTCCTATATTCATGCCTGTGGGTACGTTGGGCAGTGTTAAGGCTGTCTATATGCACGAACTGCGTGAAGATATAGGGGCAGAAATAATACTTGGAAACACATACCATCTCTATTTGAGACCCGGTACGGATATCCTCTACAAAGCCGGAGGGCTACACAAGTTTGGAACATGGGATGGACCCATTCTTACAGATAGTGGCGGCTTTCAGGTCTTTTCCCTTACAGAGATAAGAAAGATTATGGAAGAGGGAGTGGAGTTTCGCTCTCACCTGGATGGCTCAAAGCATCTTTTCACTCCGGAAAAGGTGATGGACATAGAGAGACTAATAGGTGCAGATATTATCATGGCCTTTGATGAGTGTCCTCCCGGAACTTCTGATTATGCTTATGCAAAGAAGTCTCTTGGGCTGACAGAGCGTTGGCTTGAACGTTGTTTTAAGAGATTCAACGAGACAGAACCGCATTATGGCTATAATCAGAGCCTTTTCCCTATTGTGCAGGGCTGTACCTACGCTGATCTTAGACGGGATGCCGCCAAAAGAGTGGCAGACTATGGGGCAGATGGAAATGCTATCGGAGGTCTTGCCGTGGGGGAACCTGCGGAGGTTATGTACGACATGATTGAGATAGTAAATGAAGAGCTGCCTCAGGATAAGCCTCGCTACCTGATGGGGGTGGGTACTCCCGAAAATATATTGGAAGCAATAGAGAGAGGGGTAGATATGTTTGACTGCATCATGCCTACCAGAAATGGTAGAAACGGAATGCTCTTTACGTGGGAGGGAACCATGAACATGAGAAACCAAAAGTGGGCTGACGATTTCTCTCCACTCGATCCGAATGGATCTTCTCATGTGGATCAGAGGTACTCCAAGGCGTATGTGAGGCATCTTATTCACAGCAAAGAGTTGTTAGGCTTCCAGATTGCTTCCGTGCATAATCTGGCTTTCTATCTGGATTTGGTAAGAGAAGCCAGAAAACAGATCCTGGTAGGGACATTTAAGGCATGGAAAGACAGGATGATTCCGGTGCTTATGAGACGTCTATAAAGAAGATACACGATGGCAAAGTTTTGGAGTAAAATAGGATTGACACGCTTAGATAGATATATAATAAAGCAGTTTCTCGGAACGTTTCTGTTTATTATATCCCTCATCATGGCTATAATCGTGGTGATAGATATTCAGGAGAAGATCTCCGAGTTTTCCAATCCGGAACTCACTCTGCGTGAGATCGTATTCAACTATTACATGGCTTTTATTCCATACTATGCCAACCTGCTTGCTCCGCTGTTTATCTTCCTTAGCGTTATATTCTTTACTTCCAAGCTGGCTAATAACTCCGAGATCATAGCCATGCAGTCTTCGGGGATGAGCTTGAAGCGTATCATGAAACCCTATATGATATCTGCAACGGTATTGGCATTTGCTACTTTTTTGCTCAGTAGCTATATCGTGCCCAAGCTGAATGTGGTAAGAATAGAGTTTCAGAACAGATATATTGATGATAAAAAGAATGTACGTGGCTCTAATCTGCAGGCAGAGGTTGCTCCCGGAGTCTTGGCATTTTTCTCTTCTTTTGATGTTATCAACAATTCCGGAGGCTTTTTCTCTTTGGAAAAATTCGAGGGAAAAACATTGGTGTCGAGATTAACTGCACAGATGGTTACGTATGACTCTCTTTATCATTGGACTCTTACAGACTATATGATACGAGATTTTGAAGGGCTTTACGAAAAGGTCTCGACAGGTACAGCCAAAGACACGATAATCCCAATAACGCCCGCAGATCTGGTGATGTCCGATGAAGATAGCGAACAACTTACCACAGCAACATTAGGAAGGTATATAGACAGACAGAGAGATAGAGGCTTAGGAAGTATTCAAAGATTTCAGATAGAGTATCATCGGAGATTTGCTTCTATTTTGGCTGCATTTATATTGACCATCATGGGAGCTACACTGTCTCTTCGAAAGGTTAAAGGAGGAATGGGACTGAATATTGCAATAGGTTTAGCCCTTACCTTTACATATATATTGCTCTTTACATTTTTCAGTACCTACTCTGCTTCGGGAGCTATACCCCCTGCCTTGGGAGCTTGGTTGCCCAATATTATATTCATTCCGGTTGCATTTTTTCTTTATACGAGAGCTCCTCGTTAATTATGGCGAATGTGTTATGTAGATGTCATAGTCCCGCTACTTGTTCCTACCCCATACACATACAAGGTGGAAGAGGAAACATTGGGAATCGGTATTGGCTCCATAGTACGTGTTTATGTAGGAAAAATATTGTACACCGGGCTTGTTGTACGAGAAAGAGAGCTTCCTCCTCATGAGGGAATCTCCTACAAGAATGTTTCGGATGTCTTTTCTTTTCCTAAGATACCTCAATCCATAGTAAAGTTGTGGGAATGGATTTCTCTCTACTATATGTGTACAATGGGAGAGGTTTGGAGAGCTTGTCTTCCCTCTTCATTGGAAGAGAATGTGTCGGAGTTGGATAATCGTACCTATAGAACCAGAACATTAGTTGCTGTTTCAGAACCTTTTTTAGCCTCTCCAAAGGGAGTATTGCTCTCTGATACCGAAGAAGAGTGGAAGCTATTTCTTCAGAGGTATTCCAAACGGAAGCAGATGATTCGAGTAGCTGCAGCTGTCAGAGAAGAAAAAAATATCCGTTATTTCACTCGTAGCTATATAGCTGAGAAGTACAATACTTCTCCGGCAATTGTTAAAAGTCTAATTGAGTCAGGCTTCCTAAGAATCGTAGATGCCTCGTCTGTATCTTCTTATACTCTTGTTATTCCTGAAGAGGAGCTGAAACAATCACAACAGGCATGGAGAAGATGTTTGGAACAATCCGCACAGAATATCCAAATTCAGTTGATACATGGGGAGTTTGACTATTCCACTCCATACACAAGCTTGCCTATTCACTGGATAGAGGGGAAGATAGAAGCAGGGGGAAATATATTGCTTTTATATCCCTCTACCGAGCTACTATCCGAAGCTCTTCCATACCTTCGGATACTATTCCCGGAAAAAGTAGAACTCTATGATGCCAATAGTAGTGGAATGCAGAAGGAGTCCGTTTGGAATAAGTCTCTATCGGGAAGTGGAGGTTATATTTTTGTCGGCATTCGTTCTGTTGTACTTCTTCCTATTGCCTCTCTTAAAGGAATTATTGTGCTGGGAGAAGAGGATAGTTTTTACAAGCAGATAGAACCTAATCCACGATACTCTGCAGTTCATACTGCTCTTATGATGGCTCGCCTTATGGGAAAAGAAGTAGATGTTTTACTTTGTTCGAGAATACCATCTTTAGAAAGCTACATACAAGCAAAAAGGGGAACATACAGACTGATCCCTTTCGATTATGTGAATCCCTCAAAGAATAGGGATTGTAGCGTAGATCTTGTAGATCTACGTGAGGCTTTTGATAAGAATCGTGTGAGTGGCAGGCTTCTGTCTTTTGAACTGCAAAGTGCTATACAGAAGACTTTGTCAGAGTCGGGAAAAGTACTTATTCTGCACCACAGATACGGATATGCCAAGGGTGTAAGTTGTATTCGATGTGGTCATGTGGAAAGTTGCCCGGATTGTAAGATTCCTCTTAAAATATACAAGGAGGGAGGAGAACTTGTTTGTGCTATTTGCGGATATCACAAGCCAAAGCTGGAGAAATGTGCAGAATGTGAGGGAAAAAGCTTAAAAGAGGAAGGAACAGGCATAGAGCGTTTAGCAGATGAAGTAAGAGAATTATATCCTAATGTTCCTGTTAGAGTGGAGGACTCTAAATCTAATTTCGGATGGGAAGACGCAGACATCATTCTTTCTCCAAAGGGTCGTCCTTCATTTGCTCTACTTCATGGAGCCGATTGTATTGCTGTAACCAATCTTGATATTTTGTTTGCAAGACCAGACTTTCGGGCAGAAGAAAGAGTCTTTCAGTGTATGTACGAATGGAGATATACTCCAAAGCATTTGAAGAGAGTTGTAATTCAAACTTTCAATCCACATCATCCGGTTATAGATAATGTCCTAAGATCAGATCATGAAAGCTTTACCGCTGTGGCTTTGAAAGAGAGATATTCTCTGTTGTATCCGCCTTTTTCTCGAATGATTTCTATATCTGTGGAAAGTAAGGATCGGAAGGAAGCATTGGCATATACTCGTGAGATGATATCCATGCTGGTATCTAACTTATCAGATTGCACTACTTTGGGCCCTGCTCCATTCCCGGTAAAAAAAGTAAATGCTTCCATAGGGTTTAGAATATGGGTAAAGGTGCCGGTACAATTTCCCATACAGGACGTCAAACAGATGATGGTACGGATACAGAATAGCGTGTATGCTCTTAATAGACCTTCGTCGAACTTGAGAGTCTTTTACGATGTGGACCCTGTATGGTAGTCTTATGATAAAATAATATGAAACAAAACAATAAACCGAAAAAGTGTATTTTATTTGTCTGTCTTGGTAATATCTGTCGTTCTGCTGCTGCGGAAGCCGTGGCTAAGAAGTTTTTGGAATCGAGAAGTACACGTTATGAGTATGTGATAGATTCTGCCGGAACTGCCGGATATCATGAGGGAGAAAAGGCAGATCCCAGAATGATATTTCATGGAAATAAAAGAGGGTATAACATCGATTCCATATCAAGAAAAGTGAGGTATTCGGATTTTGAAAAGTTTGACTGGATTTTGCCTATGGACCATTCTAACAGAGATTGCTTGCTTTCTCTGGCTTGTACTAAAGAGGAGTGCGAGAAGGTAAAGATGCTAACAGATTTTTGTAGTTCGGATAGAACTTTTGACCATGTGCCGGATCCATACTATGGAGGAGCAGAGGGATTTGATCATGTGATAGATATACTTGAAGATGCTATTAGTAATCTTCTTAGGGAGGTTGAGAATGAATAAAATCCCAAAATTGTTATTGTTTTTAGTGCATATCTATTGCTGTTTTCAATAATAATACTAACTTTGCAACGCAATAAGATAAAGATGCCCAGATGGCGGAATCGGTAGACGCGCTGGTCTCAAACACCAGTGGATTCACTTCCATCCCGGTTCGACCCCGGGTCTGGGTACGAAATATAGCCGTAGATGATTAAGTCTGCGGCTATTTTTGTTTTAAAGGCTCTCTTATAAGATCAACGATCTGACTAAAATGCTTACTCTGAAACCATTTCCAATATTATAGTATCCATAAGTAGTATACCATTGTATGTAAGAGCATAGTGACTGTTGGGAAGTTTTCGGATAAGACCACAAGAAATCTTTTTATCTATTACGTGCTTAACTCTATTATAAGAAGTTTTTCCATACTCCTTATAGATATAGTCAAGAGATATTCCATGTTGAAGAGTTCGCATTCGAGTTAATATATACTCTTCCATAGACTCCTCATGAGAGATAATCTCTGTGTGTCGTATATCTTCAGATAGAGGATTTTGAATGTATTTTACAATGGAGGGGGATACGGACCAACGATAAGGGTGAATATAACCATGTGCTGATGGACCAAAGGCTAAATAAGGTTTTCCTAACCAATACGCACTATTGTGCTTGCTTTCAAATCCTTTTTTTGCAAAAGCAGAGATTTCATAAGGAATTAGTCCGTGAAACTCTGTGGAAATGTATAGGTATTTGGCCATTTCAATACTTGTTTCTTCCGGAGTCTCTTGAACTTTTCCTCTTTTTCTAAAATACCACATGGGAGTTCCTTCTTCATAAATCAGATGATAAGCAGATAAATGTGGTATATCAAGACTGAAAAGTGTATCCAAATCTTTTATCCATATTTTTAATGTTTGATCGGGAAGACCATAAATAAGGTCAATAGATAGATTTTCTATTCCTGATCCTTTTATGATGTCAATCGCATGGATGGCCTCAATAGAGGTGTGGCTTCGGGAAATGGATTTTAATAGTTGGTCATTAAAACTCTGTACTCCCATACTTACTCTATTGATACCAATATTTCGGTACTCTGGAAGATTTTTCTTACTTACCGATTCCGGATTTACTTCCATCGTGATCTCTGCTTCAGATGAGACCTTGAAATGTTTGCGTAGAGTTTCTATTATAGTGGCAATATAAGCATTAGAAAGGAGAGAAGGAGTCCCTCCTCCTATGTATATGGTTTCTATTTTATCTTGGGAACCCAATAGCTCATTATACTCTCTCGCCCTACCTTTTATCTCGAATAGGAGAGAATGAATATATTGAGTTATGTAGCTCTTACTGACTACAGAATAGAAGTCACAGTAGGAACATTTCTTACTACAAAACGGAACATGTATGTAAATACCTGCCATGATTGCATTTTTGTCTGTTTTTTTTGTTGGAAACTTTGGTAAGAAGAAAATCTGAACAATGAAGATACGTTATTTCTGAGAAAAGAAACAAAGATTGCTCCGACAGAGTAGGGAATTTATATTTTTAGGCTTTATTAAATGAGTCTGTCTTCTCTCTTTGTGTAACGTTTTATAGCCTTTAGTCTCCAAAGCCATAAAAACAATATACCCGCTTTTCTGCAAGAAAAGCGGGTATATATCAACACTCATCTAAGCCCAATATCTCTATGGGCTATTATTGTTGTTCGATACTTTCTGTAGGGCAAACGGCTGCACAAGCACCACAATCTACGCAAGTATCAGGATCAATTACGTAGATATCGCCTTCGGAGATAGAGTCGGTAGGACACTCTGCCATACAAGTACCGCAAGCAATACAATTTCCATTAATCAAATAAGCCATAACTAAATGTTTTTGTAATAGTAATACCGGTTGTTTTTTGTTTATGCTGCAAATGTATGAAAGATATTTGATATACCCAAATATAGGTATTTATAATTAATTCTTGCAGTGGATTTGCTTGTCTTTGTCATTTGTATAATACCTATTTAATGCTATTGTGTGTGATCTGCTTAAAATATTTGACAATGTGATGGTTAGGCTTTTTTTAGAGCAATAGGTGTAGATAACTATCTGCAAATTTAGTGTTAAAAACAAGAAATGGAGAAAAATATCAACTAAAATTCCTACCTTTGAATGGATTTCAAGATATAATAAAGAGAGATCGAATTACTATTACATAAACAACAATAAATTTAAATCTTAAATCACGCTTGATATGGCAAAAATCAAAGGCGCCGTGGTGGTGAATGAGCAAAGGTGTAAGGGTTGCAATCTTTGTGTAGTTTCTTGTCCAACATCAACACTTTCTCTACAACCTCATGAGGTGAATAGCAAGGGATATCACTATGCTTATATGGAAAATCCGGATAATTGCATCGGATGTTCTAATTGTGGTTTAGTATGTCCAGACGGGTGTATTACCGTTTACAGAATGAAAGTGGAAGGATGATTTGTGGCAAAAATATTCGGAAATAGAATACTTTTTGCTGTATCTATAGAACAAAAAGAAACGAAAAAGATATGTCTCAACAAGATATTCAATTGATGAAAGGCAATGAAGCCATTGCCAAGGCAGCTGTAAGGTATGGTTGCGATGGGTATTTTGGATACCCTATTACACCTCAGAGTGAGGTAATGGAAACTCTCATGGATGATGCTCCATGGGAAACTACCGGTATGGTGGTACTTCAAGCAGAAAGTGAAGTTGCTGCTATTAATATGGTCTATGGAGGAGCTGGTTGTGGTAAGCGAGTAATGACATCTTCTTCAAGCCCTGGTATGAGTTTGAAGCAAGAAGGTATTTCGTACATTGCAGGAGCTGAGCTCCCATGTCTTCTTTTGAATGTAATGCGTGGAGGTCCTGGTCTTGGTACTATTCAGCCCAGTCAAGCCGACTACTTTCAAACAGTCAAAGGTGGTGGACATGGGGATTACAGACTCATAACGCTTGCTCCGAATTCTGTGCAAGAAATGGCTGATTTTGTGGCTCTTGGGTTTGATCTTGCATTCAAATATCGTAATCCTGCTATCATTCTATCTGATGGCGTTATCGGTCAGATGATGGAGAAGGTTGTTCTTCCTCCGCAACGTGAGCGTATGACAGAAGAGGAAATTCGTGAAAAATATCCATGGGCTACTGTGGGTAATACACGCAATAAGCCTAATATTATTACCTCTTTGGAGCTTGATCCTAAAGTGATGGAAGAGAATAATCATCGCCTTCAAGCTAAGTATGAAGCGATAGAGAAGAATGAAGTGCGTTACGAACTTACTCAATGTGAAGATGCTGACTATATTATAGTAGCGTTTGGATCAGCTAGTCGTATAGCAGGAAAGGCTCTTGAAATTGCACGTGAAAATGGATATAAAGTTGGTTTGGTAAGACCTATAACTTTGTGGCCTTTCCCTTCAAAGATTATTTCAGAATTGGCGGATCGTTGTAAGGGATTTTTATCTGCAGAGTTGAATGCTGGTCAGATGGTAGAGGATGTAAGACTTGCCGTTAATGGTAAGGTTCCTGTTTACCATACCGGTCGTCAGGGAGGAATGATATTCTCTCCTGTTGAAATCTTTGAAGCTCTTAAGGAACGCTTTCCAAAGGCATAAATATTAAGAAGGTTGGAGAATTTGAATTCGTCACAAAGGAAGCTTTGATAAGTATTGGAATGAAGAAGTTGTATAGCATACTTACAATCGTATTTTATATTTTGGTTTTGGCTACTTTAGTTTTGTACTTTACCGTGCCGGAACAAAGACTCTTCTTTTTCATTACCGGCTTTTCAGCTGTCTTTGTCAGGATTTTCCAATATATTATTCGTAACTTCATTTGAAATATATACCACAATGAATATTCAAGATATAATCAAGCCTGAGAACTTGGTCTATAAAAAACCGACACTTCTCAATGATACCACTATGCACTATTGCCCCGGTTGTAGTCATGGAGTGGTACACAAACTTGTAGCTGAAGTTTTAGAAGAAATGGGCTACGCAGATAAAACAGTAGGTATAGCACCGGTAGGATGTGCTGTATTTGCCTATCGCTATATTGATATTGACTGGCAAGAGGCTGCTCATGGTAGAGCTCCTGCTTTGGCAACAGCGATAAAGAGACTCATGCCCGAAAAACTTGTATTTACCTACCAAGGGGATGGGGACTTGGCAGCTATCGGTACAGCTGAAACTATTCATGCTGCAAACAGGGGAGAAAATATTGCCATAATATTTATCAACAATGGTATTTATGGTATGACTGGAGGTCAGATGGCACCTACCACACTTCCCGGAATGAAAACAGCCACTTCTCCGCAAGGTCGTACAGTTGAAATGAATGGTTATCCGCTTAAGATAGGAAATCTTCTTGCTCAGCTTGATGGCACTTGCTATGTAACACGTCAGGCTGTTCATAAACCGGCTAATGTGCGTAAGACAAAAGCCGCCATAAAGAAAGCGTTCCAAAACTCTCTCGATGGCAAAGGAACTTCTATCGTAGAGGTGGTATCTACTTGTAACTCTGGTTGGAAACTTTCTCCTGCAAAATCCAATGAATGGATGGAAGAGAATATGTTCCCAATGTATCCTCTCGGAGACCTTAAGAATGAGTAAAATTGGTAGAGGAAAAACAGAGTACTTAACTATACTAAAAGAATACGAACCATGACTTGTGAAATACTAATAGCCGGCTTTGGCGGACAGGGTGTACTATCAATGGGTAAAATATTGGCTTACTCTGGACTTATGGGAGGAAAAGAAGTTTCTTGGATGCCTGCTTATGGTCCGGAACAACGTGGTGGTACAGCCAATGTTACCGTTATAGTGAGTGATGATAAGGTAAGCTCTCCGATTCTTAACTCCTATGATATTGTAGTAGTGTTGAATCAACCTTCATTGGATAAGTTTTTGAATTCGGTAAAGCCAGGAGGTATCTTGATTTATGATGATAACTCTATCCCCGTACCTCCTAAAAGAGATGATATCAATATTTATCTTGTAGAAGGAGTTAAGGCTTCCGTAGAGATGGCGAATGATAAGGTTTTCAATATGATTATTCTTGGAGGTCTTTTGAAAGTTGCTCCTATTGTGGATTTGCAACACATCACCTTGGGACTTAAGAAATCTCTTCCTGAAAGACACCACAAACTTATTCCGATGAATGAGGAGGCCATTAAGAAGGGAATGGAAATTATCAAGAAGATAAACTAAGGTAATAAAGATCCATAGAGGATCTTCTCGTAAAAAAAAATGATGCGAGAAAGGAGCTTGAAACCTCTTTTCTCGCATTTTTTTTGATTCCGTTAAGACTTACTTTAAGTACCATTTGAGGTTATGAGACAGAGTAATAAATCTCTTCTATTGTGTAATAGAAGTATTCCGTAAAGAGAGAGTGCCTAATGGCATTAGGGCATTGATTAAGTGGATAGTACAAGGTATATATATATCTTCCAGAGTAATTTTAGCCTCTTGTATTACTCCTTTTTTTAGTAGGGATGCTCTTTGAGTCCCTTTAAGTAGAGGAGTTGACGGAGTTTTATAAATACCGGACTTCTCTATTACAATATTGGTATAGCTCGTGTCAGATATAAATCCATCAGGTGTAACAATGATGATTTCATCGTTTGGCTGTAATCCTTCTTTTAGATTTTCAAAGGATTCTCTATTGGCATATTTGAAGTTGTACCAAGATAGATCTTTTACATAAACAGGTATAAGTCTTTCTATTTTTCTTGTGCTATATTTTGATAGAGATATCTGCTTAATCGTTTCTCTATACGTTATAGTACACTTATATAGAGAGGTAGGATCAGACAAAACCACATCTGTATCTAATCTTTCTTTTATTTCCTCCCATGATGGGGGAGAGAAGTGATGAGCTACCCCTGTTGCGTACATTCTTTCTTGATGGAACTCTAAGTTATTCACTACTCCACCACGAATGGATAATGTTTCAATAAAAAGTGGGGCAGATCCGTTAAACATGGGGGATATAGATTTTTTGAATAATTTCGCGATATTCGTTTTCTACAACAGAGTTAATTGTAATACCTCCTCCACTCCTGAAGAAGAGACTCCCTCCCTCTTTCTCTATATAACGGATTATTACTCCTGTATCCATCATTTCTCCGTTAAACATTCCCATAATTCCGGTATAATATCCTCTTGTTTGCTGTTCTGCCTCACGTATGATTTGCAGAGTAGCCTCTTTAGGAGCTCCCGATATGGAACCGGCAGGAAGAAGAGTGTCTATAATATCTCCAATGCTCTCTTTCCAGTTTGGAGATAAAGTCCCGGTTATGGTTGAACTTACTTGTAATAGCTCTCCTTGAGGAGATATTATCTTATCTATGTATCTAAAGTGTTCTACTTTTACATTATGTGCAACCATATTTAAGTCATTCCGGATAAGATCGACAATTGTATGATGCTCTGCAGTCTCTTTATAGTCAGATAAAATCACCTCCTTGGCATTGGGAATAGTCGCATCTATCGTCCCCTTCATCGGATGAGCAGAGATTTTTCCATGTTCATCTATTGAAATAAATGTTTCCGGAGAGAAGCATACCCACTTGTCAGGAACATACATCTTGTATTTTGCCTTGGAATATACAAAGACCTCCTTCAGAGAATGAGGTAAAGATATGGGTGTTCTTACGGTCAAATTAGTAAGAAATGTATCTCCTCTCATCAATCCTTCCATCACTCTATTAAAGCGTTTGGTATAACTTTCTAACGACTCCGGGATTGCTTTTAGAGTCAAAGGACATTTTTCAAAAGCGTTAGGATAGTTAGAGTACTTCTGAATAGAGTATAGAACATCCGTTTGTTTATTAGGATGAGGTAGGATCAAACCTGCAGATTTTTCAAAATTAACGGCAAAAATAAAGGGAGTATTCGTGGCTCCCAATCTGTTCATCTCTTCTATAAGAGAATTGTAAGATATCTCTGTTATCATGCTCTCTATACCTTGCTTGGTATGCAAATATAGTGTATTTTTGGGGCAAAAATAGCTATGAAGCGAATTAGAGTTCTTATTATCAATCATCATGACTCATTTGTGTACAACTTAGTACAGATTGTGAGAGAGTTCGGGATGTGCGACTACACAATAGTAAATGAAGAAGATCTCTCTTCCTCATGGCATTTGTTTTCCACTCATACCCACATTTTGCTTTCACCTGGTCCGGGATTACCTTATGAGTATGATAGGCTTTTAGAAGTGGTACGAACTTTCGCTCCAACTCATTCCATATTGGGTGTCTGTCTTGGGCTGCAAGCCATGGTTTTGGCTTTAGGAGGTAAGCTTGAATGCCTTACCTCTCCAAAGCATGGGCATGCCGGGATATTGGAGATTCTTAATAAAGATTCTCTTCTGTTGGCTCATTTGGATTTACCTGTTTGGGTTGGTAGATACCATTCATGGGTTGCCGACAAGAAGAGTTTACCCAAAGATTTTTCGGTAGATGCTCTTGATGATGAGGGGAATATAGCAGTTTTATCTCATGCTAAATTTAGGATGTGGGGCGTACAATTTCACCCCGAATCTATTATGACTCCACAAGGAAGAAAGATGATTGAAGCATGGTTGCTGAGTTAGAGGATTTGGAGGTTTCAGAATTTCTTTCTACCTTTGCAACGCAAAACGAAATCGCGGAGTGGAGCAGTGGCAGCTCGTTGGGCTCATAACCCAAAGGTCGTAGGTTCGAATCCTGCCTCCGCAACTAAGTAGAAGACCTGGTCCAAGTTATGGATTGGGTCTTTTCTTTGTTATAATGTTACTATGTTTTAAGGCTATAAATTCACTAAAAAAAGGTATTGCCCATATTGAACAAAACATTGAAATTTGCGAAACTTACTGACATCAAACAATAAAACATTTATAATAGAGAAAGAACTCATGAAGAAAATTTCATTTTTACTTGGAGCCTTACTCGTTTCATTGCCCGTGGCTCAGGCAAATGTTTCTACTACTTCGGTGGTAGAGCAGGCTCCCCACAAGCATTATAAGCTTTCGGGAAAAGTTATAGATGCATCCACACAAAAACCATTGCCATACGTTGTTGTTAGAGTAGTGGGATCAAGCGATGGTGCATCTGCTAAGAAGGATGGAACATTCGTAATGGAGGAGCTTCATCGCCCTCAAGGTAAACTTCGTATAGTCCTAATGGGTTATAAGACTCAAGAGTTTGACTATGATGTAACGAAGAAGAGCGAAATTATATTGGCTCTTGAACCTTCTGTATTTAATATAGACGAAGTCGTGGTCTCTGCCAACAGGACAGAAACAAAGCGCAGGCAGGCTCCTGTATTAGTAAATGTAACAGACGCTAAGCTTTTTGAGGCAACCGCTTCTGTCAACTTGGATCAAGCATTGAAGTTTAATCCCGGTGTAAGAGTTGAAGACAACTGTCAAAACTGCGGTTTTAATCAAGTTAGAATCAACGGATTGGATGGACCATATTCACAAGTAGTTATCAACTCCAGAAGTATTTTTAGCTCACTGGCAGGAGTTTATGGCTTGGAAATGTTCCCAACAGAGATGATAGACAGAGTGGAAGTAGTGCGTGGTGGTGGTTCTGCCATTTTTGGATCCAGTGCTATCGGTGGTACAATAAACATTATTACAAAGGCACCGAGCAGGAATATGACTACTGTCTCTTACAACACAGAGTTGTATCAAGACAATTGGACTAAGCCTATGCACAATGCAAACTTTTTCTCATCCGTTGTCTCTCCGGATCTCCAAAGCGGTATTTCCGTATATGGTCGTATGAAAGAGAGAGACGGTATAGATGTTGTACGCCCCGGAAGCTTGGTAAAGGCGGACAAGGACTTGGGAACAAAGGATGGCCAAGATGGATATTCCGAACTTCCAAAGTTGAAAAGTGTTACCGTCGGTACTTCTGCATTTTTGAATCCTTGGCATCAGGGAAAACTTTCTCTTGACTATTTCTATACACAAGAAGACAGACGCGGTGGTAACAACTTGGAAAAGCCGGAACATGAAGCAAATATTGCTGAAAGCTTGAAGCACAATATTCATACAGGTATTCTTCGTTTGGATCAATATGTTGCGGATGGAGCAGGTTTTATCACTGCTTTTGGAGCGGTAAGCCACACACTTCGCCGTAGCTATTATGGTGGAGGCCCTGTTACTCCGGACAACTTGGTAGGATCCAATCCTATTTCTCCCGAAGATGCAGCAAAAGGATTAGGAGCTTATGGATTGACTAAAGACCTTACAGCCCAAATGGGATTGCAATATGTACACAATTTTCAAAAGCTTCTTTTCATGCCTTCAGCATTGACTGTTGGAGGAGAATATACATACAACAGACTTAATGACAGCAGTGGAAACAGACCATTGGCAATAGGACAGCACACTCGCACTTCCAGTCTTTTTGCTCAAAACGAGTGGAAGAATGACAAGCTCGGTTTCCTTTTGGGCTTGCGTTACGATCACGTAGGATTATCAACGGATGAGAAGCATGCGAAGTTAGGACTGAGCACTCTTGATATTCTTACTCCTCGTGCCACACTACGCTATAATCCTACGGAAGATATCAATATTCGTCTTTCTTACGCAGAAGGTTTCCGTGCCCCTGCATACTTTGAAGAAGAGTTGCACGTAGCTTTTGCCAATGGAGAAGGAAAGCCTCGTATATTGTCTCCGGACCTCAGAGAAGAGCGCTCTAATAGCTTTACCGGTTCTGTGGATTACTATACAACACTTTCGGACAATATCTCTCTCAATTTGATGTTGGAAGGGTTCTACACCAGAATTTTCAATAAGTTTGTTGCCGTAGAAAAAGAGGATTATACCTATGTACAGAATGTCGATGAAGACGGGCACAAGGTAAATGCTTCTGTTTATGGTGCCAACTTTGAAATGAGATTAGCTTACAAAAAGCTTACATCACTTCAGTTGGGTTACACTGTTCAGCGCAGCTTGTTCGATCGTCCGCAACGTGCAATAGAAGATGTGGATAAGAAGAAAGAGTTTATGAGAACTCCGAATCAGTACGGATACTTTGTGTGGAGTTTGACACCGACAGACAGACTTTCATTTAACCTTACCGGAGACTTCACCGGCTCTATGTATGTTCCTTACGAACACGGAGACAAGGAAGGGGTTTATATAACCAATGATGGAGATAATAAGATTGTCTTTACCTCTCCGTTCTTTGCTTTGAACACGAAGGTAGCATACAAGTTTGCATTCGGATCTACGGATATGGAAGTAAACTTCGGTATCAACAATCTTTTGAATGCTTACCAAAAAGACTTCGATGAAGGTCCAAACCGTGCTTCGGCTTATGTTTATGGTCCTAAATCACCAAGAAGCATCTTTGCCGGTATAAAGTTGAGCTTGTAATCTGATCCGATCTCTCAGCCATTATTTCTCTCTTTGTGAGGAGGTGGCTGAGAGATTGTTTTATGGCTCAATCGTTTATAAATAAGGCTCGCATCGTTTTTTTTATTATATTTGCATACGGAAAATCGAAGGCACGAGTTCTATATAAAACATTAAGCCAAATGAGACGGATTTTTACGCTCTCTTGTGCATTCTTTCTGCTTGGAACATCTCTTTTTAGCTGTTCACAGAAAGCGGTCGAAGAAGAAACAGGAGAAACCAAAAACAACACAGAGATCACGGCAGCTGCCGACTCTGAAATTATTAACACAAAAACACAAGATAGTATGGTATTTGAACTTTTGAAACTGCCTTATGCAACAGATGCATTGGCTCCTGCAATAAGCAAGCGCACAGTAGAACTACACCATGGCAAGCACCTTCAAGCCTATGTAGACAATCTTAACAAGCTGCTTCCGGGCTCCGGATTGGAAGGTAAAGAGCTTATCGAGATCGTGAAGTCTTCCGATGGTGGTATCTTCAACAATGCAGGACAGATCTTGAATCACAACCTCTATTTCACACAGTTTTCTCCCAATGGAGGTGAAAACCCTAAGGGAGAATTGGGCGCTGCGATAGATGCTACATGGGGATCTTTTGACGCATTCAAGGCAGAGTTTAAGACAAAAGCAACTACTCTTTTTGGTTCAGGCTGGGCATGGCTTGCTTGTGACAAGGATGGTAAGCTTGTTATTACTCAAGATAAGAACGGTAGCAACCCTGTGGTGGACAACTTGATTCCTCTTATGGGAATTGATGTTTGGGAACATGCTTACTACCTGGATTATGAAAACAAGAGAGCAGACCATATAGACGCTGTTTGGAGCATTATCGACTGGAATGTGGTAAACGAACGCTACATTGCAAGATAAGCCCCGACAGACAGAAGAGTATTTTACAAACAACGTAGAATTATAAACCGATAAAGGCCTGCATTTCTTACACAGAAAGAGGAATGCAGGCTTCTATTTTGCTTATTCTTTACCTCCGGATCTCATAAAATGCTTTGAACATAAGATGAGACTCTTTTCAACGAATAATTGAGGTGGAATGGCAGCTCACAAACTAAAACATTTATGGCAACAAAGAATCAGAATCTTTCTTCTTATGACCCCGAATCAGTCCCTTTTGCGGGAGGCTTAAAGATCGCTATCACTGTCGCAAGATGGAATTCCAATATTACCTATGCACTTCTTGATGGGGCAATATCTGCTCTAAAGGAGCATGGAGTGGAGAGTCAAGACATAGATGTCTTCTATGTGCCGGGTACATTTGAACTTGTTCACTCTTCTGCTTCTCTTGTACGAATGGAGAAGTATGATGCTGTCATAGCCATAGGCTGTGTCATTCAAGGGGAAACGCCTCACTTTACATTCATATCCGATGCTGTGGCAAACGGGTTGGCGTCCCTGAATATGAACTCATCTGTCCCGGTAATATTCGGTGTCCTTACAACGGATAATATGGAGCAGGCAGAAGAAAGAGCCGGAGGAAAGCATGGAAACAAGGGTGTGGAAGCCGGAATAACAGCTATACAAATGGCGAAGTTGTTTGGCTAAATCGGAGAAATATTCTACCTTTGCGGGGCAAATAGGGAGACTTGTAGCATAATACATCTTCTACTATTTGCACATTGGGCAGTTTCCAGAGTGGCCAAATGGGGCTGACTGTAACTCAGCTGACGTTCGTCTTCGGTGGTTCGAATCCATCACTGCCCACATCTCTACGTAAGATAGAGTTGTTGCAAAGCAACAAACTGAAGGTTGAAGAGCTACTCCATGAGATAGTTATCTTTAGCCTTTTTTGTTTGTCTGTACTGCCCCTTTTTGCTTGAAGATGGTTTCCTTCTTTTTGTAGACAGGTTTAGAAAATATCCTGTACCTGTTCACAGATATTGTTTATCGTATTCAGAGGTGTAAATCAAGGCTCGATTTCTGCAAATCAAGCTTTGAAATATAAGAACCGAAGCATGAGAGCTAGAAATCAAGTCTTGAATTGCAGAGTTATCAGGCATTACACGATTATTTATCCGGCTTAAATATATTTTATAAACAGGTTAAGAGCAAGTTTGCTACCGGAGAGAAAACAAAGTAGGGACGGTTGGCAAATGGTCCGAATTGTGTACGCTTCTCTTTTTTTTTACCTTTGTCGGATGAGATAAAAGTCACGAAAGTAGCTGTATGATGGATAAACATAACAATACAACCGTAATAGGAGTGGCAGGAGGTTCGGCTTCGGGAAAATCCACTCTTGTGAACAGACTTCTTGAAGCCTTTAGTGATGAGTCGGTGGTGATAATCAGCCATGACTATTACTATAAAGCAAATGATGATCTTACCATGGAAGAGCGCGTAAAGCAAAACTATGATCATCCCTCCTCTTTCGATACAGACATGCTTATACAGCATATCCGCCTGCTCAAAAGCGGTATTCCTGTGCGTCGTCCGGTCTATTCGTTCAAAGAGCACAACAGAATGTCCGAGACCGTCTTGGTAAAGCCGGCAAGAGTGATCATACTGGATGGCATTTTGATTTTGGAGAATAAACAGCTTCGGGACTTAATGGATATCAAGATTTTTGTCGATACAGATGCCGATGTGCGTTTGGGAAGAAGGCTTGTTCGTGATGTGCAAGAGAGGGGAAGAGATATGGATTCGGTTTTGACCCAATATTTCTCTACCGTAAAGCCGATGCACGATGAGTTTGTGGAGCCATCCAAGAGATATGCACATCTTATCATTCCGGAGGGAGGCTTCAACTCCGTTGCGCTCACATTTTTAATAGAGAACATAAAAACTCTTTTATAGGAGAAAAGTAGATCCAATAGATGAAAGACTTTATCATAACCGACACAGAATCCGAGAAGGCTGTCCTTGTTGGTTTAATTCTGCCTGAACAGACAGAGAGTGAAATAACCGAATATTTGGACGAACTGGCTTTTTTGGCACAGACGGCCGGAGTAGAACCCGTCATGAGGTTTACTCAACGGTTGGATCATCCGCAGCCGGCAACTTTCGTGGGAAAGGGAAAGCTGGAGGAGATCAAGATGTACATAGAGGCACAAGAGGGAGAGATCGGAGTGGTAATATTCGATGACGAACTCGGTCCGAAGCAGATGCGAAACATCGAAAAAGAGCTAAAGGTCAAGATCTTGGACCGTACAAGTCTGATATTGGACATCTTTGCCGCTCGTGCTCGAACAGCACACGCCAAGACTCAAGTAGAGTTGGCGCAGTACAACTATATGTTGCCACGCCTTACCGGTCTCTGGACACACTTGGAGCGTCAGCGTGGAGGAGTCGGAATGCGCGGGCCCGGAGAAACTCAGCTTGAGACAGACAGGCGTATCATATTGGATAAAATAGCAAAGCTGAAACGAGATCTGCAGACCATAGACAGGCAGATGAGCGTACAGAGAAAGAATCGTGCTCAACTCATCAGGGTTGCCCTCGTGGGGTATACCAATGTCGGGAAATCTACGATAATGAATGTGGTGAGCAAAAGCGATGTTTTTGCTGAAAATAAGCTCTTTGCCACTTTGGATACCACCGTTAGAAAGGTGATCATTCGTAACCTTCCATTTCTTCTTTCGGATACGGTCGGATTTATTCGTAAACTTCCTACTCAGCTCATAGAGTCTTTCAAATCCACTCTCGATGAAGTTCGGGAAGCAGATCTTATCCTGCACGTTGTGGATGTTTCTCATCCATCTTTTGAGGATCATATAGCTGTGGTAGAGTCTACTCTTTCCGAAATTTTGAAGGAGGAACGTAAGCCTACAATTATGGTCTTTAATAAGATAGATGCTTTCTCCTTTGTTCAGAAAGATGAAGATGATCTTACTCCGGAGACCAAAGAGAATATCTGTCTTGAAGATATTAAGCAGACATGGTTGAAAAATCTTGGTGCGGATGTATTGTTTATATCGGCTAAGAGTGGAGAAGGATTGGAGGAGTTTAGAAGTCGGATTTATGACAGAGTCAAAGAGCTGCATACGCTCAGATATCCCTACAACGACTTCTTGTTTGATGAATATACAGATCTGACAGATGAGTTTGACAGCAACGGAACTAAATAGACCGGATCTCTCTTTTCGCTCTATACCCGAATCGTTGAAAGCGGATATAGAGGCAGCATTGAGTGATGGTATCTTTGACGCAATAGCCCGATGTACCGATGAGTTAGGTCTCGAAACTTACATTATTGGAGGTTTCGTCAGAGACATTGTTATGCATCGCCCTTCCAAGGATATAGATATTGTCTGTGTCGGGAACGGCATCGAACTGGCTCAGGCACTCAAGAAGAATTTTGGTAAGAAGTGTTCGCTCTCGGTTTTCAAGAATTTTGGGACGGCACAGATTAAATATAAAGGGTATGAGGTAGAGTTTGTCGGGGCACGAAAGGAGAGCTACCGAAGCGATAGCCGTAAGCCGATAGTGGAAGACGGAACGCTGGAAGATGATCTTATCCGTCGCGATCTTACCATAAATGCGATGGCTATATCTCTGAACAAGGAGAGTTTCGGAGCGTTTATAGATCCGTTCGATGGCTTGAAGGATGTAGAGAACAGACTCATCAGAACACCCCAAAATCCGGATGCAACATTTGAAGATGATCCTCTCAGGATGATGAGAGCTATCCGCTTTGCTACGCAACTCGACTTTGTAGTGGTTCCGGAAGTGTTGGAGTCCATTGTTCGCAAGCATGAACGTATAGAGATTATCTCTATGGAACGGATTTCGGATGAGTTCAAGAAGATTATTCTCTCTCCTCGTCCCTCTTTGGGGCTGGAGCTGATGATGGACACGGGGCTGCTCTCTTACTATCTTCCCGAACTTGTTTTGCTGAAAGGAGCGGAGACAATAGACGGGGTGGGGCATAAGGAAAACTTCAGCCACTCCCTTATTGTGTTGGATAACATTGCGAATGTTACGTCTGACCTTTACCTGAGATTGGCTGGGCTGTTCCATGATATAGCCAAACCGAAAACAAAGCGTTATGAGAAAGGTTTCGGATGGAGCTTTCACAACCATAATATAGAGGGTGCGAGAATGATTCCGAAGATATTCAAGCGAATAAAACTCCCCCTGAACGATAAAATGAAGTATGTTCAGAAACTTGTATTTCTTCATATGAGACCTTCGCAGCTTGCGGATGAGGGAGTTACGGATTCTGCTATAAGACGATTGTTGTTTGATGCAGGAGATCACATAGACGATCTCATGACGCTCTGCGAAGCCGATATTTCCAGCAAGAACCCTAAAAAAGTAGAGAAGTATCTCCGAAACTTTGCCATTGTAAGGCAGAAGCTGGTGGAGGTTGAAGAGAAAGATCGGATTCGGAATTTCAAATCCCCCATTACAGGAGAGATGATAATGCAACTCTATAATCTTTCTCCCTCGAAAGAAGTGGGTGTGATAAAGGAGGCGATCAAAGAGGCTATTCTTGATGGAAAGATACAAAATGAGTATGACGAGGCTTATGCCTATATGCTTGAGACGGCAAAGAAAATGGGACTCTTTCCGGTTGAGATTAAATAAAAAAGGCTGTGCCGGAGTTTAACTTCGGCACAGCTTCGACTTAAAAGTTTATTTTTGATTGGTACAAGCGTATCGTTCGACCATTCGGAGCAGTCTCCGGAAGTCGAGCGGTACGATTTCTTTTTATGCCATATATGGAGAAGAGAAAAACATTTTCTGTTTTCTACTGCATCCGTTTGAGAATAGCATACGCTCTGGAGATACCTTTTGAACCGGCCAAACTCATATTCTGAGATCCGGAAAGAATGTCTCCACTCGCGTATTGAGCCAATGCCAGATTGAAAAAGGCTGCGGCAAATGTAGGATCTTTGAGACAAACCTGAGTCAATACTTTTACCGCTTCCTGATATTGCCCTACATGATACAATAGTGTGCCATGGTTATACATGGCTACAAGGCTTTCCTGCCACAATGTCAAGAGCTGTTTGGAATCATTGAACGCTTGTTGAAGATGTGGAGAGTGTTGCCCTGTCTTTAGAGCGGCATCGAGCTTGTTGTAACTACTCTTTCCAAGAAAATCTTTGGTTTTATTCTCCTGTTTGGTTGCCTGATCTGATGTCTGCTCCGATCTGTACGAGAGGTAGTTCCCGGTAGATCTCAAGAGCAGCCAGAGCGGATCTTTGGTATCGTTATAACGAGTGTTGTAGATGGTATTTGCAGAGTCAAAGTCTTTGGTCGTCTCTAAGTCTATCGCCAAAACAAGTGCATCTCTGGCTGTGAGTGTGCTCTGCTTTTGAAGAGAGTCTATTCTTTGCAAGTGCTCTGCAATCATACTTTGAGAAAGAGACGGGGTATAAAGCACAATCTGAGGAGTAATATCCGGATTGAGATTGCTAAGAGCTCGTTCTACTGCCTTGTCTCTAATCCTGATAGGAATGGCATCTGTTTGTAAAAACTCATAGAAAGAGAGTCGGAGAAGCGGTTCGGCATCCAACGAAACCTCTCTGTCTTGAAGCTCTCCACGATTGTTTTCATTGTACAGACTGGTAAAATCTGTAGAAGAAGAGTTGTGGATGAGCATTCTGAACTTCTCTATATTCTGATCCTGTTCGCTTCGAGTAGCGTCCTCATCTTGAGCAGGGGAAGAGGGGAGAGCAGCCCGATTGGTTGCTGCAAGCTGTTGTAGTCTTGTAATCTCACGTATATCTTTCTTGTATCCCGACTCATTGCCCGTAGATTTGTGTGTCTCTGCTCTTGCCATAAGAGCAGGAAGGAATGTGGGATAGCTTTTAAGAATCGCATCAAAGTCGCTTACGGCTCCTTTGTATATTCCCAACTCTTTTCTCAAAAGCCCTCTATTGAATCGTGCAATCTGATCTTTAGGCTCGATAGCCAGTACAACGTCATAATCTTCAATAGCGGCATTCATATCGCCAACCCTCATTCGGAGCTGAGCTCTATTGAATCGAGCCGTACGATCATCGGAGTCTATGGATATGGCTTGTGTGTAGTCTTCGAGTGCTTCTCGGATATTGTGAATCTTGTAGTTGATAATTCCTCTAAGTGTGTATAGCCTCTTGTCTTTATTGTTCAAGGCAAGACCTCCGTTCAGCTCTTTCAATGCTTCCGGGATCTTATTTTTGCTGTAATAGATAGAGGATAAAAGCCTGTAAGGTTCGGAGGATAAAGCATCAAGAGATTTTACCTTTTCCAACAGTGAGATTGCCGTTGTTGTGTCTTGTCTTTCAAGCATCGAGCCACTGTGAATGAAGTAAGTAGGAAGATATTGGGGATAAAACCGCTCAAGTCTTGCAATATCTTTATCCAAAGCGTCGTACTCCTTATTGGTGAGATGAATCAAAGCCGAATTGTGTAACGCACCTTGATGATCGGGATTGTTGTACAATACTTTTTCATAATCCAGAGCAGCGAGAGAATCTTTACCTAGAGCGTGTCTTGAGATACCGCGCAAAAAATAGGCATTGTACATGAACTGGTTGCGAAGAAGACAGGAGTCGCAATCGATCTCTGCTCCGATATAGTCTCCCAAAGAGTGTTTGGCGAGTGCACGAAAGAAGTATGGCTCCGCTTTCTCAGGGGATGCGGATATGGCGGAAGAGAAGTAGCGAATAGATAGAAGATAGTCTTTGAAGTGAAGAGCATTACGACCAACAGATAAGGCTTTGTTCGTATCAACTTGAGCTTGAGCAAAGAGTGTTGCTACAATACAGAGTAGCAAGGCTATTCCGACTTTCTTCTTCATGGTATATTCTATCTATTCAACCTCTTATGGAGATTTGGTTCTACTTGTTCACGGTACGATAGTGGCAGTTTACAATACCTTTGGATATCTTCAGAAGCTTATTTTTAATCAGTTGTTTTCTAAGAGGAGATACTCTGTCAGTAAAGAGTGTCTGGGTGATATGATCATGTTCGTGTTGGAAAACACGTGCAGCAAAATCGTTCAATGTTTCCGTCTTTTCCTCAAAATTCTCATCGCGATAGCGAATTTTGACTTGAGTAGGGCGTACAACATTCTCGGAAATACCCGGAATGCTAAGACATCCTTCGGGCAAAGAGACTGTTGTTTCGTTGCTTTCCAATATTTCGGGATTGATAATGACTCTCTTGAAACCTTTGCATTCGGGATAATCTTCTCCTAAAGGGTCTGCATCTATGACGAGAAGCTTTAAGCTTTTTCCAATTTGCGGGGCAGCAAGACCTATTCCATCTGAATGATACATTGTTTCAAACATATCATCGATCAACTTCTTTATGCTATCGTTTATCTCTTCTATGGGAGCTGTTTCCCGGCGTAGTACATCTGTTCCGTAGAGGTAAATAGGTAATATCATTGTTTTTTCTGTCTGTGTTTAAGCGATATAGTCTATCTTTTAATTGTGTATTGCCGGAGGTAGGTTGGCTTCCATGTAATCTCGCAGTATGATCACGGCAGCAATCTCGTCTGCAAGACCTTTTTCTCTCCGTTTCATCTTTTTTATGCCTCCCTCTATCATGCTTTTTTGTGCAATTGTAGTGGTATAACGTTCATCTGCCCAGTCCAAAGGGATAGACGGAAAAGCTTTTTTTATTTTTACTGCAAGCGGCTGTATATATATCATACTCTCCGAGTCCGAACCATCCGCCTGTTTCGGATATCCTATGATAATCTTCTCTACACTCTCTTTACTTGTATAATTTTGGAGAAAGGGGAGAAGTTGATGGGTTTCCACATATCCCAATCCATTGGGGATGAGCTTCAGAATATCCGTTACGGCTATTCCGGTTCTCTTCTTTCCGATATCAAGAGCAAGCCATCTTCCCATTAGACGTGATGTTAAGCGTTAAGTGCACGAAATCTGTTCCATAGTTCCTCTATAGTTTTTCCCGTAATCGGATCTACGACATCAGGAGCTATTTCTACTAAAGGAATGAGTACAAAATCTCGTTCTCTAAAGGCAGGATGCGGAATAGAAAGCAGAGGACTCTTGATATTGGTCTTTCCTACAAGGATAATATCTATATCAATGGGTCTGTCTTCATAGGTCTGACCCGATTTTTCTTTGCGTCCCATCTCCTTCTCTATCTCTTTTGCCTTTTTCAGTATCTCTTCAGGAGACAAGGGAGTAAGCACTTCTATGGCTGCATTGAGAAAGAGGTGTTCGGAAGAGAATCCCATCGGTTGCGTCTCTATAAAAGAAGAAATCTGCTTGACTTCTCCAATGCGCTCACCAATGAGAGCAATAGCCTCTTTAAGATTAGTCTCTCGCTCCCCAATATTGGAGCCGAGAGCCAAATAACAAGATCTATAAGGAGACAAAGGACAGAGCATCTTGTTCGGGTCTTAATTACAATATGAGCATGGCGTCGCCATAAGCACCAAACTTATATTTCTCCTCTATGGCAACCTTGTAGGCATTCATGATGGTATCGTATCCACCGAAAGCCGCAGTCATCATAAGCAATGAAGATTGGGACATATGGAAGTTTGTGATAAGAGCATCAGCCATGTTGAAGTCGTAAGGAGGGAAGATAAATCTGCTGGTCCAGCCTTCAAACTCCTTTATAAAGCCATCCGTGCTGACACAAGTTTCCAAAGCTTTCAGTGTGCTTGTTCCTACGGAAATGACTCTACCTCCTTTTTCTTTGCATTTATTTACGACAGAGGTACATGAAGAAGTAACAGACATTTGCTCCGACCCCATTTTATATTTGGTGAGATCGTCCACATCTATATCTTCATAAGCACACAAACCGCTGTGAAGAGTAAGGTATGCAAAGTGGCAATCTTGAATTTCCAAGCGCTTCATAAGCTCTCTACTAAAGTGAAGTCCTGCAGCAGGAGCCACGACAGCTCCTTCTTCTGTTGCTACTATCGTTTGGTATCTCTCCTCATCATCTTCTTCCGGTTCTCTGTCTATGTATTCCGGTAGTGGAGTTTTACCCAAGCTAAACAGGATTTCCTTAAATTCATCGTGTGTCCCGTCAAAAAGAAAGCGCAATGTACGTCCTCTTGAGGTAGTATTGTCTATCACTTCGGCTACAAGATCTTCATTCTCCCCGAAGTAAAGTTTATTTCCTATCCTTATCTTTCGGGCAGGATCTACCTGTACATCCCATAAGAGCAACTCTTCTTTCAGTTCTCTCAGAAGAAAAACTTTGATCAGAGCCTTTGTTTTATCCTTACTGCCAATGAGACGAGCCGGGAAAACTTTCGTATTGTTCATGACAAAAACATCATTCTTGCCGAAGTACTCGATAAGATCCTTGAACGTTTTGTGCTCTATCTCTCCGCTATCCTTATGCACTACCATCAATCGAGACTCGTCCCTGAAGCGAGCCGGATATTGTGCAATAAGTTCATTCGGAATATTGATTACAAACTGGGATAATTTCATTGCTGTATATTTTTTATTGTATTCTCAATGTAGTTACTAAACTCTTCTATTTTTATCGCATTGTCAAGCGTATATTCTCCTACGGATAGGCGTGCCAATTCGGTCAGATGCGCTCCACTATCCAATGCTGTGCCCAAATCCCTTGCCAGAGAGCGTATGTATGTCCCTTTTCCACAGCTGATCTCCAGACTCAGGTAGGGAGGATTAAATCCAAGAACAGATATGTCGTAGATTTCGATTTGCTTTGGCTCAAGCTCTACCTCTTTCCCTTTTCTTGCCAGTTCGTAGGCTCTTTTCCCTTCTATTTTACAGGCACTGAATATGGGAGGTATCTGCTTGATGGATCCTATGAACCGGGGTAATACATCCTCTATTGACTTTCGAGAGATATGCTCCCACGGGTAGGTATTATCCACTTCGGATTCTAAGTCGAAGCTAGGGGTCGTCTCTCCAAATTTTATGGTAGCCCGATAGACTTTCTTTTGAAGCTGGATCTTCTCTATATCTTTTGTGCTCTTTCCTATGCAGAGGACTACCACACCCGAAGCCAAAGGGTCTAAAGTCCCGGCATGACCTACTTTGAGTTTTTTTATGCCAAGTGTTTTGCACAACATCCAACGGCATTTGTTCACAACATCAAAGGAGGTCCACTTCAAAGGCTTATCTATGGCTAAGATTCTGCCTGCTCTAAAATATTCGATAACGCTTTCCTGCATCCTGTCAAATCATGAAAGTGATTCCCAAATATACCAACACTCCCACAACGGAGGCAAATAGAATCCGATAGACTCCGAATGCCGCAAAGCCTTTTCTGCTGATGTAGCTGACAAAAAACTTGATCGCCAGCATCGCAACTATGAAGCTGACCACATTGCCTATGATAAGTGTATCGGCATTATCTACAAACACCTGCATCCCGAACTCTTTGTATAGCTTGTAGGCTTGGAGCAGGGTAGCACCAAACATGGTCGGGACGGCAAGAAAGAAGCTAAACTCTGCCGCACTTTTTTTAGTGAGACCTGAGAAAAGTCCGCCTACTATCGTTGCCATCGAACGTGAGATGCCCGGAAGAAAGATGGCTATGCACTGCCAAAGACCAACCAAGAAGGCTTGCTTGTACGACACTTCTTCTCCGCTTTTTCGGAAAGAGATTCTGTCTATGAACAGCATCGCAACACCTCCGATAAAGAGGTTCGCAATGACTACCATTATACTGCCCAACATTTTATCCACCCAGTCATTGAATAGAAATCCCAGCACTGCTGCGGGGATGATGCCTACCAACAACTTGAGGTAGAAGTGCCCGACAGATGCAAGCCATGCCGAGGATGTTTGAGCTTTATTCTTCGGAGATATCTGAAAGAATCGTTCCCGGTATAACACCACTACGGAGAGTATTGCTCCCAGCTGTATCATGACCGTAAAGGCGCGGACATAAGCAGTGCTTTCCATTCCCATCAGCCCTTGAGCCACTACCATGTGCCCGGTGCTGGAAACGGGAAGAAACTCTGTGATTCCCTCTATGATCGCAAGAATGAAAGCCTCTATTCTACTCATGCTTTCCCTTGTATAGAATAGCGGCAAGTATGCCTATGTATCCTATTGTACAGAGCATGGGAGCTATGCGTATACGTGTCGTGCTGAACACTTCCGGATTGAAAGACACGCCATCGGGGGAGTCTCCCCCTGCCATAAGTATGTATCCTAAAACCACCAATAGAAGAGATACGACAAGGATAATGAGGTTTGTCTTTCCGTATAGAAAGGGGCGATATTTTTTCTGATCCATATTCATGAACTCATTATAAAGCAAAAAAGAAAATATGTATGTGGAAATCTGCTCTTATATCTTGTACAGCCTGTTTACGTCCATACGGAGGTATTTATTGACTGCAAAGAAAGATGAGATAAGAGCGATAATAAGACCAAATCCAAAGACCGTACCGATAACTATTGCGCCATTGGTAGCGGAGAGGATGGAGGAGAGTACCGGGAACTGTTTGGTGGCATAAAACCAGAGCCAGCCAAGCCCGGCTACAGCTATTGAGGAGGCTATGAGCGCACTTACGATGTTGTATCTGATGAAAGGCCTTCGGATAAAGCCGGGAGTGGCACCCACCAACTTCATTGTATATATACTGAATCGGCGCGAGTATATCACCAGGCGAAGCGTATTGCTTATCAGGAAGAACGAGATGGCAAGCAGCACTATTGCAAAGCCGAAGACAATGTAGCTTGCTGTCTTTATATTGCTGTTGACCTTCTCGAGCAGATCTTTTTTGTAGCTCAATCTTTCCATAGGGGCATAGCTCCGGATGCCGGCTTCGACCACGGCGAGGCTATCCGCGTTGGCAACATAGTCTCCTTTCACTTTCACCTCCAGAAACGCGTTGAGGGGATTCCAGCCCAAAAACTCTTCGGGCGACTCTCCCAGCTCTTCGGTCAGCTCTTTCAGCGCATCCTCCTTGGATATGTAAGCCACCTCTTTCACATAAGCCTTGCTCTCCAGGTCTTTTATCATCCGGGCAGCCTCACTTTCGGAGGCATCGGACTTCAGCTCTATCGTAAACGAGACGCTCTCCCGGACGTGATCCTTGAGGCCATAGCCCACGAGGACGAACATGGATATGATTCCGAGTAGGAAGAGTACAAGAGATATGCTTATAATACTTATGATCCGTGCGTGTATGAATCCGGATTTGTGTTTCTGTTGTTTGTCCCTCATCTCTAAAGCTATGATAAGATTATTATGCTCTCATTCACCGGCATACAAAGGTATAAAATTCTCTCTGCCTACACAACGGATGGCTTCGGCTCTCGCAGATGAATAGAGAAGAAAAAGTGTCGGATGAGATGGAATCTCCTTTAATTTCTTACCTTTGTTTCCGCTGAAAATAACTAAACAACTCTTAATACACATTCTATGAAAACAATTATGACAACCACCTCAGCCCTTCTTTTGGTTGCGTCTCTTTTCTGCGGCACGGCTCATGCGCAGCAGCAGAGAGTCTTGGCAGCATCGGAGGAGTCGCTGGCTGAGCAGATTCATCTGGTAAAGTCGAGGCAGGACAAGTTCAAGCTGTTCCTCAACACACAGGCAGCCCTGAGCAGGACACAGGCGGGGGAGGAAATTCCGAGAGCCGCTTTCGAGGTACGCCAGCTGCGAATCGAAGCCAAAGGACAGATCAATCCGTGGCTCTCTTACCACTGGAGACAGAGGCTCAACCGCCACAACGACGGCACCAACACCATAGACAACCTTTCGGCTTCGGTCGACGTCGCCGGGATCGGTCTGGCACTATCGGACAGATGGTCCCTCTTCCTGGGAAGACAAGCCGTGGCATACGGAGGGATAGAGTACGACCTGAACCCGATAGAGGTCTACGAGTATGCCGATATGTTGGAATACCTTCCTGCCTTTCTCACGGGGGCGAAAGTGGCGTACAGCCTCACACCGAACCATCAGTTCCAGCTCCAGGCGGTGAACTCGCGCATCCATTCGTTCGAGAGCAACTATCCGCAGGCCCGTGCCATGGGAGTGGAGGAAGCTATGTTCCCGTTCATCTACTCTCTGAACTGGAACGGAGCCTTCGGCCGACACTTCAAGACCCGTTACAGCGTCTCCTACTCGCCTCAGACAGAAAGACATAACGCCTACGTCGTGGCGCTTGGGCACGAGTTTTCCGTGGGCAACTTCGGAGGGTATTTCGACCTGATGTACTCCTTTGAGGGGCTCAACAGAAAACGCTTCGTCCCCATCAGAGAGAACGAGCACAACCTCTCCTACATCCTCAAGCTGCACTACCGCCTGACCGACCGCTGGAACATCTTCGCAAAAGGTATGTACGAAGGTCAGGGCGAGATCAAGGACAACCGCGAGGCGGGCGACTGGCGCATTTCCATGGGCATCCTCGGCGGCGTGGAGTTTTACCCGAACCGGGACAACAATCTCCGTTTCTTTGCCACCTATGTCGGCAGAACCTCCGAGCGGAAGTTCGAGGCGAAGTCCGATCCTTTCAGACACAGGGTTTCCGTCGGGTTCGTCTATCAGTTGCCGATGTTCTAACGCTCTGATTCCGACTCCTTTCCGGAACAAAAAGTTCCCGGTGCCGCATCCGTTGGCGCCGGGAACTTTTCGTTTTCTCCCTACCCGTTCCTGTGCCGCCACAAGCCGTTCAGGGATGTTTTTTCTGCTTTTTGACCTTAAAAAGTCGCCCACTCCGAGATCCGCTTTAATACACTGCCGTTTGGCTGTCTGTGGGAAGCATGACACCTCCTTGCGGAAGGCACTAAATTTTTGTGGCCAAGAAAAAAAAGTTTCGTGGTCAAGAAAAAAAAGTTTTGTGGCCAAGAAAAAAAAGTTTTGTGGCCAAGAAAAAAAAATTTTGTGGCCAAGAAAAAAAAATTTTGTGGCCAAGAAAAAAAATTTTTGTGGCCAAGAAAAAAAATTTTTGTGGCCAAGAAAAAAAATTTTCGTGGCCAAGAAAAAAAATTTCATGGGCATAGAAAAAATTTTTCATGGGCATAGAAAAAAATTTTCATGGGCATAGAAAAAAAATTGTGTAGGCATGAAAGAAAATTTTTGTAGGTACAAAAAGTATTTTCTTTAGCATAAAAAATATATTTACATAGGCATAAAAAAATATTTTCATGCTTATGAAAAGAAGTTTTTGTGCGTTTTAGAGTTTATTTTTATGCTGTAGAAAATAAGTTTTCATCCGAACGGAAAAAATTTTTCGTCAGAACAAAAAATAATTTTTATACGTATAAAAAGAAATTTTTGTCCGAAAGAAAGAGAATTTTTGTCCGAAAGAAAGGGCATTTTTATAGGTAAGGAAAAAAATTTCCGTGCGCACGAAAAAAAATTTCCGTGCGCACGAAAAAAAATTTCTGTGCGCACGAAAAAAAATTTATGTGCGCACGAAAAAAAATTTCTGTGCGCACGAAAAAAAATTTATGTGCGCACGAAAAAAAATTTATGTGCGCACGAAAAAAAATTTACGTGCGCACGAAAAAAAATTTACGTGCGCACGAAAAAAAATTTCTGTGCGCACGAAAAAAAATTTCTGTACGTACAAAAAAATATTTGTGTACGTACAGAAATTTCGTTGCCTGCGGATCAGATTTTCCTTTTCGTCCCGGAGGTTATGGGGCTTCTACGGGGGAGAGTCCTTTTGTGTAGGTGGAGATTTTGTTTTCTTCGTCCACGTAGATGAAGAGGACTTCGAGCCGGGGTTGGTCTCGGAGCACTTCGATGGCTCTTTGAAGACCCAAGCCCATGAAGGCTGTCGCCCAAGCATCTGCTTCTATGCAGGTGGGGGCTTTGACGGTGGCGCTCAGGATGTTTTGGTTGGCCGGCATTCCGGTTCCGGCGTCTATGGTGTGGGCTACTTTTTTGCCGTCCACGAAGGTGAAGTTGCGATAGTCGCCGGAGGTGGCGAGTGCGCCTCTGTCGCAAATGGAGAGGATGTACCGGATCTCCTGTATGGTGCTCGTGGAGTCTTCGACGGGGCGGTTGATGCCTACTCGCCAGCAGCTGCCTTGTGCATTTTGTCCGCGGCAGACCAGCTCGCCTCCGAACTCGACCATGTAGTCCGAGACACCGTGGCGTTCGAGCGTGTGCCCGATGAGGTCGGAAAGGTAGCCCTTGGAGAGGGAGACGGCGTGGACGGTGACGCGCGGATCTGCTTTGTGGACAATGGAGTCCTCCCGAATGGAGATCTTGTCGTAGCCGACGTATTGTCGGAGGCTGTCGAGCTGCTCGGGAGTCGGGGCGTGTCGTATTTTTCCTTTGGTGCCGAATCCCCATGCCTCAAAGTAGGGCGAGCCGGTGATGTCGTACACTCCGCCCGTGGCTCGGGATACGGCTTGGGCTGTGAGGATGACGCGCGCAAGAAGGCTGTCTGCGAGATGGGTTTCGTTCCGATTGACCCTGGAAATGAGGCTGAGAGAGTCGAAGTTGTTCAGGCTTTCCCCGAAAGATTTCATGGTGGCCTGTATCTCTTCCATCAGATCTTCCTCGCTCCGGTAGATGATGCGGTAGGTGGTGTGGAATGCCGTGCCGTTCATGGTGATGTAGGGCGCTTTCCGCTTGCCGCAAGAGATGAGCAGCGGCAAGAACGCCATGGCAAGGAGCCGAAGAAGAAGCAGGGTGCGTCTCATGAGAGTGTGGGGTGGTTAGAGGGTTTCTCGTATGTTGTGATGGTTGCGTCCGGGGGAGGTGCGGCACAGAAGTTCGCCCAAAAATCCGGTGAGGAAGAGCTGAACGCCAAGGATAATCCCCGTAAGCGCAAGGTAAAAGTAGGGACGGGAGGTAACCAAGGGCGCAGAGGTGTGGTTCAGAATGGCGATGAGCTTGTCCGCCCCCACCACGCAGAGCGCAATGAAGCTGATGAAGAACATCAGGCTGCCAAGCAACCCGAAGAAGTGCATGGGCTTCTTGCCGAAACGGCCGATGAACCAAAGAACCATCAGATCCAGGTAGCCGTTGACGAAGCGATTGAGCCCGAACTTCGTACTGCCATACTTCCTGGCCCGATGCACGACAACCTTTTCTCCTATCTTGCCGAACCCCGCCTGCTTTGCCATGTAGGGGAGGAAACGGTGCATGTCGTTGTAGACTTCAAGGCTCTTTACCACTTCGTTTTTGTATGCCTTGAGGCCGCAGTTGAAGTCGTGCAGCTTTATCCCCGATACCGCTCTCACCGTGGCGTTGAAGAGCTTGGTCGGCATCGTCTTGGTGAGCGGATCGTAGCGTTTCTTCTTCCAGCCCGAAACGAGATCGTAGCCCTCTTGGGTGATCATCCTGTAAAGCTCCGGAATCTCATCGGGAGAGTCTTGAAGATCGGCGTCCATCGTGATGACAACCCTGCCCTGCGCAAGCTCGAAGCCATGGTGAAGAGCCGGGGACTTGCCGTAGTTCGTGGTGAACCTGATGCCCCTGACACAGTCCGACTTCCGGCGCAGGCTCTTGATGCACTCCCACGATCCGTCCTTGCTGCCGTCGTCTATGAAAATGATTTCGTAGGTGAGCCCTTCCCGCTGCATCACTTCAACAATCCAGGAGTAAAGCTCCGGCAGAGACTCCTCCTCGTTGTAAAGAGGAATGACAATGGAGATGTCTATGTTCTGTTGCATGACCATATTATTTGTTCTTCCTGGCAAGCAAGCCTACCACGATACTGAATATGAGACCGAAGAAGAGAGACCAGTTGCACATCGCCAACATCAGACGGAACGGCGTTATGCTCCGGATGCTTTCGAGCAGTGCCTCTATGCGTTCCCTGTCCTGCCCGGACTTTGTCTGCTCCGCAAGCTGACCGAATGAGTCGTATGCCGCCTCCAATGAGCGTATGAACGTGTCGTCTTGGAATAAGATGCGATAGATAACCATCTGCCCCCCCGCATATATAATGGTGGCAAAGAAGACAAGCAGAATGGTATAACGAGCTGCACGCGAGAAGCTGATACTGCCCTGAAGCTCTGTGTCCCTATACTTGCAAACCAACAGGTAAATAAGCACAGGGTAAAAGAGAAACATCAGTACCATGAAAACCACGGAGATAATGTTCCGGTTGAGAAGAACCCACGAGAGATTCAAAATCATGTAAAGCCCTAAGATCAACCCTTGTTTGAGCGCAAACTGAATAGGACGGGGAGAGGGCTGTGTCGGTGAAGTCTGTTGCATATAAATGAGAAAAGCATACACCTAAGATAACTGCGTATATTAGAGTGTATGCCGTTTGTTATTACACTTACGGACAGAGAGGTTCCTCTATCCTTCTGATTCTATTCTACCACCCCTTTTATTGTAAGTATAAGAGGAGCACCATCTTTACCATTGCTGTAAACAGAGACTGTTTTTACGAATGGATAGACACGATTGGTAGGGTCATAAACAACCGTAATGACACTGCTCTTGCCCGGAGCTATCGGCTCTTGGCTGTATTTGGGAGTAGTGCATCCGCAAGAGGACATCACCTTGGTTATGACCAAAGGAGCTGTTCCCTTGTTGATAATGACAAAGTCGTGCTTGACGCTACCATCTTTCTCTTTGATCTTACCAAAGTCGTGAGTAGGCGACGGAGCTTCTATGATGGCTCTTTTAGTCTCTTGTGCAGATACGGTCTGAGAGCCTACAAACAGTGTCAAGACAGCTATGATTAAATAGAAAAGATTTTTGTTCATAATCCTAATTGTTTTTTTGTGATACAATAAGTTTTATCACTCTCAACATGGGCAAAGATATGAATAATTCTACTATATACAAAAAAGCACGACCTTGAGGGATCGTGCTTTTTTGTATATATGTATATGGTATCAGTCCTTAAACTTTGCCTTGATAAACTCTCTGTTAAGACGAGCAATATTGCTGATGGATACGTTCTTCGGACACTCCATTTCGCATGCACGAGTATTGGTACAGTTACCAAATCCAAGCTCATCCATCTTTGCCACCATCGCTTTTGCTCGTCTGTTGGCTTCCACCTTACCTTGAGGCAGGAGCGCAAACTGGCTTACCTTGGCAGAGACAAACAGCATGGCAGAACCATTCTTACACGCAGCAACGCAAGCACCGCAACCGATGCAAGAAGCAGCGTCCATAGCCAAGTCGGCATTCTTCTTAGGGATAGGAATGCAGTTGGCATCAGGAATACCTCCTGTATTGACCGATACGAAACCTCCAGCTTGCATAATCTTATCAAATGCAGTACGATCCACAGTAAGGTCTCTAATGACCGGGAAACCTGCAGAGCGCCAAGGCTCAATGGTGATAGTGTCTCCTTCTTCAAACTTACGCATGTGAAGCTGGCAAGTGGTAATCTCAGAATCGGGTCCATGCGGGTGACCATTGATATATAGAGAACACATACCGCAGATACCTTCGCGACAGTCATGATCGAAAGCTACCGGAGTTTGTCCTTCGCTGATAAGCTTTTCGTTGAGTATGTCCAACATCTCCAAGAACGAACTTCCTTGGGAGATATTCTTAAGTTCGACAGTTTCGAAATACCCTTTAGTCTTGGCATTCTTCTGTCTCCAAACTTTTACTTTTATATTGATGTTCTTGTCCATTGTTCATAAATAGTTAAAAGGGTTAGAATAATGCCGTGGGTTAGCTCTTATAATTACGTTGTTGACGTACAATGAACTCGTAATCCAGAACCTCTTTGTGCATTACAGGATCTGCATTTTCTCCTTTATATTCCCAACAAGAAACGTAAGAGAACTGATCGTCATGGCGGAGAGCCTCTCCTTCTTCTGTCTGGTGTTCCAAACGGAAGTGCCCACCACAAGACTCCTCACGATCCAAAGCATCATGTGCCATAAGCTCGCCTATCTCTATAAAGTCGGCAAGTCTTAGAGCTTTTTCAAGCTCAACATTGAAGTCTTCGGCTTCTCCCGGTATGCGTACGTTAGACCAAAACTCTTTCTTCAGCTCTTTTAGCTTGGTGATGGCTGTTTTAAGTCCTTCTGCTTCACGTCCCATACCTACATACTCCCACATGATGTGTCCAAGCTCCTTGTGTAGATTGTCTACAGAGCGTTTACCCTTGATGTTCATCAGCTTATTGATACGCTCCTTAATCTGGCGTTCTGCTTCTGCAAACTCTGGAAGATCTGTAGAGAAGCGAGGAACTTGTATTTGATCCGAAAGATAGTTCTGTATAGTATAAGGAAGAACGAAGTAACCGTCCGCCAAACCTTGCATAAGAGCAGAAGCTCCAAGACGATTGGCTCCGTGGTCCGAGAAGTTCGCTTCTCCGATTGCAAACAATCCCGGAACGGTTGTCATCAACTCATAATCCACCCAGAGACCTCCCATGGTATAGTGAATTGCAGGGAAGATCATCATAGGCGTCTCGTATGGGTTGTCATCCACGATCTTTTCATACATCTGGAAGAGGTTACCATACTTTTGCTCTACGACATTCTTGCCCATTCTATTGATCGCATCTGCAAAGTCAAGATAAACGGCAAGTCCGGTAGTCCCTACACCAAAGCCTGCATCACAACGTTCTTTCGCTGCACGAGAAGCAACGTCACGAGGAACAAGGTTACCGAACGCAGGGTATCTGCGTTCCAAGTAGTAGTCTCGATCTTCTTCTTTTATTTGTGTTGGTTTGAGCTTACCTTCACGTATTGCTTTCGCATCTTCTATTTTCTTTGGTACCCAAATGCGTCCATCATTACGAAGAGATTCGGACATCAAGGTCAGCTTACTTTGGAAATCTCCATGAACAGGAATACAAGTAGGGTGAATCTGAGCCATACAAGGATTTCCGAAGAATGCTCCTTTCTTATAACACTGCCAAGCGGCCGATCCGTTACTTGCCATCGCATTGGTAGAAAGGAAGAATGCGTTACCATATCCTCCTGTACCAATTACTACGGCATGAGCCGCAAATTTCTCAATCTTACCTGTTACAAGATTACGAGCAATGATACCACGAGCTCTACCTTCTATAATAACAACATCCAACATTTCGTAGCGAGTAAAGAGCTTAACTTTACCCAAGCCGACCATGCGAGAGAGAGCAGAGTATGCTCCAAGCAACAGCTGCTGACCAGTCTGTCCACGAGCATAGAATGTCCGTGATACTTGCGCTCCACCAAATGAACGGTTATCAAGGAGACCGCCGTATTCACGTGCAAATGGTACACCTTGAGCAACACATTGGTCTATAATAGAGTTGGATACTTCTGCCAAACGGTAAACATTTGCTTCTCTTGCACGGTAGTCGCCACCCTTGATGGTGTCATAGAAGAGACGATATACAGAGTCTCCGTCATTTTGGTAGTTCTTAGCCGCATTGATACCACCTTGCGCTGCAATGGAGTGTGCTCTACGCGGAGAGTCCTGAATACAGAAGTTATAAACATTGAATCCCATTTCGGCAAGAGATGCAGCCGCCGAAGCTCCTGCAAGACCTGTTCCTACAACGATGACATCCAATCTACGCTTGTTCGCCGGGTTTACCAGCTTTTGGTGGCTCTTATAGTTGGTCCACTTTTCAGCCAAAGGCCCTTGTGGAATTTTAGCTTCTAATATATGTGACATAAGTTGTGATATTCTAATCAGGATTAAACATTAAAGAGCCGGAACCATTGTGTGCTCCGCCGCATGTGAACCAAGTGTCCAAATGTGACCGATATTGTCACACAGACCAAGAGAGTTAAGATAGAATGATACAGCTACTGCTGCAAACATCAAGCATACAATCGTTGCATAGATGATACCTATAACTCTTAGTCTCTTAAACCAAATCTTATTGTTGAGCCCAAGAGTTTGGAAAGCACTCCAAGCGCCATGAGAAAGGTGGAACCAAATGGCTAACAACCACACAAGGTAGCATACTACCACGATAGGATTGGAAAATGTTTGGGCTACGAGAGTAAAGCCTTTTTCAGGAGCCTGACCGGTCCATTCCAAGAGTTGCATCTTAGACCAGAAGTGAGTTAGGTGCCATCCCAATACGCCCAAGACAATAATACCGAGAACGAGCATGTTCTTGGAAGACCAATCTATTCCGGTCTTACTGGAAGAAGCATACCTGTCCGTTCCTCTTGCTCTACGATTTTGGATTGTAAGCACAAAAGCGTAGGCAATGTGAAGAATAAATCCTAATGCCAAAACAGGTACCATGAACTGAACTATGGGATTTGTTCCCATAAAGTCGCAAGCTGCATTGTAACCACTTTCAGAAAAGATTGCGACAACATTTATGGTCGCATGAACTAATAGAAATACAATAAGAAAGAATCCGGTCAAACTCATTAAGACCTTCTTCCCAATAGATGAATTAAATAACCACATAGAAATGATAAGTGTTTAGTGGGTTTAAAACTGTTTATATATTTATTATTCTGTTTGCCGGCAAAGTTAAACTATTTATTTTGTCTTTCCGATACTTTAGCATGAAATTATGTGCTTTTTTCTTTAATCACTATATATGTGTATGTAAAAAGCCATATTTTTCTACTTTTCTTCTTTTTGCTTTGATGGATATACCCATTAAGGGGGAATTTTTTCTGCTTACAAGATACATGTTTTTTACTTTTGATATTTATCCTGACTGCTATAATATCATGGTTTATTTTGCTTTCTTGTCATGGATAGGTGTTTTTTGACTCAAACACCTATATTTGTATCTTCAAATTAGATAAATAAATCCTTCAGGGCTTATGAATACAGTTATAAAATCAACAGCATCGAGGGGCGACTTTGCTGTGGAAATAGAAAATAGAAGAGTGGTGCAAGTAATCTATAAAAGCCACTTCTCAAGTGTTGCAGGTTTCGAATTCAACGGAGAACGAATAGAAATTCGTCCTCATAATATATGGCATAGTAGGTATGATATACTAAAAAATGGAGTGTGTAAAGGAGATATTCGATTCAATTGGAAATGGAATATCATTATCCATTTGACCGATGGAGATACCGAAGAAACCTATACAGTCAAGAGTAAGAATATATTCGGTAAGAATTTTGAGATGACAGATAGTCAAAGAAATCCACTGTTTCTTATGAAGCCGAAATTTAAATGGAGAACCAGAAATTTTGAGTATGATGTCATGTATCATCATAATGCCGATGCAAAAAATCCATTGTTGGAGCTTCTTGTGTATGCAACTTACGGTATAAATCTGTATTTGTTGTCTCTTATTGTGATTGCATCTTATGCATCTTAGCTTAGAACGTGTCATGTTTATTAGAGGGAAAGTAGGCCTTCTGATTGCTCCCTAATTATTGTCAAATTTGATTGTTTTGTGTGCTATTTTACCTATAAATTGTGATTGTTGCCGTTTTTGCTGACTTCTATCTTTGCAACCGAAAACTACATGGATAATGGTAGCTTTAGTACAATCAAATCACATACAAAACAATGAAAAAAATTACTTTGACAAAGACATTTATGCTGCTAACAGCAGTATGTTTGGGAGTTTTCTTTACAAGCTGTAAAAAGGATCAGAATAAGCCGGATGTTCCTCAAAAGAATGAGGTTAAAACAGCTTCTTATATTAGAGCTAACTCCTATACGGAATGGGCTTATTTTTCTTTTGAAACCGGCAAGGTCGTAAAGGTTGAAGATCCCACGAAAAGCAAGGACTGGGATGTGGCTTTCCATAGACAGCAGATAAGAGTCAACGACAAGAATTTCTTAGGAAAAGCAAAAGCTCAGATGCTTGATGCAACTGATTTTGATGCAAAGGCTTCTCCGGAACCTGCTAAGATGATCGAAAATAAAGAGATTCTTATTCCTGTTGGGGTCAATATGGGCAATCAAGCGGCTCCTTATCTTTTGGAGAAAGGATTCTGCCTTACGGACAATGATAACTTCTTGAAGAATACGATCGGATCTTTCACTGTGAATATGAAAGAAATGGGAGGAGATCCAACCAAGATGTATGTCGTAAACAAAAAGATCTTTGTTTTTCTTGCAGCAGATGGTAAGACATATTACAAGTTGCAGTTTACAGGAGTTCTTTCCGAAGAAGGAAAGGGAGGACATATTAGCTTTAAGTATGTCAAACTGTGATTATGTAGTATCTAAAATCTAAACACTACTTTTTAACAATAAAAAGAGCCACTCTCAGCATCATTTGGAGCTAAGAATGGCTCTTTATTTTTCCCCTCTTGAGAAAGAGAAAAGAAATAAAAAGCAATGATAAGCAGACTAAAAATAGCACTATTGGTTATACTATCCACTTTTTGCATTGTTGCTGTGCAAGCACAAGTAGAGGTAAAAGGAGTGGTATTGGACCGAGAGGTTGAAAAGCCTTTGAACAATGTACGTGTCATCCTTAAGAAAAAAGGAGGGAAGATAGCAGGAGAAGTTCTGACCAACGATAAGGGAGAATTTGCATTTAATCTTTCCGATCTAAAAAAGTCAGATGTAAAGGGAGTCATCTTTACTTGCAAAGGGTATGAACCGGAAAGACTCTCACTTGCTTTGCTTAAGGATCTGACAAATCTCAAAATCTACATGAGGTCTCACACATATCAGTTGGACGACCATGTGATTGTTACGGCTACTCGTACTCAACGCCATTTGGAACAGCTCCCGGTTCCTACACACATCATAGGGCGTTCACAGATAGAGAAAATTATTCCCACTACAATGAATGAGCTATTCCTGTATACGATACCTGGAATAGAGCTAAGCGATCACGGAGGGGTTACCAGAATGAAGATTCAGGGATTGGATTCCAAATATACCGCAATCCTTATAGATGGAGAGGAGATGGCTGGTATGCGAAGCGGATCTGTGGATCTCTCCAGGCTCTCTCCGGATATGATAGAGAGAGTAGAGGTTGTTAAGGGTGCCGGTAGTGCTTTGTATGGCTCTAATGCTATTGCAGGAGTTATCAATCTTATTACCAAAGAGAACAGAAAACCATTCTCTTTCAATGCTTCTGTTGGCTCTTCTACTATCAAGCAACATAATGCCCATATTGGAGTCGGTTTTCGTCAGAAAAGACTCTCCAATCTTACATCTTTTTCCACAGGAGTAGAGGGTGGGTATAAGCTTTCTAATCAAAAAGAAGACGAGTCTTTGGATCTCTTCAAGAATACAATCTATCGTGCTGCTAACAGACTAGAGTGGAAGCCTCTCGATAATGTCTCGATAAAGTGGAGTCTTTCAGGTAACACAAGAAAACAAGAGCTGAATGAATATTACAACGATAAGTATGATTATCTGAATAATATGGTCAGCTTCAATTGGGGACTTTCAGAAAAGCATTCCATTCAAGGATCTTATAACACAGACTTTTCATTAAGACACCGTTTCTATCCTAAGAAAGAGACAGATAATAAACTCTTCTTGTATAAGAATATCAAGCACATGGCGAAAGCAATGTATGCTTTTTCAGATAAGAAGATAGGAGATTTGAACATCGGTGCAGAAGCAAACAGCGAGCTTATAAACTCTTATCAGATTGCTGAAAACAAGGAAACCAAAAAGCTTGGATATTTCGTTCTTTACGGGCAGCATTTATGGAGCCCATCAAAGCATTTCCAACTTCTATATGGTCTGCGTTCAGACATTCACTCTGCCTATGGCACTCATCTGAGTCCAAAGATTTCTGCTTCTTTATCTTATAATAATGTCAAGATGCGTCTCGGCTATTATGAGGCATTTAAGTCTCCAACGGCAATGGAACTCTATTTCAATTGGAGTCATTTAGGACGTTTTTATATTTTGGGAAACCCGAATCTCAAACCGGAAACAGCAAGACAGATGTTGGTTAACTTGGAGTGGAATCATAAACATACATTGAGTATAAATAGTGGAGTAACACACACAAGGTTTAAGGACAGAATCGTGTTGAGAGCAAAGAGCAACAATGACCAGTACTATGTTAATATTGATAATACAAGTAGCATGACTGTTGCTGATGCTCAACTGACATGGAGACCGGTGAATGGGCTTACTTTCTCTTTGAACTATCTCTACACTCACGATCCTCAATATGTTAATGTGGATGGTAAAACTTACAAGACTTCTCTCACTCGTCCACACAATATACTTGGAAGCATTAAGTGGTACAAGGCTTGGGCTCATCACAGTTTGAGTGTAAATTTGATGGGGCAATACTACTCCGGCATAGATACCAACATAGAGGGGCAAGATCCGGCAACTAAAGCTCCGAAAATGATTCCTATTAAATACGAAGGATTCCCGACTACACGCTTAGTTGTTACAGAAACTTTCCTACAACGTTATAGCATAACCTTAGGAGTAGATAATATTATTGCTTACAAACCTCGAAGCATTAATTTCCAAAATGCTTCTTTTTCGCCGGGTCGTGTCTTCTTTACAAGATTGGCATATAACTTCTAATAAGCACTGCATTATATATAACATTTGATCTTAAAGACCTGAGCAGAATGCTCAGGTCTTTTTCTTTATATAATGCTCCTTGCTACCCATTCTATTTTTAGATTTTATTTCAAATTAGCTCTCTGATTGATAGTCGTTTGACTGCAATTGAGTTTTTTATTTCAGTCGTATTTATATATAAATAATCGTTGTTTTGCATACTTTTTCATCTTAGAAAACTAATTGATTTATTCTGTTTCTATATTCTTTTGCTTAATTATTGTTTTGTGTCATCGGTTTTTTTGTTAATTTTGCGTCGATTTGGTTAATTAACCATTCAAAATTATATTTATTAAACAAACTGTATGTCGAAATCTCTTTTTTATATTTTCGACGCTTTTTTATTTATTTAGATATGAAGACGATTTATAAGTACATTGTGCTGGTAGCAGTGCTTATCAGCATGGCTTCATGTGATCGCATTGAGATCTTGTCTCCTCCGGGACCGAGGGGATTGAGTGCGTATGAAGTTTGGGTCGAAGCTGTACAAAACAAGACGATCCAATGGGAAAATGGTACAGACCTTGCGAACTATTTCAAGTATCTCAAGGGTGCAAAGGGAGACTCCGGTAAGGATGCTTTTGCTATTTGGCAAGACTGGATCAGAGATGGTTCGGTGGATAATCCTCACAAACCCGGAGAGAAATGGAATCCGGAAAAGAATACCAAGAGAGATTTTTATCTTTTCCTTACAGGTGCCAAAGGAGATAAGGGGGATACTCCTTTTATCAATTCTAAAGGAAATTGGCAAATAGGAGATAAAGATACCGGTATCCCTGCCAGAGGAAAGGATGGTAAAAAGAAGGCGACCAAGGTGAAAAGGGCGATAAAGGCGACCAAGGTGAAAAGGGCGATAAAGGCGACCAAGGTGAAAAGGGCGATAAAGGCGACCAAGGTGAAAAGGGCGACAAAGGCGATAAAGGTAACCAAGGTCAGAAAGGAGACAAAGGAGATAAAGGTAATTCCGGAGACAAGGGCGATAAAGGTAATGATGGATCGTCAGGAGCTCCTGGAGACAAAGTCGAAATAATAGATGGTTATTGGTACATTAACGGTATCAACACCGGTGTTTCTGCAGTAGGTGAAAAGGGTGAATCGGGAAAAGGAAAATCTGCTTATGAAATTTGGGTAGAAGAAGTCGAAAAGGGAACTATTTTTGACAAGGACGGAAATGTTTGGGATAAGAATAACAAGTCCATGGCTCACTTTATGCTCTATATGAAAGGAGAGAAGGGAGGCCCCGGCGAAGTTAAGGTAACAAAGCTATCCATACTTAGTGTGATTCCGGGAGACCCTATGATAGGAGTAGTGGCTCCACCGGAAGAACCGGAGCCACCGCATGATGACCCCGAATATCCTGGTCATCCATCTCAGCCTACTCTGATAGAAGTTCAATCGGATCCTAATGCGACTATTTATTATCAAACAATTGGTCTTGAAGGATATTATGGTGGGGGAGGACCAACATCGAATATCGAAGTTTATCAGAAACCTGCAGATGGAGAAGGAAAGGCTACTATAAGCATAGATACATTTGAAAATACATTTATTGTCAATATTTGGGCTCTCTCTGAAGGTAAGGCTTACTCTCCAAACTTGCTTGTCAGAGTAACCATTTTCATGCCAACATAATTTCTGACATCCGTTGATATTTAACTATAAAACAAAGATTATGTCATCACTAAAATATATATTACTTTCCTCTTTGCTCGTTTTCTCCATTGGAGTATCGGCTCAGGAGTCCGGTATGAAAGAGTCTGCCGGTAAAGTGAATCCGAAAAAGAGTTGGGAGATAGGATTGGGAGCTGATGTTTTCAACATCAGTCGCATGAATTTTCACAGTTATCGCTCTTCTGCTAAAGGGGATGTTTACAATCTTGATCTCAGAAACATGATGATCGGGGGGAATATCTACTTGGCAAGAGAGATCAATCCGTGGTTGTATGCGGACATCCAAGCGACACTCGGCTGGGCCAACAGCTTTTCTTCGGAAAAGATGAACCAATATAAGTTTTATGGAATGGGAGGATTGGGCGCACAGTTTCGCCTAACCCCTCTCTTCAATAAAAAGTATGTTGAACCTTACTTCAGAATAGGAGCAAACTATCTCTTCAAAGATTTTTATTTGACAAGAAGCGGAATGCTCCCCAACTTTCAGGGGGATAATCTGAAGTGGACTCACTCGGATGAGTTTAACAGCAAAGCAGATAATCAGAAGCATGCTTTCTTGGCATCTTTTGGAGTGGGTGTCAACAGCTGGTTCAATGACCGCATCGGCTTTGGACTTCAAGCAGATTATCTTACCTCTTTCACTAAGAGCAAGCTCAACTTCCCTCGCGTTCTCGCCAGAGTAATGTTCAGAATAGGGGAGACCAAAGAGGCTCCTAAAGTGATCTACCGAGAAAAGATTGTACGACAAATCGTAGAAAAACCGGTAGAAAAAGAGATCATCAAGTACGTGGAAAAAGAGAGCGAACCTCTCTATATGTTGTTTGCCAATATCAATTTTGAATTTGATAAGTACGACATAACACCGGAGTCTGCAAAGATTCTTGATGATGCAGCTGTTATTCTTAAGAGAATGTCTCAGCATAAGTTCCTCATCACAGGGCATACAGACAGCAGAGGTAGCGAGCGATACAACGAGGTACTATCTCGTAAAAGAGCTCAAGCCGTTGTTGAAGGCCTGCTGGAACGTGGTGTTTCTGCTGATATGCTTAAGAGTAGAGGCGTAGGCAAGAAGATTGCTGCAATGCCGGTTGCTAAGTCTCATATCATAAGAGAGGGAGACAGAAAGGTAACCATTGAGATTATCAAAAATATGGAGTATTGGAACAATCTTGACTAATTCGGACATAAAACTCCGCAACCAATAGCAGAGCAATCTTATATCTGTTCTGTCCGAAGCGGAGAAACAGTTCTGTTAGAATCATTTTAAGAGAGGGTATCGGTTATGACCGGTACCTTCTCTTTTTTATCTGCTTATTTTGCACTCTTCTATCTGTCTGTCAAGATTGTATGGGATATAGGATTTTATCTTCCTCAAATGATTTGATCCCTCTCTTTCCGGCTGTTTATTCTCTACTCCCAAGCTCATGGCAAGACCAAAGAGAAGTGATAATATCTTGAGAAAAGGATCGCTTATTGGGGAAGTAAATGGCTTCTTCCTAAAATTATTGCTTGGCAAATCTCTGCCCGACACGGTAAGAAGTTTGATGATAGTGTTCAAAAACTTGGTTATCCATATTTACATTTAAGAGTAAACGGATTAAGAACTGTTTTTCAAAGCTTGATGAGCAAGATTCATGGTGCGGTTTGTACAGGTCAAATTTCGATTTGCGGAAATCAAGCCCTGAGTTGTAGTTCTTAAAGGATTAAGAGCAACTTTCTAATAGGTCTAAAGAATCAAATGAATAGGTTTATTCAAGAGTTGTATCGCATATTTTTACGAACTGAACGGCAACCATGTCGCAGAAGAATAAGCAGGATACAATGTAGGAGTAGTGGGGAAGTGTTGTCTTGAAGTGATGCTCCCCATGGATGCTTATGGGTATTTTTCTCTTTCCCGTTGAAAAGAGAGTAAAGAAGAGAGGCTACCACTGTGTGCCGGACACAAGTGACAGCCTCTCTTTTAGGAATATGCTGTTCGTATATCTTGTCAGAATGTATAGGATAGACCTGCCATAAGCCCGGTGTATTCCGGAACAAATCTACATATACCTCCTACACACTGAGTGCCGGCTCTTGATCTTCCGTAGCTTGCCGTGAGTCGGAGACCATTATAAGTGAAAGAACAACCTGCCATATAATAGTGTTCTTTTTTCTCTCCGCCATGGTTGTACATATCGCTTACGTAAACCATCCAGTTTGGGGCAAATCCCACCTCAAGAAGGCCGAATAGCCAACCCTTCTCTTCCATTTCGGTAGACATATATTGTAGCTCTGTTCTTAGAGACAGCTTCCTATTGGCTCTCCAAAGGAAGTCTATTACACCGATATAGGAGTCGTAGTTTTCAGATATGTAAAACTTGTTCTGATAATAAAGTCCAATGGTCGTTTTTATCGATCTGTTGATCTGTTTTCCCACCTCAAGAGCTACTTCGGAGAAGAGATTACTACCATCCTGACCAAAGAAAGGCATTGTTTTCTTAAAGTTATTCCCCAAAGATTTGTAGTGAGAGGCATTTAAGGCGATCTTCAATGGGTATTTCCCTAATGCAGTACCGGAGATATTCCAGAAGAGGTCTACCTGTCCGCCAATCTCTCCACCAAGTTCGGTAACATGCGGATGAAGTCCGGGAAGTGTGTACTTGTGTTGTTTGGTCAGAGCCGGAACATAGTTTATCGGGATATAAAGCTGTTCCAGTTTGTTGTCTATCCTAAAGTCCATGTGCTCTATCCGCCTGAACACCCCGGATATACCGAAGTTGGGGCGGATATAGTCTGCATTGATCAGTAGCGCATCTCCTGCTTCTGCCGGATAAGATCCCTCTGCCGGAGAGAAGGTTTGACTCATTCCCTTGCCGGTATATTCTATTCCAAGATTGAAGCTGGGAGAGTAGAACCCTGCCCTTGTACTGAACAGATCCACACGAGCAGGCTCTTCGGATTCCTCTATTGTTTTTGTATTATGACGAGAAACCCAGGAACCGCCCAGTGTTACATCGTATTCGGACTCTTTCTTGAAGAGTTTGATGGCAGACAGCTCCGCATCTCCTCCCCACATGAAAGCATCTGCATACTCCATGTAGCGTCTCGGCTGTCCGCCCATCGCCTTTAGAGTCAGCCAATTTGAAGGGGTATATTTGATGTTGAGACCTCTAAGAGAGTTGTTGATACCCAATGCTCTCTCTTCGTATGCACGAAAGATGAGTCCGCTACCAAACTGCTCGTAAAAACTTCCTAAGGTTACGTTGAGCTTCTCTGCACTATAATTAAGATAGTAATGAGTGAGACCGTGTCCTTTGAGCTCTTGAGAAAAACCTTTTAGAGGGGGAAGATAGAGTTCGTATTGCAGTCCGGCATTGAAGTTCTTATAGTTGTATCTGAGATTCAGATAGGTGTTATCGCCATAGTTTTTAGCATCGGGATCATTCTCGTCTTTCTTATAAAGCGCGGCATTGGACTCTATTCCTCCATTGAGCCTGCCCCAATATTTCTCCTTTTTCTCATTTTGAGCCAATATTGTGGGAGTTGCAATGGCGACGATTCCAAGTGCACAGAGAATGGCATTGAATCTTCTTTTCATATAAATCTCTTTTACAGATAAGATATTTCCGATATTACTTCACATATTTCAAAGCCTCGTCCACAAGATATTCTTCGTCTCCGGGATTGTATCCGTTGTGTTTGTAAACCTGCTTTCCGTTGTTATAGATGAAGATGAAAGGAACGGAAGTTGCGTTCAAGCTCTTGTAAAGCTCTTGATTGCTGTCCAGATAGAATTCGAAAGGAAGATTCCGAGCTTTTACGAAAGAGGGTACTTTGGATTTGGAGCGAGAGTCATCTATGGAGATAGATACAACCCTTACCTTGCCTTCCCATCTGTCCCGGATCTCTTTCATGGCTTCCATTTCATTGATACAAGGCTTACACCAGGTTGCCCAAAATGAAACAATCACAGGTTTATCACCTTTGATGACCTCGGAAAAGCTTTGATGCTCTCCATTTAGCTTTTCGATCTTTACATTCTGAGCAGACAGAGCCGATATACAGCAGAATAGGAATATAAGCCCGATAGCAAGTTTTTTCATTACAATAACGATTTAGAAAGTTTAGAAATGTGATAAAAAAATCATCCATCCTTTCCACTCTCAGAAGGGAAAGAATGGATGATGATAATATTTAGAATCCACAACCTGAGCCTACATTAGCTCTTTGGGCGTTGATTACTTTGTCATCTTCGGTTGTGATCAATATGGCTACACCGCAATTCTCTTTTTTCCAATCGCCTTTCATTGTGAATTTGAAAGTTTGGGATAGTGTCTTGTTGGCAGTAAGTTCGATAGGATTTCCGAAGGTTGCATCTCCGTGGCTGGTTCGATAGACATGGCTATGTTCGGATTTGAAAGGATTAGGAAGACCATTGCTTTGACCCAATGCGTTTCTTTGCCATCCTTCAAGTTTGTTTTCAAACAGTATGGCAACACATTTGATCTTTTTCATATCCTTTGTTGCTTTGATCTTAACATCTGCTACGACTTCTTCTCCAACAACATCGGTTTTCATGGATATACCGACATCGGTAGTTGGTTTTCTATGGGTGAGAAGCGTTTGTACATCACCGCCTTGTTTATAGAATTTATCTCTGTAAAGCACGATAGAAGGATAGCCTGGAACTTTTAGCTTATTAGCAATCTTTTTACACTCCGGTGAGTTCCATTTATCATCTATGTGTAGAGCCAAGCCTACAATTTTAGACTCTTTTGTCGCATCTTCCATCATAAACAGATATCTTGGACAATATGGACACCAAAGACCGGTAAAGTCTTCTACGTATAATCTGCTTGTTGGTTCAAATTCATCAACTGCTGTAATGGATACAGGCTGGGAAGTTCTACCTTTAAGTTTTGCTTTTACCAAAAATGTCTTTTTCTGTCTTGAAGTGATATAGTTGCTTTCTATATCTTTCCCATCTACTTCAAATGTTACAAGTTCTGTAATATCCTTATCATTTTGGTCTGCATCAAAACACATGAAAGAAGCAATATCTTCACCATCGGCGGTAAATCTTTCCTTATCGAGCTTTATGAAGAAATTGGATATAGGAGCTACTACTGTAATCTTGACAATGTTAGAGATATTACCTTGATATCTTGCTTTGAATGTAAAGTCTCCGGCTGATGTGGGAGCGAATACATTGCCTTCCAAGGTCTTTTCTTCATAGAATATCTCAGAATCTTTTGTGATGTCTTTTCCATCCTTATCCGAAACTTTAAATGTGATTTTGGGAGAATCATCAAGATTGACTTTAATAACATCTGCTTCCAGCTTAATGGCTTGAGCGAGATTGGCTTGGAATACCAGCTCATTAGACTCTTCTTCTTCATAATAAGCAATAGCTTTGTATTCTTTTGCACTTGCGCAGATATAGGTGTTGCCGGTTATTCCTACACCGTCCACTCTAATTTTGGTTTTTGGATCGGAAGTTATGTCTGTTCCATCTTTCTTTTTGACAGTAAAAGTGATTTTATCCTTTCCGTCAGCCAGAATAGAAGCCTTATCCGAAGTTAAAACAAGAGTCTTTTCCTTTTCAAGTTCATCGGACTTCTGAGCTGTGATGGTTATTTCATTCGAAACAGTTTTATCCAAAGAAGCAACAACCTTATAAGTGCCTGCCTTGTCTGTTTTGAATGTGTTGCCATTTATGGCGTTGTTATTAACCTTAATGGTTACGTTAGAAGATACATCTTTGTTGTCTTGGTCTATTACCTTAAAAGTAACAACATCGGTGTTATCCGCTACAAAAGTTGCCTTGTCGGCAGAAAGCGTCAAGGTTAATTTCTTGACCTCATTGTTCTGGTTCTCAGAACAGCCAACTGATAAAAGCATTAAAGCTGCTAAGCAAAAAAGTAATCGTTTCATAGTTGTATTTAGTACGTAAAAAAACCATCATTGGAGTTTTCTCTAATGATAGCAAGGGGTTAATATTATTGGTTTACATAGATCTTTCCCATCGCTTTGTATCAGATTCTTGCTAAACGCTCCGATTGCAAATGTAATAATAAACCTGAATAAATAACAACTATACCATAATTATTCTGAATCATCTTCAGATTCATATTTTGTTCTTTACCTTCTCTTACATATTTCCCAAAGAAGTCTTGCTCAAAATAGTTATCTTTACCCTTTCTTATTACGAAACTTATAAAACATACAGAGATGAAGAATAATAGAATAACCCGGTTGTTTGGAATAGATTTTCCTATAATATCGGGAGGAATGGTTTGGTGTAGCGGATATAAACTGGCTACCGCAGTGTCGAATGCAGGCGGATTGGGATTGATGGGAGCAGGTTCCATGTATCCGGAAGTACTTCGTGAACATATTCAAAAAGCTAAGAAAGCAACAGATCTGCCTTTTGGTGTTAATGTGCCTCTTATGTACCCGGATATGGAAGAGGTTATGAAGATTATCATGGATGAGCATGTTCCTGTAGTATTCACTTCTGCCGGAAATCCTAAAACCTGGACCAAAACACTGCAATCGGAAGGAATCAAAGTGGCACACGTTGTAAGCAGTGTCAAGTTTGCTCTTAAGAGTCAGGATGCAGGGGTTGATGCCGTAGTGGCAGAGGGCTTTGAAGCAGGAGGACACAATGGAAGAGAGGAGACCACAACGATGTGTCTTATCCCTTCGGTTGCGGATGCGATAGAAATACCCCTGATTGCCGCCGGAGGTATAGGTAGCGGAAGAGCCATGGCAGCAGCTCTCTGTTTGGGAGCGGATGGCGTTCAGATCGGAAGTGCATTTGCTTTGACCGAAGAGAGTTCCGCTCATGACAACTTCAAGAAGAAGTCTGTTTCTCTATCCGAAGGTGAAACAATGCTGTTGCTAAAGAAGCTGTCTCCCACACGTATGATTCTGAATGATTTTGCCCAAGAGGTTATAAGTTACGAAGATCGAGGTGCCACAAAAGAAGAGCTGGCAACACTGTTGGGCAGAGGGCGTAGCAAAAAAGGCATCTTTGAGGGAGACCTCTCTGCCGGAGAGTTAGAAATAGGGCAAGTGGCTTATCAGCTGAACGAGATTGTCCCGGTAGCGACCCTCTTTGATAAGATCAAGCAAGAATACTTCACCACTATACAAAAGTTTCAATCATGAGTTTAAGGACTGTTTTACTCTCTTGTTCCCTATTGTTAGGCTCTTCTTCTTTGGTTTGGGCGCAGAAACACAATCCGTCTCCCGTACCTCATTCTATTGTTTGGGGAGATACTCCGATAGCTTTATCCCAATACAATCCGGTGGCTAAAGGAGAAAAGTGGGCAGATAAAAGTGCGTATGGCAAATTGTTAGAGTTTACCCTTCAGCGTCAGATCAAGAGCAAGGCATTCACCATTACTATTGGAGAAGTGGGGGATAGAGCTGTCTCTCGATACGCAAAGAGTGTTCCGAACAAGTCGGGCGCATACTATCTCAAAGTGGACAAGCAAGGAGCGTGGGTTGTAGGAGCTGACGAAACCGGTACATTCTATGGCGTCTCGACGCTATTGGACATCCTGAGCAGGGAAGAGGTATATCCGGTGGAGATAAAAGATGCTCCCGATGTTGAAGATCGCGGAGTAGTGGAAGGCTTTTATGGTACTCCCTGGAGCTTTGAAGCTCGAATGAGTATGATAGAAGCAATAGGAGAGTCCAAGATGAACATCTATATATATGGACCTAAGGATGATCCTTATCACTCTTCACCACATTGGCGAGCTCCTTATCCTGCGGATGAGGCAGAAAAGATACGTCGTTTGGTCGAGGTGGCAAATCGGAATAAGGTTCAGTTCGTTTGGGCTATCCACCCGGGGAAAGACATCAAATGGAACGAAGAAGATCGTCAAAATCTTCTCTCCAAGTTTGATGCGATGTACCAAAAAGGTGTTCGAGCCTATGCCGTATTCTTCGATGATATTTCGGGAGAGGGAACAAAGGCAGAGAAACAAGCAGAACTGCTCAACTTCCTACATACCAATTTTGTTGCCAGAAAGGGAGATGTGGCACCACTGATCATCTGTCCTACGGAGTATAACAAGGGATGGGCGAATGTGAAAGGCGGATACCTTAAGACCTTAGGTCAGAATCTCCACCCCTCCATACGCATTATGTGGACCGGCAATACCGTGGTTGCCGATATTGATGTCCCTACCATGGAGTGGATCAATGAGCAGATAGGCAGAAAGGCATACATTTGGTGGAACTACCCTGTAACCGATTATGTCAGAGATCATATCTTATTGGGCCCCGTGTATGGTAACAGCAAAGAGATTGCCGATAAGGTAAGCGGATTTGTCTCCAATCCTATGGAGCACGCAGAGGCATCCAAGATAGCGGTTTATTCCGTAGGGGATTATCTCTGGAATATGAAGAGTTTTGATCCAAAAACTTCATGGTTATCCTCCTTAAGAAAGGTTATGCCACAATCTTACAAAGCATTGGAAGTGGTTGGCAAACACAACAGCGACTTGGGCGAAAACGGGCATCGCTATCGCAGGGAAGAGTCTTCACACATCGCTCCGATCATGCAAAAGTGGTTGGACGGAACTGCTACACCGGAAGAAAGAGAAGCGATCAGATCGGAGTATGAACAGATGGAAGAGAGTGGCGATATACTACTACACTCCACAGACAATCCTCAACTTCTGAAAGAGATTGGTGTATGGCTTCCGATGTTTATCCATGTAGGCTCTCTCGGACAAGAGGTGATAGCTCTGCAAGATGCTGCAATAAAAGGAGATAGAACTGCCTTTATGAAGCATTACTACCGTATTCGTACTCTTCAACAAGAGATGTATAAGATAGATACCGGAGCCGATCTTCATCCTCATCAACCCGGAGTAAAAAGTGCGGAGAAAGTAATGCTTCCTGCTGCAACAAAGCTCTTTGCTACTCTTGTAAGCCAATACAACAAGCAGTACGGCACGGATCTTAAGTCGGATCAGCAGTATCTGCCCCATAAGATATACACCAACAATCCGGCTTTTGAGCATCAGCCACTTACGTATAGCAAGCGCAATCTTTTCATCGTAAAGAAGTTGGAATACACCACTATGGCTACCGGTGATTATGTGGGAATATTGCTGGATAATCTCTATACCATTACAGAGCTTCGTCTCAATATCGGTATGGAAGATTGGCCCGAAGGTTTGACCCTTCTTGCCGGAGAGTCTGTCGACACAGTCAAGCCCGTAGAACTGCAACAGAATGCACGAAACAAAAAGCTTTTTGAGGCAAAGCGGGGAGATGTGATAAAGGCTAAGATTATATTTATTCGCAATAATGGCACTAAGCCGGTGGATATTCGTCTTGAGCAGTTCTTCTTTACTCCAAAAATCTGACACTTAAAATTGTTTTGAAGAAGTTATAGAGATCTGCTAAGGGATCTCTATGACGATGTACGGATAAAGGGATCACGCGTGTGATCCCTTTATTGTTTTCAGCAGGTCAGGTGGCAAACATGAGGCTTTTGAATGGCTGAATTGTGATGGAAACAGAGTAGAGTATTTTGAGCATAATATCCACCCGTTCGACCCTCTATTTTTTAGGGCGCAAGGTGGGAGCTTTTATATAAAAACAGATACCTGAAAATTCCCTCGGAAAGTTCGTCCCAAAATCCGATTTTTGAACTCAAGAGAGAAGATGAATTTGTAAATATCATGTTTTCAGTCTGATATGAAAAATCTCAAATTCGGAAAAATTTTTTCTTCAGTCCGTTTGATGGGGCTTTTTCGCGTTAATAGGTGTGAATTTTAATACCCCTGCTTGTGAATAAATTTTAATGTAATTTTGTGCCAAAAAACAGCAAAAAAGGAGGTGAAAACCTCAAAATGCTAATTACCAACACTATAACTAAAAATTCTAAACACGTTAATTGAATCCGGTAAACGTATTAAATGAAATCGGTAAATACGTTTACCGGTTTCGTTAAATACTTTAAGCCGACAAAATATATTGCTTTATCATTTTGAGTAAATAGGTATCGGAAATTGTGTTAATAAAACGGTTCGGATTTAACAGTTCGGTCCTGCTCTGAAAACACCTTCTCCGATCAAAATAGAGAGCGAGAAAAAAGTGAGCATTTTTCGGTATGGAATATATAAAAACGGCTCTCTCATTCCAATCGGATACCGCATGATTTTGTCTTGCATATCTATGCCAAAATAGCGTTCTTTGTATCATGATAAAGGTCTGATGACCTCCGAATCTTAAGATGAACAGATATACAAAACATATTATTGCTTTTTTCGCTCTGTTTTCTTGCCTGCAACCGCTGGAGGCACAAGAGGTTGAAAACAGAGAAGAGACACCGAAAGAGAGAAGCGTATTTGGCTTCAATAGTCCGCTTTCCATGATGGAGATTCCATCTTTACTCTCTGCTTCTTCCGACTCTTTTGTTCTTGGATCTTCGCGCATCATGAAGGCTTTCTCTTTTCAGCCCAGACAGTATGGCGATGCAAACCATTCTCTCCTGTTCAATGGAGTAGTGATAAATGATACTCAAGACGGTATGCAACCATGGTATCTATGGACCGGGCTGAATGATGCTACCGGAAACGAGCGGACGGCATGGGGATTATCTCCTGCCCATGATACTATGGGTGGCATAGGTGGAAGCAAACACGTTACCGCGAAAGCATTCTCTTTGAAAAAATCGAGACACATCGGATACTCTTTTAGTAATGAGCTGTACAATCATCGTATTATCGGACACTATTCCACCGGAAAGCTTAAAAATGGATGGTCATTGGCTCTTACGGCAAGTGTGAGAGCCGGTAAGGAAGGCTATGTTGCAGGTACTCACTATCTCGGAGAGAGTTTTTTGCTTGCTCTTTCCAAGCAGCTGAATCCGCAGCATACTCTTTCGCTTACTGCTTTTGCCGCTCCTGTGGAGCGAGGTCTTACCTCCGAAACTTCGGGTATGGCTTATGATGCTTTTGGCAGTCACTATTACAATAGAGGTGTGGGTAGGGATGGAGGAAAGCTCCGAAATGTTCATGTGCTTAAAAGATTTGAGCCTGTGGCAACGCTTACTCACGATTGGAAAATCTCTCCAATGTCTACCCTCTCTACTACTCTTTGGTACAGGGATGGGGGGAGTTCTGTTTCGGAGTTGAAGTGGAGAGGGGACAATCCTTATCCCGACTATTATCGTCTGTTTCCTCCATTTACTTCGACAGCACCGGGGCAGCACGATATGTTCGTAAATTTTGACAGGATGAGGCACCGCAATCTTAATCCTTCAGACGATACTCCAACCGATGATAACGGAAATCCCGTTGCTGTCGGAAACAGATCGGAGTATATTGTAGCCGGGAAAAACAGGAGACAAAGAGAACTTGTCTTAACCTCTCTTCTGAATACGTCTCTGTCCAATACCGTGAGATTGGATGGTGGTATTTCGGTCTCAGGCAATAGCAGCAGGTATTATAACCGGGTGCTGGATCTGTTGAGTGGTGATTACTGGTACGATGTGGATAGCCATCTGACCGGGAAAGATGCTTTTAGCGATTTGGATAACCCCTACAACGTTGTCCGAAAAGGGGATAAGTTCGGTTACTTCTACGCCACACGTCATGTGAAAAACTCTCTTTGGGGACAGCTTCGCCACTCTTCCCGAAGATGGGAGAGCTTTATAGGAGCAGAGATAGGAGGTGATTACCTTGTTAGAGAAGGCTTTATGAAAAATGGAGCGCACGCTTTGGAGAGTAAGGGCAAGTCGGCTGCCATCAATCACTTTACCTATAAGGTGAAAGGGGGAGCGCAGTACAAGATCAATGGAAGACACTATCTCTCCGCGCATCTTTATACTTCTCGTAATGCGCCTTATGCGGATATAGCTTTTCTTCTTCCCGAAAATAGCAACCGACTTACTCCCGGACTGAATGCCGAAAAGAGTTTCTCCGGAGAGTTTTCTTATCTTCTCCGAAACGCATTTGTAAAGGCACGCCTGACTGGGTATATGACTCGTATTTGGGATAAAGGCGATAGAATCTCTTTCTATAACGATATCCGAAACACCATGGATCACTATCTCCTATCGGGTGTGGGAGAGCAGTACATCGGGGTAGAAGCCGGAGTGGAACTCAAGATCTCTCCTACCGTCAGGGCTATCTTGGTTGGAGCCGTTTCGGATAACAGCCATATCGGCAGTGCAGTGCTTTCGCATTATTCTAATAACTCAAACCAAGGGAGAGATGGTGAGGTTGTGAAGTGGAATGGAACGAAGATAGCCGGAGCACCGATGGAGATGGCATCGGTAACTCTCTCTTATAACTCGCCTTACCAATGGTATGCAGAAATCACTGCCAACTATGCCGGAAGGGCTTATGTCAAGATCAATCCAACCCTTCATACGGAGAGATTGCAACAGACATCCGGATTTCGGTCCGAATATGCTCGTCAAGAAGAGTTGGGACGATACTTCACACTCGATGCCAGAGTAGGAGGATCTTGGAAAGTGGCAAAGCGATACACACTCTCTCTTAATGTGAGTGCATCCAACGTGCTCAATAATACAGATATTAAAGTGCAGGGATGGGATCAGATGCAGAACAGATGGAACAAACCGAAAGGAGGGGATGCCTCCCTTCTGACACCGGTAGAAAAACGCTATATGTACATGTATGGCATGACCTATTTTCTCAATGCCTCTTGGCGCTGGTAGTAACAGATAGTTTGGATTATTATAAAAAGACAGTCGAATGCTATGAAAAAGACATCAATAACTCTTGTATTGGTTTTCTCTCTGCTCTCTCTTCTTGCGGGATGTAAAGGGCAACAGATCAATCAGGAAAAGCCCAAAGAAGATAAGGCGTATATAGAAAACGTAACTGAACAACCGCTTTCCGAGCAGGGAGCACAGCTCATCCTGCGGATAGAGAGCAGCAAAAAATGGAAAATCGAGTGGCAGAAAGGGACAGGAGCATGGGTGGAAACCGATCAGAATCTTGAGGGGCAAGGAGATAAGGCAATCACTCTTTTTGTACAGCCTAATCCCTCTTTTGAGGAGCGTACAGGCGAATTGACTGTATTTTTCCCCACTACCACCATTACGGTAACATTCCGTCAGAAGCCGTCACTGCTACCTGATAACCCTATTACTCCTCCCGATAAGAGGATGGAGATACCCCTGCTTTCCAATGATAAGAACCATAAGTTTATAGACTACAAAGTCTCTTTGGGAGGCACAACAATAGTGAACTACTCCCAAGAGTACGACCTTAAAGAGAAGCATAACAGGTGGGTGGCTTTCAGATTTGATGCCATAACCTCTCAAAGAAAAGTAGGCAGAACAGATGCGTGGAGCTGCGATCCGAATCTGCCCGACAATGTATGTATCGGCGGAACATTCCCTTCCGGAACAGACAGGGGACACCTTGTGGCATCGAGCGATAGGAGCTTCTCAAGAGAAGCTAATATGCAGACGTTCTACTATTCCAACATCAGTCCGCAGAAGAGTTCCTTTAATCAGGGTATCTGGCAAAAGCTTGAGGAAAGGGTCTTGCAGTGGGGACGGGATAGAAACTCTTGCGATACGCTCTATGTTGTAAAGGGTGGGACAATATATAATGGAGATATTTGGGGACACATAAGCCCTAAGAACAACAGTGCTCTTTCCGTTCCTATTCCGAAGTACTACTTCATGGCTCTTTTGAAGGTTAAGGATGGGAAGCACTACTCCATAGGTTTTATAATAGAACATAAGGATATTCCGACTTCCAATAAACTCGGTCTCTATACCATAACGATAAAAGAGTTGGAACAGCGTACCGGGTACAACTTCTTCCATGTCTTGCCTGATGAGAAAGAGAAGGATGTAGAGAGCAAGATAGATATTGCTTTCTGGCAAGGTATATAGGCAGATTTCCTTTCTGATGGGAGTCATACTCAAACAGAGTCTGAGAGGTACGGTCGTAACTTATCTGGGAGCTTTTATAGGCTTCTTGACGACTTTCTTCATCACGGTAACCTATCTTACGGCAGAAGAGATAGGTCTTACTCGCGTACTGTTTGAGGCTGCACTCCTGTTGAGTACATTTGCCATACTCGGAGTACACACGTCTTCCATAAGATACTATCCCTATTTCAGGCAAGAGGACGGGCAGGAAAGGGGCTTCTTATCTCTTATGTTGCTCTTTCCGCTACTGGGGGTGGTACTCTTCGGACTTCTTTATATTTTACTGGAAGTTCCCATATCTTCTTATTTTTCCAAGAACTCCTCTCTATTCGTGCAGTACTATTATATGGTACTGCCGTTGATGCTTTTTCTGCTGTATCAGAATCTGTTGGAGGTTTATTCGTCCATCAAACAGAAGATTGTAGTACCTCGCTTTCATAAAGAGGTAACCCAACGCTTGTTGTTGATAGGTGTTTATGTCGGGTATGCCACATTCAATTTAACTCTTGACGCTTTCATCTGGATTTTCGTAGGAAGCTACGGATTGGTGGCACTATTGCAGTTCGGATATGTTTCAAGACTATCGCCTTATGCCTTAAAGGAGAGGATCGAGTTTCCCAAAGAGCAGAAGAGAGATTTTCTAAACTACACGCTTTTGGTGGTATTGTCTGCACTGGGAGGAAGCATCGTCAGCCGCTTGGACATATTTATGGTATCCGCAAAGATGGGACTAAACTATGCCGGGATATATACGATAGCTTTCTTCATCGTGGCTATAATAGAGATTCCCTCTCGTTCGCTTCTTGCCATAACTGCTCCGATAGCTTCGGAGGCATTGAAGAATAAGGACACCCTTAAGCTGCAAGCTCTCTACAAAAAGGTTGCGTTGTATCAGCTTTTTGTGGGAGGATTTATATTTCTGCTTATTTGGGTGAACATAGACTTTATCTTTACTGTAATACCCAACTCGCAAATATATTCCCAAGGCAAGTGGGTTGTCTTTTATCTCGGTTTGTCGAAGCTTGTGGAGATAACATTTAACTTCGGTAACTCTGTCATCAGATACTCTCGCTACTACTACTATACCATCTTTATCACATTCCTGCTCACGATACTTACCATCCTGACAAATAACTACTTTATCCCTCTTTTAGGGATGACGGGAGCATCCATAGCCACGCTCATCACCTGTTTTATCAGCTACACGATATCTCAGTTTATTATAAAGATAAAGCTCGGCGTATCTCCTTTCAGTGGCAGATTTGCTCTCCTGTTTGTCATAATAGGCGTTCTGCTCGTGTCGCATTCGTTATGGAAGATGGAGGCGATCGGAGGGAATATCTGGTTTGATGCGATCATCAAAAGCTTTATTTTTGTTGCCGTACCCGTTGCAATGGTGCTTCGACTGAAAATGCTGCCGGAGCTGTCTCAGTATATATCGAATCTCTATAAAAACTTTAGGAAAAGAGTATGACACAAGAAACCGAAGAACAAGGAGTTGTTACCCTGATACCGTTTGGGAACATTGCGAACAGACTTTTGGCAGTAAGCTCTGCCATCTCCTACTTTTCCAGCATAGAGAAGCCGGTGGAGATTGTTTGGTTTAAGACACCGGAGCTGTGTTCGGAGTTTGAACGTCTGTTTCATCCCGATATCAGCTTTGATGAGAAATATGTATCCGTGAGGAATGCTACGATCAAAGACCACATCTTCAGAGACATCCCCAATGGTCGCAACTTTTTTCTTTCCAAGCTTCACGCGTTATGGGCGTACGATCACTGTATCAACTCCGACCACTATGCGTCAAACGAGGAGCTGAGAAAAGAGATTGTTACGACCCTTTCTTCCGGGAAAAATATCGACATCTGGCTGGCACTGAACAGAGCATTCTACATAACGCCCCGAATGTTCGACAATCTCATGCCTTCGGTCGAGGTAGTCAGTGCGGTGCGTTCGATCTGTTCGGGGTGGACTGAGAACGTCATAGGCGTTCACATCCTGAGAGGAGGCGAGCAGTACTCGTGGCGGCAAGATCCCATAGACCTTTATATAAGGCGTATGCAGAAGCTGATAGAGACAGATCCGTCCGTGAAGTTTTTCCTGTCGGCGGACAATTATGAGGATCGGGACAGGATCGCGACAATCTTCGGGTCGAGAGTCTTCACGCCCAAGCTGCAGAAAGACCCGGATACGGTAGAGGGAGTGATACAAGCCATGGCGGAGATTTTGGCTCTGTCCAAGACCAAGTATATACTTGGGGGAAAAGACAATCCCTACTGCACTGCCGCTACGCTTATAGGGGAGAAGCCTTTGGAGCAGATCTCCATTTACTTGTAGGCAGACCTCCTTTCATGTCGGCTACTCCATGACCATTTTGTAACCGATGCCGTAGACGGACTTTATCTTTATGTTTGCGTTCGAATCTTGCAGCTTCTTTCGCAAGTTTTTTATCTGTGTGTAGATAAAGTCGAAGTTGTCCACCTGATCTATATTATCCCCCCAGACAGCTTCTGCGAGAAGCTCTTTTCGTACGAGGCGATCCACTCTGTTGGCAAAGTAGAGCAGGATGTCGTACTCTTTTCTGTTGAGTTCAAGCCGGTTATCGGATACGGTTACGGAGAATTTATCCGGGAAAATCTCCACGTTCCCAAGGGAGATGGAGAGATCTCCGCTCTGATTTCTGCGGATGACGCTGCGGAGTCTGGCAGACAATTCTATCAGATGAAAAGGTTTGGAAAGGTAGTCATCGGCTCCGAGCTCCAGCCCCTTGACTTTATCTTCGACGGCATCCCGTGCGGAGATTATGATGATACGTTCCTGTCTTTTTGCCTGTTTCATCTCCTCCAGCAGGGTAAGCCCGCTACCGTCCGGCAGCATAAGGTCGAGGAGCACCCCGTCATAAGAGTAGAGACCTATCTTCTCCCTTGCTTCAGAGAGTGTTTTTGCTATTTCCACGATGTATCTTTCTTTCGTGAGAGTCTCTGCGATAAGTTCTTGAAGTTGGGGTTCGTCTTCCACGATAAGTATTTTCATTGTATCTCTATACGGCTTAGTTGTTGTGTTTTTAGGTAAAGCGGTTAAATATCCGAGCCGAAATTTAGGGAATTTCTTTGAGAACAGCGAATTTGAGAGACGAAATAGCATCCGAACAACTCCGCCTGAAGATGCCAAAAGCAGATGCCCTGCCGTTCCGTTTCGGGGAAGCCGATTTCGGGCGGATGCACCAAAGTTTTTCCCCCTTTCCGCAGAGCGTAGAATCCTTATACATACGGAAAAATATTTCTGCATATACAGAAAAATATTTCTGCATATACGGAAAAATATTTCTGCATATACGGAAAAATATTTTTGCATATACGGAAAAATATTTCTGCATATACGGAAAAATATTTCTGCATATACGGAAAAATATTTCTGCATATACGGAAAAATATTTTTGCATATACGAAAAAATATTTCTGCATATACGGAAAAATATTTCTGCATATACGAAAAAATATTTCTGCATATACAGAAATTTCTTTCCTTGCGGAAAGAAATTTTTTTCTTTTCCGTCTCCATCTTTGTCGGAGGCGGAGGTGCAAAAAAAGTCTTGGCCGCCACTTATGATTTTTCATAAATGACAGCCAAGACTCGGACCGGATATGTCGGTGGAGGAGTGGTGCGGATTTGCTACTCCGGCACGTAGATCACTTCTCCGTTTTCGAGCTCGTAAGCCACTCCCACGCGGCGTCCTTTGGAGCCGGAAGCATCGGTCTGCTCGTTGGATGGGGTGTATCGCTCTATTTTGTTGCCTTTCTTGGTGATGATCTCCATGTCTTCTTTGCCGGGATTCTTCACTACGGTAAACTCCTCTTGGGTGAAGACTTCGGTCATGTTCATGTGCATCACCATCGCCACCATGAGTGCCACGGCAAAGACCATCGCAACGTCGAAGAGATTGACTACGACGCTTAGCGGATCGGAATCGTCCTCTTTATCAAACAGAGGTATGCGTCTTCTGCTTTTCATCGGTTGTCTGTGAGTATTCTGGAGATGTATTCAAGCTGATTGACCTCTTTGGCGTACCAGCGGCTCTTGATCTGCTGGGTGAGGAGACCCACGATGCTGATGACCAACCCCACGACGGTGGTGGCAAAGACTACCTGCATGTTGTATGCCATGCCCGATACGTCGCCGGTGGAAAGCCCTACGAGCGCCGGGCTCATGGCGATGAGCGTCCCGATGAGTCCGAGTATGGGACCCATCTTTGCGAGGATCTTCGAGATGGCGAGGTCTTTCTGTGCTTCGTTTTCAAAGCCGGAGATGAGAAAGTCCGAGTAGGCTTCGTTTGCCGGATGGGTGAGCAGGTCGCGGAGGTACTGCACGAAAAGCGAGTTGTCCTTGCGCGGAAGGCTCTCCTTGATCTCTTCGATGGTCTCTCTTGTGGCAGCCTTTATCTTTTGGTTCAGTGCCTTGTCGTTTGCCCTCTTGATCATGAACTGGTTGTAGAAGCTGCCCAACAGAAGCAGGGAGCGTCCGAAAAGAATGAGAAGCATGATGATGTCCGGGATGAGCAGACTGTTGGCTACGAAAAAAAGTAGTTTTGAGATTGTTTCCATTATGAGTTGTGATGATATGATGCGGATGTTAAGAGTGTTGCTCTCGTTTGCGGCGAGCGCGGTCTTTGATGATCCATTTCCATTTGTGCACCCCTATGCCCAAGATGATCACCGTCACAATCACCATCAGTGCATACACGACAGTGACGGAGGAGCCTGTGATCACTTCCGGCGCGGCATACACCACTTGCGAACTTCCTGTGGTGATGAGCCCCAGCACACAGACGAAAAGCGCGGACAGAAGCTGCACCTCAAGACGGATGCTCTTCTCCGGCAAGAATGCCCTGAGCAGGTAGCTGAACAGGGAAAGGCCTACGACCACCGTGGCTATCATGCCGTAAGTGATACCGTCGAAGGAGACACCAGGGAAGGCGTAAAACGTCTGCGCCAAAAGGTAGTAGAGGGCAGGGAAGAGCATCAGGGTCGGGTACCAGTAGAGGAGCTTTACCCAGACTTTCTTGTTGTCATGGTATTTCTGATGAAACGCCGTGAAAACAAAGGCGAGACAGAGTGCGGACTCTATCGTGATCAGGACGGAGATATCCGCAAGTATCGCGCTGTTCTGCATGAGTGCCTGAAACTCTACCTTGGAGCTCTGAGTGGCATACGGCGAGGCGATGAGCAGAAATAGCCCGTAAACGAGCGTAAACAACACCACTTGCCAAAGCTTCCAAAAGGAAAGCTTGACAAGTGTGTTGATGAATATGAATAGTATGAGGATCTGAATGAGAATGTCCATCTCTTTCTCCTGCTGTTAAGCTGTTTTTGTTCTTCTTTTCCGAAGCACAAAGATAAGGATAATGAATAGAACGACTACAGCCGCAGCGATGATGATGCCGGTCTTCATGCTGCTGTCGTTGTCAGACTCCATCACTTCCGAGCTCTCTTTCTGCAAGCGGATGCCATCTTTCGCTTCCACTTTGGTATCGGAAGAAGACTGCAGCATGGTGTTCAAGCTCTTCTTGTAGGCTGCGGCGTCTTGTTCCGGGAGCTTTTGTGAAATGAAGTCTTGGAGCTTCTTGTTTCCGGCAGAGAAGCCGAAGCCGGAAGAGCCAAACTCTGTTACCATCTCTTTGTGAACCTCCACGAGAGTCTTGATCTGCTCTTCGCTTGCCGCCCACATGCCTTTGCGGTGTGTCTCAAGCATAATGGCTGATATCTCTTGCAGGGCTGCAGGATTGGAGGTGCGGAAAAACTCTCTTGTTCCCAAGTTTTGAGTATCGGCTATATACATATTATATAGTTCGTCCCAGAGCTCTTTGTCTATCACGTTGGGCTTTGCAACGTTCCAGCCGAATGTGTTTGTGAAGATTTCAACAAGTCCCCCGGCAGCAGAAGAGCCGCTTTTCATGATCTCTTTGACGTAAACCGGATTGAGCACAGTGGTTCTGGCTTCAACTCCGATAGCTTCTTTAAGATCCTGCATTCGGGTACGGTTTCGATTTCTGTAATCGGCAAAGAACGCATCAGGGTCTTTACCTGTAACGTTTCGAATGGCAAGGTTCATACCTCCCATGAATTCATACACGTGGTCGAGGCTCAATGCTCCCCATGTGTTGCTTTGACGAGGTTGTACGATGACGTCCGTGTTGTGAAGAACACTTCGAAGAAGTCCGGCTTGGAATGCTCCCCACTCCTTGCTGTCGCTGTATATTGCTCCCATGTTGTTGATATACACATCGGCAATCTCTTTCTCGGATTCCCACTTGTCGCTGCTTGTAATCATACCCTGTATATTGGTACCATACATGCCATTGACACCACCGAACACTCTCTTTGTGGAAAGTTCACGAGCGGCTTTGGGAGAAAGACCATTTTCAACCAGCTGTCTTTCTATCTCCACTGTGGAGCTCTTTACCTGGTTTTCATATTCGCCTTCATCTTCTGCATTTGCTGCCATTTCCACAGCTCTGCTGAGTAGCATCAGACGAGAAGCAGCCAGATCGCGGAACTGCCCGGATGTTTGAACAACAATGTCTATACGAGGACGTCCGAGATCTTTTGCAGGGATAAGACGAAGATCCGAAACTCTTCCAAATGTATCCCTTATAGGTTCCACTCCAAGCATATAAAGGGCTTGACCAATGGTTGTACCTTCACTTTCTATGAACTCACTGCTCCAGAAAGTATAGCTGACCTTTCTTGGATATTCTCCGTGCTGCTTCTTATACTGTTCCAGTGTTGAGTTTACCAAAGCAACTGCACGGTCCCATGCAACTTCTGATGGAGTGTTCTCTGCATTGATAGAGTAGAGGTTGCGTCCGGTAGGAACGGCATTAGGGTTCGCCACGGCATCCCCTCCGGAAGATGGTGCAATATAACCACCATTGAAAGCGTTGATAATACCACTTAGTTCTGCTTCCGGACTCTCCAATAAAGCACTTCTATATCGTAGAATATTGGTTATTGTGCGCTCTATTTCAAGTATTGCACGAGCACGATCTCTTGCCTCTTTTGTAGGGGCCTCTGCTTTCATACCCATAGCCGCGTGTGGATGCTCTACCGGTTTCTCAGCATTTGCAGCATGAGGATGCTCACCTTTCGCCATTTTTGCGTGTGGATGTTCTGCAGGCTTCTCAGCATTTGCAGCATGAGGATGCCCATCTTTTGCCATTTTTGCGTGTGGATGCTCTGCCGGTTTCTCAGCATTTGCTGCATGAGGATGTCCACTTTTCTCCATTTTTGCGTGTGGATGCTCTCCTGAAGGGGCGTCCTTGGGTTTGCCCATATTACCGGAAGAGTTTCCTCCTCCCATCATCATAGGTCTTGCCGGCTTCAATATCTGTTTTGACTGTTCAATTTCATCAACACTTATCTTAGCTACGGATGCAACAAGTGTATTATCTACCGCCTTGCCTGCTAAGATTTGGCGAACAAGAGTTTTGGCAGGTTCCAAGTAGCGTTGTGTGAACAAAGGTCTATTGTTGAGTTCTTTTTCTGTTACTCTTCCACTCATCCTATCGAGATTTGCAACGCTGTAAGCGATAGGATCGGCACTCATTGCAAGCACTGTCGATGAGATTTTTTCAGCTTCATAAGGAATGCCTGTGGTATAGAGCATACCATTCATTTTCTCATTGGCAATTTCTTCTGCAAAGTTATCTATCCGTTCTATCTCTTCTTCCGTATAAGGCTTTGTTGCTATACTGTCAAGGCGAAGATCTCTATGAAGTCCCATCTCCATGGCAATCTTCTTCACTGCAATGGAAGCCTGCTCCTGCTTTTCAGGATCTGTCTTGTAGTAATCCCTAATCTTGTCTTGCAATTTAGAGAAGAGTCCACGTGTTTGGCTCTCCATAAAAGCCGGAGTCAGATAGGATATTGTAGTGGCGTAAGATCTTCTCTTTGCCATCATGCTTTCTCCGATATTTCCTATTGTATAATAGTAGTAGTGTGGTACTGAACCCACAAGTCTGTCCGGCCAGTCTTGGTGACTCAATGCAACTTGCTTTTGAGGAGTAAATTCCAAACTACCATGAGTCCCGAAGTGCATCATCAAATCCGCCTTGAACTCATGTTGTGTCCATAGATAGGAAGCTATATAGGTATGAGGAGGAGCCATTTTTGCTCCGTGAACTATTGCAAACTCATCATCTCCTAAACCTGCCATGGGTTGAGGTAGAAGAGCTACATTCCCAAACTCTATTCTGGATACGGCAATGTGTGGGACACCATCTTTCATTGTACTCATGTATGAACCGGGAGCTTCTCCATAAGTGGAGATAACATCGGCATATCTCTCCGGAGTAAGACTTTTTGCCACCCAATTTTCGTAGTCTGCCTTGCTTACAAGAGCAGGGTTTCCTTCTTTCATGAAAGTATCAAAAGCTCCCTCCGCATAAGTACTTAGTATTGCTCCCTGCTTCATGATGATCTTTTCAAACTCTTTTACGCTTTTCGGGAGGTTTTCTACGTTATAGCCTTCTGCTTTCATCCTTTTAAGGAGATTATAGATAGCCGGAATAGTTTCAAGCCCTTGAGCTGCAAGAGAGGCTTGTCCCGGACCTTTGAAGAAGTAGATGGCAACCTTTTTATCCGCATTGTTCTTTTGTTTAAGAGAGATAACATTGGATACGATTTCGGTAAAAGTCTTTAGACGTTCGGGCATGGCTTTGAATAGGTAGAGACCGCTTGGATCTTTTTCCTGAGCGATAAGAGAATAGGGGTAGATAGCACCATCCAGTTCCGGCATTACGAGGCTTTGCCCCATAAATCCTCCAAACATTCCCATTGGATCAGCCTCCCATTTCTCTCTCAGCTGCATTATTGAGAGAGGCGCAAAAACCGGAATATTGCGTTTTTTCAACCAGTCTACCGTTACCTCTCCATTACCCATCATTATACGTCCGTGGGGGAAATATATTACGGCATCCGGTTGAATAGAGTCAAGATAAGCTACTCGCTTGTCCATATCGCAAGCAATGGGATAAACCATATATCCTGCATTTTCAAAAGAAGAAATAATGCTGTTAAGGTGCTCTCTATTTCCACTGAACGGATCATGAATACCGGGTAGAATTGCTATTCTTCCTGCTTTTTCATTGAACTTGTTTTGTGATTTGAGATAGCTTTCATAGGTTTCCTTACTTGCAAAGAACTTATCATCTACGGAAGTAAAGAAAACGTTAGACTGATTCTCTACCACAGGTTGAGGCTCTTTTACAAATAGCACTTTTTTGTCTATCTCCTTCCGGATGTAGCGAGCCATATTTTGGTAGTTTAGCTTATTTCCGCTTCCGAGATACCCTGATATGGCTTTAATATGAATGCTATCGAGATTGCAAATATCATTTTGAGGATTTGTGACTGATGACATATATATAGGTGTACCCTTATCAGCCAATTTTTGTATGGTTGCTCTTTCTGCTTCTGAAATCTTAAGACCCATAGCAAAGCCGAGTACGAAGTCAAACTTACTGAGACGATCAACTTCTTCTGCATCAACGGCTTCAAACTTGATCATAGGATCTTGATTGGACAAAGCTATTCCCGCAACCTGAAATTGAGGGAAGTTATACAGAGCTATTTTTGTTGGAGCAGCAAGTTTGAACCAAGCTACTCCTAAAGAGACCACAACTAAGAGGCATATAAGAGCCCAAAGTCCCCATTTTTTAGAGCTACGCTTCATAATAATTTAGAATGTTGAATTAAAGTTTTTGAACGAGCAAAGGTATCTTTTCTCCATATCAATCTCAATACCTATATATAGTGATTTGTTGAATAAATATACCACCTGATTACTGATCATTATTTACTTCAGATGTTGTGTTACAGACTGAATTTTAGTAGCTTGTACGAGAAATATAAAATGAGTATCTTCGTCTTTCGGAAAAAGCCCACTTTGTGTGGGTTTTATTAACTCCACAAAAGACAAAATTGTAGTTATCAGTATGAAAAAAATCTTTTTATCGCTTGTTTTGTTGCTGTGTGGTGCGAATGCCTATGCACAGCTTCACAGCTTACAAGGGTACGAGTACGGAGTGCATTCTTCTCCTACCGGGAAGGAGTGGGAAAGCCCCGAACGCCTTTCTCTGAATAAGGAACAGCCGCACGCTTGGATGTTTTCTTTTGCGTCCATGGATGAAGCACGGGCTGTTTTACCACAAAATAGCAGTTATTGGAAGAGTCTTGATGGAACGTGGAAGTTTCATTGGGTCGGAAATCCTAATGAACGCCCTGTGGAGTTTTTCCATCCGACTTACGATGTATCCCAATGGGATGATATAACAGTTCCTTCTTGTTGGAATGTCGTCGGAATCCAAAAAGATGGATCATTGAAGTATGGTACACCTATCTATGCCAATCAGCCTGTAATTTTCCAACATAAGGTTGCTGTTGGAGACTGGAAAGGTGGAGTTATGCGTACGCCTCCTAAAGACTGGACTACCTATAAGGACAGAAATGAGGTGGGTTCATATCGCAGAACATTTGATATCCCCGCTGATTGGACCGGAAGACGAGTTTATCTGAACTTCGATGGCGTTAACTCTTTCTTCTATCTCTGGATTAACGGAACCTATGTCGGTTTTTCCAAGAACTCCAGAAACACCGCCTCTTTCGATATTACTTCTTATCTTGTAAAAGGAGAGAACAGCGTTGCGGTGGAGGTGTATCGCAACTCGGATGGCTCTTTCCTTGAAGCACAGGATATGTGGAGACTTCCGGGTATCTTCAGAAGTGTATATCTTACATCCAAACCGGATGTTCAGCTAAGAGATTTGGTTGTTATTCCTTCTTTGATGAACGGATATAGCGATGGTCGTTTGAGCATCAAAGCAGAAGTTCGCAATCTTTCATCAAAGAGAGTAGAGAAAGGGTATAGCATCTCTTACGAGCTGTTCAAGAATAAGCTTTACAGCCAGAGCAACTCTCCTGTCGAACTCTCTAACCCTGTTTCATCTTCATTGAACAAGCTTGAAAAGCAGAGCAGAACGGTTGTAGAAACTACTTTGGATCTGAAAAAACCTGATCTTTGGAGTACTGAAGCTCCACACTGTTATACTCTTGTGGCTAAGCTTAAAGATAAAAAGGGACGAATCATAGAGACGGTATCTACCCTTGTCGGTTTCCGTCAAGTGGAGATAAAGGATACAGAAGCAAAAGATGATGAGTTTGGTCTTGCCGGACGCTACTATTATATCAATGGTAAGCCTGTAAAGTTGAAAGGTGTAAACCGTCAAGAGATCAATCCTGAGAGTGGAAATACCATCACAACAGAGCAGATGATAGAGGAGATAATGCTCATGAAGCGTGGCAATATCAATCATGTTCGCTGTTCTCACTATTCCAACTTCCCCCAGTGGTACTACTTATGCGACCTTTATGGTATTTATCTTGAAGATGAAGCCAATATAGAGAGCCACCAATATTATTATGGTAAAGAGTCGCTATCTCACGTTCCGGAGTTTAAGGATGCTCATGTCGGACGGGTAATGGAGTTGGCTGCTGCTCATGTCAATTCTCCTTCTGTGGTGATTTGGTCTTTAGGTAATGAGGCCGGTCCCGGCGAAAACTTCGTGCTCGCTTACAAAGCTCTCAACAGCTTTGACCCTTCTCGTCCGGTACAGTATGAGCGTAACAATTCCATTGTGGATATGGGTTCCAATCAGTATCCTTCCATTGCTTGGACCAGAGAAGCGGTGAAAGGAACATATAAAAATATCAAGTATCCTTTCCATATTTCGGAGTATGCCCACTCTATGGGTAATGCCGGAGGTAATCTCTCCGACTATTGGGAAGCGATAGAGAGCACAAATTTCTTCTGTGGTGCCGCCATTTGGGACTGGGTAGATCAAGCTCTTTACAAGACCGATCCACAGAGTGGAACCCGATTCTTTGCCTACGGAGGAGATTTCGGAGACAAGCCGAATAGCGGTATGTTCTGTATGAATGGTATTCTTTTCCCGGACCATACACCCAAGCCTGTATTTTGGGAAGTGAAGAAGGTGTATCAGAATGCCGGTATTACATGGAAAGATCGTGACAAAGGAGAGATTGAGATCTTTAACAAGCGCTATTTTACAGACCTTTCGGATCTATATCTTACATATACCATCATAAAAGATGGTGTGCGTGAAAAGTCTGTCAGACTCGATATGCCTGTCATCGCTCCACGTAAAAAGGCTGTCATAACTCTACCTATATCCGGTATTGAACTTGACAAATATGCAGACTACTATGTCCAAGTGCAACTTCATTTGGCTAATGATGAACCATGGGCGAAGAAAGATTTTATCCAGATGGAGGAGCAACTTCTTCTTCAAACTGCAGAAGTGAAAGGCTCTATAACCACTCAGCAACCTGTTAAACCCCAAGTAAAACAGACGCCGGAGAGTATGACCATAAAGGGAAATGAGTTTACCATTGTCTTCGATAAGCGTATCGGCTCTATCACTTCTTTGGAATACGCCGGCAAGCAGATGCTGAAAGAGGGTACTGCTATAACATTGGATGCTTTCCGTGCACCTACGGATAATGACATTTGGGTCTATCGTTCTTGGGTGGAGAATGGGCTTCACGACCTTAAGCATAAGGCTGTTTACTTTGGTAGTCATATTTCCAAGGATGGTACTGTAAAGGTTTCCACAACGATCGAATCTCAAGCAGACGGCTCATTCCGGATAACAGGAGGATCAAGCGGACACTATAAAATAGAAAAGGTTAAGGATGAAAATAAGAGTGGAAATCCGTTCAAGTTTACCTCCAATCTTGTTTGGACGATATACCCTGATGGGTCGATAGAACTCCAAGCCAATATATCTTCCAATAAACCGACGGCAGATCTGCCAAGACTGGGCTACTATATTCAGACACCTAAGTGCTTGTCTCAATACACCTATTATGGTCTGGGAGAGCACAACAACTATGCCGACCGCAAAGCCGGAGCCTATATGGGTAAGTACAGCAGCAGCGTGGAAGAGCAGTTTGTTCCGTTCCCAAAACCTCAGAGCATGGGCAATAGGGAAGGGGTTAAGTGGGCTTCTCTGACAGATAAAGAGGGTGTCGGAATGCTCTTTGTCTCTTCCGAAAAAATGTCTGTTTCGGCTCTACCTTGGAGCGCATTAGAGATGACTTTAGCTCCGCACTGGTATGAGCTACCAGAAAGCAGTGCTAATCATATACACCTCGACAAGGCGGTGATGGGGCTTGGAGGCTTCAGCTGTGGACAAGGACCTCCTCTCAATCATGATAGAATCAAAGCAGACTCTCACGCGTATGCTCTTTTGATTCGTCCTCTCAACGGAACAGATGCCACAGAACTGTCCAAAGTCTCTTTGTCCGATGTAAAACCTCTTTCTATTGTTCGTTCTACTGACGGAGAGGTAACACTTTCTGCGGATGGAGCAAATAGTTCGGATATTCTCTATACACTTAGCTCAAGCAAGAGAATGTCTCCAATGGTGTACAATGCTCCTTTTGAAATGAGAGAGGGAGGAGTGATTACGGCATATCGCAAGCAGACACCATGGTTGAAGAGTACGAAGAGTTTTGACAGGATAAACGTTATCAAGGTTGCTGTGGCAGAGGTTTCAAGTGAAGAGCCGGAAGTGGGTATCGCGACAAATATGCTGGATCAAGACACAAAGACGATATGGCATAGCATGTATTCTGTAACGGTAGCAAGCTATCCTCATTGGATCTCTTTCGATGCCGGTAAAGAGACAGAACTCAAAGGCTTTACCTTATTGCCAAGACAGGACGACTCGGACAATGGTCGCATCAAAGCCTACTCGGTGCAGATCAGTAACGACGGAAAGAAATGGAGCGATCCTGTTATCACGGGAGAGTTCGACAAGTCTAAGCAGATGAAGACCGTTATGTTCAAGTCTCCTGTTCGCACTCGATACATTCGTTTCAATGCTCTTAGCTCTCACACGGGAGCAGATTTTGCTTCGGCTGCAGAGATTACATTTGTGGAATAGACCGGAAAGATTTTAGTTCCGATACAAGACATATTGTTTGATAGAGAGTCCCGGCTTTGGTTTTATACCGAGTCGGGACTCTTTTTATATAAGCCGACCAAAAGGTGTTATGGCTTCAATGCTCCGAAATCTATGCCCCTTATCGAACTTTTCCCTTGGGACAACTTTTGTTTAATAGTTATGGAAAACGGTTTAATCCGATATATAAGTTTCTTTGAAGCCTTATCGTTTTATAAATCAAGCTTTGATGTCCGGAAACCGGGATTTGATTTGTAGGAAGCAAGCCTTGCTTTATTACAGTCAGGTTTTGATTTCTTGGAATCAGGTCTTGCTTTTCAAGTTTTAACCGATTTAGACACAAAAAGGAATCTGTTTGGAGAAGATTTTATAGGCGTTTACAGGAGAAGTTAAGGCTACAATCTCAAACTGATATTATGTATTCGGACAGGATATTATACAAAAAGGAGTTGTCAGAAATCCTTTTTCTCCATGCCGTTAAAATAAAAAATAACACCTCTATTTGTAAATAGAAGTGTTACCATTAGCTTAACAGCTCAACAGCTGTGGATATCCTAATTCTGACGTTTGGGAGTGAAAAACAAGCTGTTACTTAAGTTCAAGTTCACTACCCGGTTTGAAACGTACAGTAGACTTTGCAGGAATTGTGATGCGTTCTTTTGTACGTGGGTTAGTGCCGGTGCGTTTTTCTCTTTTAGTTACAGAGAATGTTCCGAAACCAATGATCGCAACTTTGTTTCCAGCTTTCATTTCATTTTTCACCACTGTTTGGAAAGCATCAAGAGCTTTTTTTGAATCAGTCTTGGTTAGACCGGCTTTTTCAGCAATAGCCGCAATGAGTTCAGTTTTATTCATCTCGAAAAATTATTTGGTGTATGACATAATATAATATATCCGGAATCGATTATATCCCAAAAGTACTCTAAATGTTTTAATTAACAAAATATTAGACTGTTTTTTTTCATTCTTCTGCTCCAATTGTTGAGAAAGTAACTCTAAAGAAGGGGAAATAAGATTTCGATGAAACGTATAAATTTTTATAAAAAAGAAAGAAGAACTTGAATTTAGGGCTTTTTCTTCCGTTTCTTATTTTGTATCACAAGCACCTCTTCGGCTGGGTTAGCGACTTTTTTAGTACCTTTGGATTGTTCAAAAACTTGTTAGTATTCTTAGTACCAATCAAACATGAAGAAACGTTTTATCGGACTGACGCTGTTATTGTTGGGTGGTGGAACAAGCGTTGTTGCTCAACATCGCCCCATAGATATGCCGCACTTCGTTTCCAAGATGGGGGACTCTTGGGACGCCTACCATAGACACAATACGCTCTATGCCTCCTATAAAGTGCAGAAACCTTTCTCTTGGATAGACGCCTATATGCCTATGCTGGAGCAGGAAAAAGAGTTGATTTTAGCTCTTTCTTCTGCCAAGAGCGGTGCTCCTTCGGCAGAACAGATGTTGCTTTACTTCATAGAGAAACATCCCCAATCGGCATCTACGCTCTATGCTAAAGCCGCTTTGGGAGAGTACTATTTCTCTCAAGAGAATTACAGAAGTGCTGCCTATTGGTTGGATCTTCTCGATAGAGACTTCCTGCCGGAAGATCTTTCGGAAAGGATGTCCTACTATTTGGCATACTCGTTAATGAAAGATCGAAGAGAAGATTTGGCTTTGAACATATTTGCTCCTCTCGTTTACAGTAAGAAATATTCCAAAGAGTCTTCTTTTTATGCCGGATATATAGCATTTCAAAAAAGAGACTATCCTGCGGCTTTCAAGTACTTCAGACCGATAGAGAATGACTCTTTTTATGGGCTTTACGTCGGAGCTTATGAGGGTGAAATGCTTTTGGAGCAGGGTAAGTATAGCGATGCTCTTCCTTTGGCAGAGCGTACCATGAAGAAAACAGGAGATAGAGAGGCTGTGGCTTCTGCTTACAGAGTGGCCGGATTATCGGCTGCTCAGCTCTCTTTGAGCCGTAAGGCTCTGGAGTATCTCTCTTCTTATGTTGCCATGACAGATGCTCCGGGACGTTTGGAGCTTTTGACCCTTGGGCAGGAGCAGTACAGGCTGGAGCTGTATTCGGAGGCAATGCAGCACTTTAGCAAGGTGGCAGACGGAACGAATGACTATATGTCTCAGTTGGCACTCTACTATAAGGGATTGTCTGCACTCTCTTCGGGAAAGCTTCAAGATGCTTATAATGCGTTTGTGAACTCTTCTCAAATAGAGGTTTATCTGCCTTTGGTTCAAGCGGCAGAGTATAATGCCGGCATGATTCTGTACAATGAACATCCGGGAGAGATAGGTGTCGGAACTGAGGCGTTAGGAAAGTTCGTCAGCAAGCACCCCCTCTCTGAGTACAGGGATAAGGCTGTTTCTTATCTTGTGGATGCTTATGGTAGAACATCCGATCATGTTGGAGCCATAAAGGAGATAGACAAGATCACTCCTCTACCTAAGGAGTTGGTAAAACTTAGGCAAAAGATCACTTTGAATAAGGCGAACACACTGCTTGGTACAGGTAATGTGGTAGCCGCAAAAAAGGAGTACGACGATATTATAACCTCTAATGGTGATGCCGAGAGCGTCGCAGAGGCTTATTTGTGGAAAGGAGAGTTGCTTCACAGAGAGGGTAACTACAACGATGCCATCAGAAGCATTCAGACCTATATACAGATGGTGCCGAAAGGGCAGGCTGTTAATCCGATAGCGTATTACAATCTGGGTTACTCTTTCTTCAACCTGGAGCGTTGGGGAGAAGCACAAGAGGCTTTTAGAAATTATCTCTCTCTTACCGGCACAACACCCGAAGCAGATCATACAAATGCTTACAACAGGCTTGGAGACATAGCGGTGATGCAAAGAGAATATGATGCTGCTTTCTCTGCATACACAACTGCAATGACAAGAGGTGGTAAGGATGCAGACTATGCTGTACTGAAGCGTGCTCATATCATGGGGCTGCGAAAGAACTATCAAGGGAAAGCTTCGGAGTTGGAGTCTTTGGTTGTCAAATATCCTAACTCTCCCTACATTCAAGAAGCTCTTTATGAGAAGGGGCGGGCATTGACGTTCATTGAAAATAATACGGGCGCAAGAACAGAGTTCTCCAAAGTTTTCAATGGTTATCCCGATAGTGATTTTGCTCCTAAAGCAGGTGTACAACTCGCTCTCTCTTTCTTTAATGACAACGATCTGAATAGAGCCGCGGATATATATGCAGAGGTCATAAGGCGTTACCCTAACAGTGGAGAAGCCAAATCTGCTCTTCAAGACCTCAAGAGTATATCCGTACGTTTGGACAGAGTAGATGAGTATTCGAGACTTGCACAACTGGTGGATCAATCCACAGGAAGTAAAAACTCCGATGAAACAGAGTCTTTAACATTCTTGGCGGCAGAACGTCTTATTTCTCAAGGTAAACAGAAAGAGGCTTTGGAGGCAATGAGACGCTATGTGGAGAGATATCCCAACGGATCTTTTAGAGATCAGGCGGAGTATCACCAAGCTTATATCCTTTATAAAGAGAGAAGATATAGTGAAGCACTTCCTATCCTGATCGCTTTGGAGAGGAGAAATAATACGGCTATTCAAGGAGATGTTTTGAAGATGTTGGCTCAGACCTATGAGCAGTCCGGAAATTATGATGCTTCAATTTCTACTTATGTACAGCTTGCAAGAAGATCTGCACAAAATAAACAAGGGGTAGAGTCTGCTCTTTTTGCTGCCTTGGCTGTGGCAGAAAAGGGAGGGGAGGTTGATATGCTACGCTCATTGGCCAAGGAGATAGAGTCGGGCAGGTTCAAAGCTTATGCTGCTTCTGCTCCGATACTGAATTATGTTGCCAAGAAAATCCTTGAAAATGGAGAGTATCAAGAGGTCTTGAACCTTACTTCTGCAGCTATGAAGCTGGACGCAAGTAAGCAAACTCTCTCTGTCAGCCAAGTATTAGAGGCTGAAGCTCAATATGGTTTAGGACGGATAGCTGTGGCTAAAAAGAGTGCCGAGGCTTATCTGGAAAAAGGGTATAATGACTCCTATTGGATTTCAAGAGCATTTATCTTGCTTTCGGATATAGCCGTTAAGCAAGGGGATAAGAATTTGGCTCTGGAGTATCTGAAAGGTGTAAAGAGCAACTATAAGCCTACCGGGAAAGATGATATTCTTTCTAAGGTAGAGTCCAGACTAAGTTCTCTTAAGTGATAAACAAGTTCAAGAGTAGTGAAATGAAAAGATATAATAAAGGTATTCTATTTGCAATATTTGGTATTGGAGTAGTTATGTATCCTTCTGTACTGGATGCTCAGACCGTAAAACAGGACTCACTGAAACGAGAGGTTGTACTTGAGAAAGAGTATGTTCCTGTTGGTAGTGTTGTTAAAAAAGAGTTCTTCAATCCTTTACCTCTAAAGCCGACAAAAGCAGCTCTTCCGGTCTCTTTTATTAAAGATGCTTTTAGTGCTGCAACCAAGTATCAGCGTCAGGAGTTGGCTCCTTTGAGAAACCTGCATCAACCGGATCAATTTCCTCAAAAAGGGTATCTCAGGCTTGCGGGAGGGTATCCTTTGGAGTATAGTGCCAGTGTCGGGGTTGCACAGAAAACCGGAGAAAATAAAATATCTTCTCTTCATTTGAGACATGAAGGGGTCGGATATGGAGCACATCATCCTGAATTTGACAGCAGGACAGATAGAAGAGATCACTCTACGGATCTTCTTGCTCGTATGCGGATGCCGGCATTGGGAACATTTGCGGATATTTCTGCTCGATTTCTATATCAAAAGAGCTCTCTTTATGGTCTGACGGGACTAAAAAAAGAGGACGGAACAGCAATAGATCCGACTAAAACTCTGACACCGCCTTCTCATAATGTTTGGGGTGGTGCATTGACATTGGAGCTACAACCTAAACAGATGCTTTATGAAGATGGGTGGGCGATTTCCGGAAATGCCATTGCCTCTTTTCTTGACAAAGCAGATATTCATCGTTTGGCCGGTGGAGATAAGAGTATTCGAGCAGCGGAGTTGAATGTTTCCGCTCAAGCCATGCTCTCTTATCACTTTCGCGAGCTTTGGAGTGCCGGAGTAAAGGGATTTGTACAGCATTATCATACCGGTGGACCTACCATACAATCTTTTAGACTAAACAGACTGCTCTTTTCTGCTTCTCCATTTATTGGTATTAACAGCGAACAATATGGGGTAAATGTTGGAGTAAGGGTCTATAATCGTGAAAGTGGAATTTCCAATTTGGCAATAGCTCCGGATGTTGATCTAAGATACTCTTTTGGAGATCAACGTAAGTTGGCTCTTCGACTGAAAGCTGATGGTGGAGCACTTTTGCCTACGCTGTATGAGCAATTGGAGCAGAATCCCTATCTGAATATTACAAGTGGAATGACTAATGCACTGAACTCCACAGCATATAGAGTGCTTTTAGGTGCGACTTATGGATCTCTAAATGGATTTCATATAGATGTTGAGGGAGGATTTGCAGATCATTATGCAATGACAGAATATGGCACTTTCTCTTATGGATATAAAGATGATGGCTATATTGTAGATATGCAAATGGTGGAAGCCAACAGGAGAAATCGGATAAAAAATATATTCCTTAATGGTTCCGTAAGCTATTATTCTCCTTATGGATTTATGCTCAAGGCTTTTGGTAGCTTTAATCGTTATATGCTGCCGGATGAGAAAGAGCATTCTATTTTGGGGCTTCCTGCATTTACTCATGGAGCTATTTTTAGTTACAATGTCAAGGACAAGTGGTTGTTCAGAGCACTTTACTCTTCCGATATGGGGGTTACCTTCTTTTCTCCGAAGCAATCCTCTGCTGCGACTCAAGAAGAAGTCAGTCTTCCAATGTCGTTTAATATAGATCTTGGAATAACTCATACATTCAACCATAAGTACAGTCTGGGTTTGGAGGTAAACAATCTTCTTAATACTTCTACTGCAAGATGGATTGGAGCTCCTCAGAAAGGTCTGACTGCTTTGATGTCTTTTAATATGAATTTCTGATATATAATAGAGATATTTAGCTATTGATTAAAAACGAATAGAACTTATTTATGCACACTATACCGGACGTTAAACCAACGAAAGAAAATAAGGCGGAAGTCTATGAAACTCTTTATGAGTATGCAAAAGGACTTTTAGACTCTTCTCTTCCTTTAGTAACGAATATGTCCAATTTTGTTGCTCTTCTTCACCATACATTTGAGTATCACTGGACAGGTTTTTACATGATAAATAAAGAGGGAACGGAGCTTGTCCTTTATCCTTTTCAAGGACCGGTAGCCTGCACTAAAATAGGCAAAGGAAAAGGTGTTTGCGGAACAGCATGGGAACGTGCCACTACCATTGTGGTGCCAAATGTTGATGAGTTCCCTGGTCATATCGCTTGCAGTTCTCTTTCAAAAAGTGAAATTGTAGTTCCTCTGTTTAATAACAAGGGTGACGTTGCCGGGGTATTGGATATAGATAGTGCAGAGCTGGATACTTTTGATGATGATGATCGAAAAGGATTGGAAAGATTACTTTCTCTATTTTCGGACATAGTTTAGAGAGATAAGATTGAATAAATCAGTATTCCGTGTAATGATATGATAGAGGTTCATTGTCCGTTTTGCGAACGCATCCATACTAAAGAGCAATACAAAGAAGAACGAGAGGGAAGTGGCATGAGTATTACTTGTAATGCTTGCTACAAAACGTTTTATGTGTATCGTTCTAAGTTGGATCTTCCAACAGATAGAGTTAAACGTGCAGCGTCTATCGTACTTTCTGAAGAGTTGGATACCACAATGCCACACTTTACCATAGTGGAGAATATTTTTGCTTACGAACAAAAATATGCTTTACCCGAAAAGGGAGAGATAGTGGTGGGAAGAAAGAATAAAGATTCAAATGCAGATCTCCAAATTTATACTTCAGATCCAAGCATGGATCGTCTTCACTTCGTATTAGGAAAGACGGGTAGAGGAGAAAAAGCCTACTATTATGTCAGAGATAACGAAAGCAGGACAGGGACATTTGTCAATAATGCCCTTCTACAAAAGGGGGAGAAGTATAGGCTTAAAGATGGCGATGTCCTGAGTGTAGGAGCTTCTTCCATTATTATATCTTTGGGCGAGAATGAAGATGAAGAGGAATGGGATCTTTCAGATTTTGATATAGAGTAGAAATAGAATGATAGAGGGAGAAGAACAAAGACCTCAAGTGGAGGACAGATATTCCAGAGTAGAGATGTTTGCTTTGGGAGAGGGGAATGGTAAAGACCCAAACTCTCCCAATGTTTTGATTCTTAGGGAGGTCAAAGGAACAGCCGGCTTCCCAATACTTATTCCTTCGTTGGTTCATCCTCTGGTTAAGATGCGTCTTCGTATCGGATCTATTTTACCTAAAGAAGAGTCCGTGACGTTATTGGATGCTCTTCTTCTCCACACCAACTATCGTGTAGAAGAGATACGCATAGTAGAGGAACTTTTAGTACGAAACAGCTGTTGGATAAAAATACAAGGAGATAATTCTGAGGGAAATACTCATACATCTTATTTTGAGGCTCCTCTGTTGGATTCGGTTCTTGTCGGGATTAGAAAACGAACTTCTATATACGTACACAAAGATTTACTGGACAAGTTTAGGGATAAGCTTGTTTTCAATTCAGATCACATTATTATAAGATTGAATTTGGAAGACAGCAAGCAAAAGTCTTCTTTGATAGCTCTTGGAGAGAATAGTGGGAAAGGGAATACTATTAGACGTGTCTTCAATGAGACTTACGCTGTCTTAGGAAAGGAAATCTCTGATGAACAGCTTGAGAGACTGCATATTTTAGAAGTCTTTCAAGAGAAGATAGAAAGTACTATTCCGGATCAGATCCCTTTGATAGACTTGTTGGTTGAGGCTGATATGAAAGATCTAAAAGAGGTCTTGGGTACTATGGTGAAGGAAGAAAAGTATGAATGGGCATCCATCCTTCATGATGTTATTAAACAGAAAGGATGTTCTGATGATATTTCTTAGTAAAGCTAAACTGAGATGAAAAAGGGAACAAGAGCTACGAAGATGATTTTTAATGAGTTGCCTTCTTTTTATTGTCCTGACGTAGAACTCTCTCCGGTGCTCTCTTTGGAAGAGTCCGCTCATGCCGTAAAGGTGCTTCGATTGCAATCCGGAGACCGGTGCAATGTTTTGGACGGTAAAGGCAAAATGTATGCTTGCACTCTTGCAGAGACAGATCCGAAGGCAGCAATAGTTTCGGTAGATTCTGTTATTCAGGAAATCGAAAAAGGAGAGATTTCTAAGTGTATAGTTTGTATGGCTCCCACTAAAAACAGAGATCGTACGGAGTGGTTCATCGAGAAAGCTGTCGAACTGGGCGTTTCGGATATTATTCTTTTGCATTGTGATCGTTCCGAAAGAGAAAAAGTAAGCGTAGAGCGTCTTGAGAAGATAATGGTATCGGCAATGAAGCAGAGCAGGCATCTTTTCCTGCCTTCATTGAGCGTTGGTCTTTCCGTTGAAGATGTGTGCTTGAAATGGAAGGATATAGAGCAAAAATTCATAGCTTATTGCGCTGAAACTTATCCTAAGAGAGACCTTGCTTCAACCATGACAGCCGGTAGTGATAGTATAATAATGATAGGTCCGGAAGGAGATTTTACGGATACTGAGGTTAAGAAAGCAGTGGATAATGGTTATATCCCTGTTTCTTTGGGTACATATCGCTTACGAACAGAGACAGCGGCTCTCTATGCTCTTGCGTCTTTCAGATGTATCAATGATAGAAAACAATAATTCCACCTTATGGATATCTTTATTTTTCTTACTATTCTCTTCGCCATTGCGGTTGTTGTTTTGCTTTACTTTTTATCTGCCTTAAAGACGGAAAACAGATTTTTGAAGCAGACTTGTGAGCAGGAGAAGCAGCGACAATCAGATTTGAAACAGGAAGTAGAAAAAGGTTTTGCTTCCGTAGCTCGTGAGATATTGGATGAGAAGGCAGAATCACTGGAAAAAGGAAACAGAATTACCATACAGGAGATTCTTTCTCCTCTGAGTAAAGATATTCAGCAGTTCAGACAGCAAGTGGAGAATGTCTATATCAACGAAGCAAAAGAGAGACATCTGCTTAAAGGTGTTATAGAGAATCTCATGGAGCAGAATAAAAGCATCTCAAAGGAGGCCAATAATCTGACTCAAGCACTTCGAGGTAAAAATAAAGTACAGGGAGACTGGGGAGAAATGATCTTGGAGCGCGTCTTGGAAGACTCCGGTCTTATTCGCGGAAGAGAATATGATCTGCAACACACGATAGTGGAAGGCTCCGGCGTAGTAAGAAATGAAGAGACAGCAAGAGCCATGCGCCCTGATGCCATCGTTCATTATCCTCAGGAGCGCGATGTCATAATAGACTCTAAAGTATCGTTGTCTGCCTATTATGACTTCTTCTCTGCGGAGTCGGAAGATGAAAGAAAAGATGCAATGAAGCGTCATCTGACATCTGTGAAGAGCCATATCAGGGAGTTGAGTGTTAAAGATTACTCGCGTTATCACTCGACATCGTTGGAGTTTGTCGTTTTGTTCTTCCCGAACGAAGGTGCATTCAATCTTGCATTGCAGTTGGACCCGAACCTTTGGATGGATGCTTACAATAAAAAGGTTGTCCTCATGGGGCCTCTCAACCTCATCGCGATGCTTCGCTCTTTACTGGATTTATGGAAGAAAGAGTATCAGATCCATAACATACAAGACATTGTTTCGGAGGCAAACAAGCTTTATGATAAGTTTGTTTCGTATGCAGAGAAGTTCAGTCGGGTAGGCTCGCAGATAGAATCCTTGCAGAAGACTTATGACGAAGCATATAATCAGCTCACCGCCGGGCGGGGAAATATTGTGAGCCGATTAGAGAAAATGCGTGCGCTTGGGCTTTCTCCGAGTAAATCTCTTCCATCCAATATGCAAAATCTTGACAATGGAAGTGCCGGCGAAGATTCTTAATCTGATCGAACAATACAAGTCCGAGAATGCTTATGAGCTGAGCATGCGTCTGAAGGACTTTACTCCTGAAGAGCGGATGCAGATCTCAACAGGAGTCCTTTCCAAGCAGAAGATCCGACACAAGCTCCCTCTCTGGTACGAGAACCGGGACGTTTATATCCCCGATCCGACCATTGCCGAGCAAGCCTCATCCCATATCACCGCGACAGAGAAGTGCAGATGGATATCTTCCTACGACATTATCATTGATCTGACCGGAGGCTTAGGAGCCGACACCATCGCCTTTTCTGCCAAAGCGAAACAGCTTATCTACGTGGAGCCTTCTTCCGAGAGGGCGGATGCTTTCAGGCGCAATGCCGAAGTTTTGAGACAGAAGGTGGAGGTGTACAATGCAACGGCGGAAGATTTCATTCGCAACACTTTTCCGAGCATAGACATAGAGCAGAAGAAGATACTCCTTTACGCGGATCCCGACAGACGCCCCGATGGCAGCGGTAGGAGAGAGCAGGATCCGCGCAACTGTGTGCCGGACATCATCGAAACAGAATCTCATCTTCGCTCCCACCATCCTTCTGCGGACTTGTTGGTAAAACTCTCGCCGATAGCAGACATATCACTGCTGAACCGGCTGTTCTCTTCCGCGCCCTCCGTCATTCATGCTTTGGCTTTGGATGGGGAGCTTAAAGAGGTCTGTCTGCTTTTCGACAGAGCCGCCTCCGAAGATTCGTTCCTCACCGCCACTCACATTTCCCACGGCATTTCGGAGAGCACCACTAAGCCCAACAAGAGATACCCCGACCTTCCGATCTTGCAAGACTTGGACTCGTTCCGATACCTCTACATCCCGAATCCTGCCCTTAGTAAGATCGGGCTGGGCGGTACTCCATGGGCGGATCGGCTGTTCAAGATCGCACCCTCCACCCATCTCTACTTCTCCAAAGAGCCGATGCCGTTTCCCGGAAGAGTGTACGAGATTCTCTGCGAGCACTCTTGGAACAAACGAACGATAGCCTCTTTTTCCGGAAAATCTTATGGATTGATCGCCAAAAATTTCGATCTGAAAGCCGAAGAGCTGCGCAAGAAGCTCAAGATCCGGGAGGGCGATCACAGTTATCTCTTTGCATTCAGAGACTCCGACTCCAAGCGCCGCCTCTTGGAAGCTCAAAAGATTGTCATCAAAGAAGGCTCCAACAAAGAGAGCCGATAAATCACCTCTCTCCTCTTTCATAATTACCGTTTCACGGATTAGTAATTACCATTTTTAGAAAGGAAACTAACCTCATTCTGGAAAGCACTAAAGGTTTTGGAGAAAAGCACTAAAGGTTTTAGAGAAAAGCACTAAAGGTTTTGTGGAAAAGCACTAAAGGTTTTGTGGAAAAGCACTAAAGGTTTCGGGGAAAAGCACTAAAGGTTTCTGGAAAAAGCACTAAAGGTTTCGGGGAAAAGCACTAAAGGTTTCGGGGAAAAGCACTAAAGGTTTCGGGGAAAAGCACTAAAGGTTTCGGGGAAAAGCACTAAAGGTTNGGGGAAAAGCACTAAAGGTTTCGGGGAAAAGCACTAAAGGTTTCGGGGAAAAGCACTAAAGGTTTCGGGGAAAAGCACTAAAGGTTTTGGAGGAAAGCACTAAAGGTTTTGGAGAAAAGCACTAAAGGTTTCAGGGAAAAGCACTAAAGGTTTCGGGGAAAAGTACCTAATCTTTTATGAAAAAATCTATCCTCAAGGTTCAAGAAAAGGCGAAATGGCGCAAATGAATTGTGAGTCAGTCAGTTTTGGATTTTAAGCCATTTGGCGGAGAACTTCGAAAAGACGGATTTATGCCACCTCCGGACAGAGCAGCGTTACCAAAACATTACCACCTCCTTTGCAAGTGAGGGTTGGGAAAAGCGGTAACGAACAGCGCAATATCCGACCTGAACTTCGGGGATTACCTCCTGCAAAGGTACTTCGATGAAAGGAAACAGGCAAATAAATTGCGGACTGCTTCTTTACCATTGAACGACAATGTTTTGCGTAGCAACAAATAACCTGACAATAAATAGTTTTGTAAACCATAAAAGTCAGAGTTATGCGTAGTACGTTTAAGGTTCTGTTCTACCTCAAAAAGAACGCTCCCAAGAAGAATGGTTCCGTTCCCGTGATGTGTCGTATCACCATTGACGGCACCATTGCCCAGTTCAGTTGCAAATGCGACATCCATCCCGATTTGTGGGACATCAAGAGCAATCGCGCTTCTGGAAAAAGTACCGTTGCGTTGGAAACCAACCGTTTCTTGGACAAGATACGTGTCGGTATCAATGCCAAATACAAGGAGATAGCCGAGCGGGATAACTATGTCACTGCCGAGAAAGTAAAGAACGCTTTCTTGGGTTTGGAAATGCGGCATGAAACCTTGCTGAAAGTCTTCGCGCAGCACAATGAGGACTTCGCCAAACTGCTCAATGCCGGTTTGCGAAGCAAATCTACCTACGAAAAATACTGTACGGTCTACAAGCATTTGGAGGAGTTCATCAAGATGCGTTACCATGTCAGCGATATTGCTTTGAAAGAACTCACTCCGCCTTTCATTACGGACTTTGACATCTTCCTGCGCACCGAAAAGCAATGCTGTAACAATACGGTATGGATTTACATGATGCCCCTGCGCCGTATGATTGCCATTGCCCAGAACCACGGATGGATAGTCCGTGACCCTTTTGTCGATTACAGCATATCTGCCGAGAGTACCGATAGAGATTATCTGACGAAAGAAGAGATTCGCAGGCTGTTGGATTTGAGATTCCGCCGCAAGTCGATGGAGCTGGTTCGGGATTTATACATCTTTTGTTGCTTTACAGGTTTGTCCTTTACCGATATGAAGAACCTGACCAAGGATAATCTTCAAACCTCCTTTGACGGGAAACTCTGGATTATGACCAAGCGACAAAAGACAGGGGTGGAGTCCAACATCATGCTCTTAGATATTCCTAAGCAGATTATCGAGAAATACGATGGTATGGCGAATGATAATTTGCTTCTGCCCGTTCCGACGTATATAACCGCTTGCAAGAACATCAAGAAAATCATCGGACTCTGCGGTATCGAAAAAGAGATTACGTGGCATACCAGTCGCCATACCATGGCAACGGAAATCTGCCTGACCAACGGCGTTCCTATCGAAACCCTTTCCAAGATGCTCGGACACACGAATATCCGCACCACGCAGATTTACGCTAAAATCACCCACGAAAAGGAGAGTCGGGACATGGCGGCACTCTCCGATAAACTGAGTAAGGTAGAACAGTTCAATGAGATCACGATATAATACGAGGAGGACAAACGATGAAAAGAGAAATCATAACCATTGGAGAAAGCGGAAAGGTACATATTCCGACAAGCCCTGTTTGGATGTCGGCTTGTGAAATAGCCGATTTGTTCGGCGTATTCTCCGGTAAGGTAAGCAACCACATCAAGTCTATCTTCAAAGAGGGCTTACTCAGGGAAGATGAGGTGATGCGAAGGTTAATGTTTAAGGACGGTGCTGTAGAGTTATACAATCTTGAAATGATAACGATGCTATCGTTTCGATTTGCCTCTCCAGAAGCCAAGAGCTTCCGTAAATGGATAATCGGAAGAGTGACCGAAAAGAAGAGAACAAGTTCTCCACTACTTGTGTGTTATGGCAAAGGTGGATGGTACAACTGAATATGAGAACAGGCAGTAAGAAAAATGCTTCTTGCTGCCTGTTTTTCTGTCAAGGCTTCTCAAACCGAGGGCGATAATTCTCTTGCAACAGCTTTTCCACATCCTCTTCTCGGTAGAGTACCTTTCCGCCTAACTTGATAAAGGAAATCCTTCCCATGTTGCGATAGTCTTGCAACGTGCGTCGATTGATATGCAATAGACGGGACAACTCATCATCCGTCAGGTAGCGATGACCGTTAAGCAGAGGTCTGTTCTTTTTCCGCAGAGCATCTATGCCTTTTATCATGCGGTCACCGGCGTTGAAAAAGTACGCAATCTCTTTGTCGTTCTTTGTCTTTACGTCATTGTTCATATTTACGTTGGATTTAGTGGTTAGATTGTTTATTGGTTATAAAGCGGAGGATCGTTCGAGCAGTTTTCCGACATCCTCCGGTTTATAGAACATCTTATACCCTATTTGCGTGTAGGGCAACATTCGGTTGCTACGATAGGTTTGCAGGGTACGCAAACTGATGTTCAGGATTTGGCAGACATCCTGATTGTCCAGCCACCTGCCCATACGCTTCTCGTCACACTCCCGACACAGGGCATCGACTTTGGCTGTCAGAATGCGGAAATGCTCCATCATGGCTTCATACGTTTTCCTCTCTATTGCTATTACTTCCATAATTCTTGTCCGTTTTAATTTTCACTTCCACACAAATGTAGTTACGAAAAGAGACTCCTGCCCCTGATTATCCATTATAGCGTACTTGTGGCTTCGATATGGATGCCTTTGTCGAAGAATATTTGAAACTGAGGCGAAAAATCTTTATTCAGTACATATTTACCATACAATTCATCCTATTGTCCCTCCCGAACTTTGTGCCATAATCAAGTCAAATAGTTATGGATGTCATTACACTAGAAAGCAGAGCCTTTCAGGAACTGATAGGTAAGATAGAAAAGATTCTTCGGTATGTGGAGCAGGAGAAAAAGGCAAAGACGGAGTATGAAAACCGCCTTATCTCCAATGATGAGTTAGCCGAGATACTCGGTATCAGTAAACGTACCCTCCAGCGTATGCGCAGTGCAGACCGAATCGGCTACAAGATAATCTATGGGCGTTGCTACTACGACCTACATGACATCGAGGAGGCGATACGCAACAGAAGTCTCTACTGTAATCCGAAGAACATGGAAGAACTACGGCATAACTTCAAACTTAAAAGTAGGAAGATAAAGGATGGAACTATTGGATAGAGAGACCTTTCTTGACTGGATGGAACGCATCATGAAGCGTTTCGATGAGTTGAAACAGACGACTCCCGACATTCCCCAACGTCCGATGATAGATGGAGAACCGTTGTTGGATAACCAAGAGGTATGTATGATGCTTCAAATCAGCAAGCGTACTCTGCAACGTTACCGTGCTTCCGGGACACTTCCTTTCCACATTATCTACCATAAAACTTGGTACTTGGAATCGGAAATTCTCTCTTTCATGAAAGCCCACTTTACCGAAAACCTAAAACGAAAAAGAACAAAGAAAAAACCTATGTGACTTTAGAGTGAGTAGATTGATTGTGCACAGTCGTTAAGCCCCCGTTTTGTCGTGATGACAAGGCGGGGGCTGCTGTTTGAGGTATTAATTAGAGAGAAATCATTTTATAGTTTAGGTCTGACAATAAACACTTTTCTTGCCAGAGACGGCGGTAGTCTGTCCATTGCGGACTGTGTAGCGGAGCTACTCTGCCCGTTGCTTTCCAACGGTCTGTCGGATTGAGCCACAGAAGTATCGACAGAGGGAGCAATGACGGACGGCTCAATCGGACATGACTGTTCCATTTCCTTCGTCTCTCCTGCTTCATCTTGCATCATCTCCATTCCCTCCTGTTGGCTTTCTCCCTCTTCAATCGGCTTTAGGGAAAGCTGTATTTTTCGGTCAAGTGCGGCAAGTTCCGTTTTGAGCTCTTTGAGCTGCTCTTCTTTCTTCCAAGAACCATTTACCACCTCCAGCAAAACAGGAATATCCTTGGCTATCTTTTCGGTGTCTGCCTGATATTTCTCAATCAAGCCGGGTATCTTCTCCAATGCATTCAGGAAATTCATACAGGCGAGTTGCGGGTCTGTCGCAATCTTGCCGTTGTTGTAACTGTACTTCATTCCGCTTTCTCCCATCACGAAGAATTTGTTCTGTGAAAGGTCAAACAGATCTTTGGAAGAGGATTCTGTCTTGACCACGAGATTAAATCCGTAGAGGCTTCCAATACTAAAGTATTCTCCCTGAGTACGAGCTTTTTCATTGATTTCTGTCAGTTTAGCTGCAATGCGTTTGGGGTCTCTACCCTCTACTCCTTTGAGGGTTATCGGGTTGAGTATGTTGCCCTCTTTATCTTTTTGCACTCGGCTTTGATATAAATCCCAATCGCTTCTGAAACGACCAATCAGTTCCCTATTGCTATCCACTGCTCGCATAACCTCCTCCAAACGACTTCGGGAGGATGATTTACTGCGGATGAAGGCCTGTCGCTCACTCTCCAAACCGGCTATTTTCTTTTCCAATTTCGCCTTTTCCAACAAGTCGGTATTTCCTGAAAGAATGGCTACATACTCGGAAAAATTCATTCCCGACTTCTCGTCCATACTGCCCTCATCGATGGTACGACTACCCATACGGTTGTTTTTCAGCTGTTCGATGAAAAGCTGCTTATTGTGCAACAGGTTGAATTTATAGCTGTCAAGTGACTTCTCCACCGCATAGATGATAACATCCACCTTATTGTCTGCATAGAGTTTGGCTACCTCGTTTCCCTTACGCACGGCTCGTCCATCCCTTTGCTCTAAATCAGAAGGACGCCATGGTGTATCCAAATGATGGATAGCGACAGCACGCTTTTGGGCGTTTACACCCGTTCCGAGCATTGAAGTAGAGCCGAACAATACTCGGATTGAACCTTCATTCATGCCTGCGATGAGCGTCTTTCTTGCCTTGTCAGTCTTGGCTTCCTGAATGAAGCGTATCTCCTGAGCGGGTATGCCGTGATCTTCCACCAACTTGCGCTTGATTTCGGAATAGGGATTCCATTCGCCCGGCTTGTAGGTGCCTAGATCACTGAATACAAATTGCGTTCCTTTCTGTTCCTCAAACTTGTGGTAATACTCCGCAATCTTGGCAGCACAGTGGGAGGCTTTGTTGTCCACATGATCTCCGTACTTGTTAGGATCAATAAGTCTCAAATCTAAGCTCATCTTTCGAGCCATGTCCGTTGCGATAAGCATCTTGGCTTTCTCCTCTCTATCGGAGAGTTTCTCTCGTCCCAATAATTCCGCATTACCTGTCTTGGCAAACTCCACCAACTTGGCTATGAACTCCTCCTGTTCGGGTGTAGGCGGTATGTTGTGCATAATCTCATTCTTTTCGGGGCGGTCTATGCCGATCTCCTTTGCCGTTCGATAATCGGTGATTTGAGCGTAGAATGCCGCCAACTCCGGCACTTTGATGAAATAGCGGAAACGCTCTTTCTGTACAATCTCATTGGTAACGGAGAACTCATAGTCCACAGACTTCTTGGCGAAGATGGCAGCCCATGCGTCAAAGGTCTTGATGTTCTGTGCTTCGAGGGCTTGGGGACGTAGGTATTTGAAAAGCAGGTACAACTCCGTAAGCGAGTTCGATATGGTCGTACCCGAAAGGAAGGTGGCTCCCAAGTCTTTCCCCGTCCGCTCTTGTATCGTGCGTATGGCAAAGAGCATATTCAAGGCACGCTGACTACCCTCACTGTTCCCAAGCCCTGCCACTCTGTCGTGGCGAGTATTGAACATCAGGTTCTTGAACGTATGCGACTCGTCTACGAAAAGATGGTCTATACCCATGGTCTTGAAATCCACTATATCGTCCTTTCGGTTCTCTATCTTGAACTTGATTTCATCCAACTTCGCCTGCAAATTCATCTGTCGCTTGACAAGCCCCTTTTCCATGGCACGAGAGATACTGCGCCCCTGCTGACGCAGGACATCCAAGTTCTCCTCTACACTGTCCAACTCATCCTGAAGGATTTTCTGCTGTATCTCGTCCGATTGCGGTATCATACCGAATTGGTCGTGTGTGAGGACAATGCAATCCCAGTTGTTATTCTTGATATCGTGGAAAATCCTTTGCCGTTTGTCGGGGGTGAAGTCGTTTTTGCCCGGATAGAGCAGTTTTGCATTCGGGTAAGCCGTTTGGAAGGTCTGTGCTATCTCCTGCACGTTAGCCTTGAGAGCGAGTATCATCGGCTTGTTTGCCAAGCCGAGCCGTTTCATCTCATAGGCTGCAGTACACATGATAAGCGTTTTCCCTGCCCCTACTTGATGGTCACAGATACCCCCTCCGTTAAGCTTCAACATCCACACGGCATCCTTCTGACTGTCGTACAGGCTTTCGATACCCAAGCCTTTCAGGTTGAGGTCGGGGAATGTCTGATGGGATCCATTATACTGAGGACGAACAAAACAATTGAAAGTATCATTATATAGTTTCTCCAATCGCTTCTTGAACTCATCGCTCTGCTCGTTCAACCAATCAGTAAAGCCGTTTCGTATCTCATCGATTTTAGCGTTTGCCATCTGTATGGCTTCGGTATCTCGTACCTTGACTTCTTTGTCTCCGACCATGATTTTCTTGGTGATGTCCGGCGTTGTATTCAGCAGGGCATGCTTCATCAGGGCAATACCATCGTAGCGACGATGCTGTCCCCGCACACAGAATCTGTCCCAGATGTTGGCATTGTGGCCCCGTGCATCCACGGAGTATTCATCCGCACTCGAATTGTAGCGTATCGTCACCTCGGTATCGAAGAGGTGCGAGGCATAATCAGAGTAAAGGTTTACGGGAATCCATCGCTCCCCGAAGTTGAAATCCAAGTCCACGAAAGGAATCGGTTCGGGGATGGCATCTTTCAGGGCCTGCAAGGAGACTTGCGCCCTTGTGTCCTCCGGATGCTCCAAGAGATATTGTTCGATACGTTCCGATGCGGCAACCACATTGCCCGATATGAACTTTTCGGCGATTTCATACTCTCCCTCCAAGGGATTGTAATAAATTTTGCCGTGCAAGTCGGAGAGCATCTCCTCTTCGGAACTTTCGGGAAGCAAAGAGAGCATATATCCGGTGTCCACCGCTCCGAATTTATTGAGTGAAGCCGAAAGTGCTTCTTGGGCATTGCTCACCTCTGTCACTTCGTGCAGACTGAACGAAACGGGCTGATGGAAAATATCGGCTTTGAGCGTTTCTTTATCTACCTTTCGTTCCAAAAAGAGAATTTCCCTGCCACCCGCATCCATCAGGATCTGCTCGTGGTTCTTGCGGTCATTCAGATGCCCGTACAGCCGCACGAAACGGTCGTACAGTTCATTGAGGTTCTGTCGCAAGGATTCATTCGCCACCTTACGTTCCGCTTCATAATCATAGAGGGCGTGGTAGGCATCCCGCAGGTCTATGTAGAGCAACATCTTCTGCCGTTCTTGGGAAGAGAGGTCTATGGGCTGGAACATTCGGTTGTCCTCCATATCACGGACAAGCATTCCGACTTGAAAGTCCGAGGCAAGCAAAGAACCTTCTCTGAGGTGTTCATGCCATAAGCCCTCATAGGGACGCAGCCGCATACCTTTCTCCTTGTCCTGCTGCCACCACAACTCTCCTGTCTCCAACAGTCCCATAGCAGTCTCTTGTTGCTTTATTTCGACAGTGGGAGAAGGGGCGGAAGCCACGGCACGTTTCATCGAGGAGTTTTTTCGTTTGGGCTTCTCCTCTTGAATGATATTGCCAAAAAGGTCGAGTAGTTGTACCTGTGGTGCAACACTGCTTCGGGGTTGCTCTGTCGGCTGTTCCTTTTTCAGTTGCACCACCTCTTGGTGTGATTGCTCTTCTTCCGAAGTGGCAGACGTAAGCGTCACTTCTCGCTGTTTTATTTCGGGAGGAACGGCAATGCTAACTTGGGGTTGCTCCTGTATGAAGATATGCTTTTGGTACAACGCCATATCCAAGCGTTTGGCTAAATCAGCCCGTAGGATTTTACCCATATCGGTGGCGATGCCTTCCGCTCCACCCTCGTGATGGAACAGAATGGCAGGCTTGCCGTAAGGGTCGGTGTCCTGCTTCCACTCAGTATGTACGATCTGTGACATACTTCGCAGATAAGTGTTGAACAGCACCCCGCTAGGGCGTTTCTCACTCTTGATGAAACGCAGTTCCTCTTCGGTCAAACTTGTCTTGCCACTCTGCTTTTGCAGGACGATAAGGTCACTGCCCACTTCTGTCCCCGCATTTTCCGAGAAGAGATTATTAGGAAGGCGAATCGCCGAGACAAGTCGGGTATGGTTCATCAGCCACTCCCTTACAGGCTCGTTCGTTGGCGCGTTCATAACGCCTTGCGAGGTGATGAATGCCAGCACGCCACCCTCACGGAGCATATCTACCCCCTTGACGAAAAAGTAATTGTGCAGGGATGTGCGGGCGACCTTTCGGGCTGGTTCGTCCGTCTTGCTGAAAACAGGGTCGAAGACAGCCATATCTCCGAAAGGAATGTTGCTGCTAACCACGTCGAAATAACCGTTGAGCTTGGATTCGATTTCCTCGAAGCCCCGGATGCGTATCTTGTCTTCGGGATGCAGTGCGGAGAGCATCTGTCCCGTGAGGATGTCTTTCTCAAAACCGAAGGTCGTATGCTCTTCGGCTGCAATGGCATCAAAAGAGCGGATGAACTCGCCCATTCCCGCCGAAGGGTCAAGGATTCGCTTGGGGACGATACCTGCCTCCTGTAAGGCAACGGCAATCTCCCGTACTATGGGCGCAGGAGTATAGAAAGCGGTCATCACGGAGTTTTTCAGGCTCTGCATATAACTCTTGTATTGCGATTCGGAAGCGGTGTTGTCTCTAATGATGCTGTGCAACTCCATCACCAAGGGGAAAAGCTCCAGCTCCGACTTGTTCCATCGGGCGATGTCCTCCATCGTGTTGGCAGGAGAGAGGATACACTTCAAAGCCCCGAAGCCCGTATAGGCTTCCAATATCGTACGCTCTTCGGGTGTCGCCGTGCGCTGTTCCCGATGCAGGGCAAAGACCGTCTTGATGGCTTCTATGTTTGCCCTTAGATGCTCCTTCTTATTATAGCTTGCCATCTTCTTCGAGTTTTAGTTGAACAAAACCCGTAATCTCCGTATAGAGGGAGTTGTATTCGGGCATATAGGCGAACTCGTCCGAAATCGGATACTTGGCGAAGATGCTTTCTAAGAGCGGGCGCAGGCGGATAGCTGTCTCCCTGACCGCTTCAAGCGGCACTTCAGCAGAGAACTCGTTCCAAAGAACAGAGGAGATGGTATCGTGGTGGGAAAAGTGCAAACCCGCATAGAGCGTCTTGTTGGCGATACCGATACATTCGGTTATGGGAAGTCCGGCATCGAAGGCTTCGGCATAGGCTTCGGAAGCAGCTGCCGCACGCTCTTTGATAAAAGAAATATCACCGGCTTTTTCGGGATGACTTTCCCGAAGAAAGGAGAGCAGAGATAGCTCGTAATAGGAAAATCGAATGGCTGTCATATCTGTGATTTTAATGGGTATATAATGCAAAGGCACTCGACGTCCCCGCCGAGTGCCACCACTAAAATCCGCAGTAAAAACAACAGGATTGTTTATGACCGCATCATTCAGTGGCAAAATTAGCAAATTACGGGGAGTTACCTTCGGGATTTGCCCGTTTTCTTGCGTTCAGGGAAGATGAAGACCGTCTTGAACTCTCCGTCCAAAGAGAGCGAAGCCTCGAAGCTCTTACCTGCTTTGGAGGTAAAGCCCTTAATGACACCTGTCTCCCCGTTCACCGCCAATTGCGTCAGTTGTTCGTCTGTGAGGCTCTTGCCTGCCACATTGCGGAAAAGGGTTAGCCCGCAATCGGCCTCGGAACATTTGGCACATCGAGGATAGAAGACCAGTGAGCCTTTTCCGCATTTGGGGCAATGGATGTCGCTCTGTTTCTTGGGAAAGAGGATTTTGGAGGAGAGCAGTTCGTCGGTAATCTGTGTGGCATAGCTTTCGATGCCCTTGCGGAAGTCTCGCTCTTTCAATTCTCCCCGTTCGATTTTCGCCAAGTCCGCTTCCCACTGTCCGGTCATCTCGGCATTGCCGATTTTCATCTCCCGAACGATGGAATAGACGGCAAGTCCTTTCTCCGTGGGGACGAGCGACTTCTTTTGGCGCACCATGTACTCGCGAGCAAAGAGGGTTTCGATGATGGCTGCACGGGTAGCGGGCGTCCCGATGCCGCAATCCTTGAGTTGCGCACGCAGTTCCTCGTCCTCCAACTCCTTACCTGCCGTCTCCATAGCTGCCAACAGTGAACTTTCCGTATGCAGGGGCTTGGGCTTGGTCGTCCCTTGTGCCAGCGAACAGGCGCAGAGCGGGAGTTGCTCGCCTTCCTCCCATTGGGGGATGATGATGCCTTCCCCATTTTCTCGACTTTCTCGTTCTTCAGCTTCCTCCTGCTCCTTGTCTTTTTTCCTGCTGTTTTTGAGGATGGCACGCCAACCCTCTTCCTTGATGATTTCACCTTTGAGGATGAACTTCACACCTTCACAGATGGCAGTAACCGTACTGACATCTTTCACGCAACGGGCGGAAAAGGCTTCAAGCATACGTCCGACTATCATATCGTAAATGACCGCCTCGTCTCCAAACATGTCTATCGGCTTCTTGCCCGTGATGAGCAGGGCATGGTGGTCGGTCACTTTCTTGCCGTCCACAGAATGCGTATTGAGGTCGGTCAGTCGGCGGGCATGAATGCCCCAGACGGGATGGTCGTGCAAAAAGGCTATCAAAGCGGGAATTTCGGCAAAGACATCTTCGGGAATATATCGGCTACCCGTGCGAGGATAGGTGATGTATGCCTTTTCGTAGAGTTTCTGCGCCAAAGAAAGGGTCTGTTCTGCCGAATAGCCGAACCGGCTGTTCGCTTCTTTCTGTAAGGTGGTCAAGTCATACAGAAGCGGTGGTTCCTGTTTGGTCTCTTTGCGTATTACCGTCTCCACGGTGGCAACAGAAGCATTTCGGAGTTTCTCATACAGGGCGGTGGCTTCTGCCTTATCGAACCAGCGGTCAGCGGAGGAGAAGCGGAAGCTCTCATCTCCCTCCTTTACAGCAAGGCTGAGTTGCCAGAATGGCTGTGGCTCGAACTTCTTGTTCTCCAAGAAACGGGAGCAGACCATACAGAGAGTCGGAGTCTGAACCCTGCCCAAGGAGTAGGTGCCACGCCCGGCGGCAATGGATATGGCTTGGGTGGCATTGATGCCCACCAACCAGTCGGCTTCGCTGCGGGCACGGGCGGCATAATAGAGATTGTCATACGCCGCTCCGCTTTGAAGATGGGCGAGCCCCTCTTTGATGGCTTTGTCCGTAAGCGAGCTGATCCACAGACGTTCGAAGGGTTTAGAGATGCCGAGATACTCGTAGATGAACCTGAAGATTAACTCACCTTCCCTTCCTGCGTCGGTGGCGACGATAATGCCTTCGCACGCTCGGAAGAGTTTTTCAATGACTTTCAATTGGGCGACTGCCGCAGCGTCGGCTTTATAGCCTTTATCATCCTTGATTTGACGGGGAATAAGGGTAAATACGGGAGGAAGAATCGGCAGGTTTTCTTTGTGGAAACCCTTGATGCCGTAGGCTTCGGGCATGGCTGCCGTTATCAGGTGTCCCAATGCCCACGTAACGGCATAGCCGCCTCCTTCGATATAGCCGTTTTTCTTGTTGGTTGCCCGAACAACGCGAGCGATTTCACGAGCTACGCTCGGCTTTTCTGCTATAATGACTTTCATTTGTTCTTACTTTTTGGATGTTAGTGGTGGCGGATTACATTTTCATTCCCTTGGAACGTTTTTTCTCTTCTTGCTTTTGTTCCTGCCCTGTGGTAGGCTCTGTCTGTCCCTGCTTGAGCGGCTCCCTCACATGCTTGGTAGCCTCGTTGGTCTTGCCTTCGGAATTGACAGCGACCTGCGTGCGGGAAGCATTGTCGGGAATGACCTCTTTGGTTTGGGACTTGTCGGGATTCCATTTGAGGAAATTGAACTTGTTCTGCTCGAAATTCGGACGCACATAGGCATTGAAAGGTTCTCCCTTCTTGTCGATAAGCCCGGTCATATAGACCGTCTGCCCTGCTTTGAGCTTCGCTTGTTCTTCGGGAGAGATGTCGCGTCCCAGCATCTTCTTGGGGACACGCAGTTCTTTCTGCTCTGTCTGTTCCTGCCCTTCGGAGACTTGTCTTTGTCGTTGTCCCTGCTTGGGAGAGCCGAAACGAAATTCAATCGACCGCTTGTCGGCATTGAATTGAAGGTTGGCATTGAAATGCTTTCCCGTTTTGGAGGTCATACCCTCCACGTAGATACTCTTGCCTTCCGACAACTCCTTTTTCTGCTCGTCGCTCAGCTTCACGCCTTTGATTTCATCGGGGATGCGTACCCTATCGGCACTCAGGGCGATGATGTCGTTCGTCAGGCGGTCAATGCTTACGAAACTGCGGGTCGGCTCATCTTTGCCGGGGAAGGTCAGCTCCACGGTACGACCGAGGTTGCCCGTTTCTCTGAGGGCTTTCTTGTCCTCGTCGGTGAAGGTATGCCCGAAGAATTCACGCTCCAATTGCGGCTCCTTGCGGATGGCATGGACGACAGGGATAAACGTACCGTCTCCGGAGGCTTTCAGAGAAAGACGGGCATCGGTGTAGAGGGAGACTTCGCCGATTTTAATGCTGATGGGAACAAGCGGAGTCTTGCGGTATTGAAGCAGGTCATCAAGATGCTTGCCTTTTTCCAAACTCTCACGGCTCACGCCCATCTGCTCGAACTGATCCCACTTCACCTTATCGGGGTCAATGCCTTGGAAGGACTGTTTCTGCTCCCCTGCATAGTCCGCAGGATTGATACGGGCAGAGTCCAGCATCTCCTTATTGGAGGGGACATCCGGTGCTTTGAGCATCTCCGAGAGTACGCGTGCACTGGCAACGGCACTCTCAAAAGGCACTTTGAAGAAGTTCAGCGGTGTGGGGTTCTTGAACTGCCGCATGAAGTTGGAAAGGAAGTTCTCCAGCGCATTGCTGTGCTTGTCGAACTTCAGGAAACTCTGTTCATGCTCGGCGGTGGGCGGTACGGTTTTCAGTCCACCTTTTTCATCTGCTCCGGCTACGGCTCGGAGGCTCTCGTTCTTCTGATCCTTGACCAAAAGGATTTCTTGGTCCTTGATTTTTTCGTCCATATTACAATGTGTTTAATGACACCAACATCGGTGCATGGGCAAAAGTAAATCAAAGAAACAGTGTATGTTAGAGGGTTGAGATAACTGCGTACTTGTGGCGTCGATATGGATAGAAGTGGCTCCTTACACTGTGTGTGGGCAAAACTATAGCATCACGAAGAACCGACAAAAATCACCTTTTTTAGGTATTGTCTATGCAAGGAAATATTAAGAACTTTGCAACTAAATTGAGACAATGTATATCGATCTATGCAAACGCCAAAGGATTATACACGCAAGTTATTGCTAAAAACAGCTCGGGAAGCCTTTCTCCAAAAAGGATACAAGGCTGTGTCTATGCGTGGAATTTCCAAACTATCGGGTGTTGGTCTGAGCAATATATACAATTACTATCCCTGTAAAGATGATTTGCTGGCTGTTGTCCTACATCCGCTTTTAGAGGCGATGAACGGCATGCTGGACAATCATAACCGGAACGAAAGTCTTTCCCTTGAAATTTTCACCTCTGAGGAGTATCATCGTAAATCCATGCAGGAGGTGATGGGCATTATAACCCGTTATCGCAAAGAGTTTAAGTTGCTGTTTCTCGACACACAAGATTCCCGATTCAATGACTTTTGGGAGCGGTGGATTGAAAAAAGCACTGCAATCGGCATGGAATATTTGGAGAGAATGAAAGAACTCTATCCGGACTTACACACCCAGATTTCTCCATTCTTTATACATTTCACTTGTTCTTGGTGGATTAATATGATGAAAGAAGTGGTACTGCATGAAGAACTCTCCCAAGAGGAAATAGAATGTTTTATTGGTGAGTATATCCACTTTAGCACGGGAGGATGGAAAAAGCTCATGAATGTGGAATGTAACAGAGAAAAGAAAATGGTTGGAAGTAAGACTTCCTCCTATTCCAGTAGAATAAAAACAAACAGTATATGAGTGTCACTAATATTATTAACAATGAAGAATTAACTCTTATACAGGGAGTAGGTGGACTTTTCCTTTGTGAGGAATCTTGGGTTACGCAAAATCGGAGAAACGCCCATCGCAAAGAGATTTCGGATAAAGATATAATTACAATGAAAAACGAAAGTAACGGAACTGAATGTTCTCGGACAGAATTATGGCACTTACCTTAACTATCAAATGTATGAAACGGGATGTTTCAATAACATATATATTCCATAGAACGAGTCGCCCACTTAGGGCGGCTCGCTTTGTTTTTGAACAGGACGGACTTTTGTTCGTTTTTGAGCCAACAACCACGAAGCGATTATCAGAAGCCGGATCGCTTTTATCCGCCTTCAATGAATGAAACAACTTACAAATAACAAGTGATATGAAAATAGAAAAAATCAACGATTGGTTTGCCCGTCGGGGCAAATGGATGGTACAAAGACGATGGCTGGTACTAAGCTTATTTATCCTCTTCTTTGCCATAGGATTTACAGGATTAAGATACTTCAAAGTGAGTGCTTCGTGGGAGGATTACTTCCTCGAAGATGATCCGATGCTTGTCAAGACCGAAGAGTTTAAGGAGATATTCGGCAATGACAATTTCGCCGCAGTACTGACCCGATGCGACAATTTGTTTACGAAAGAGAATTTGGAACTTATCCGTGAACTCACCAACGAGATGATGGACAGCCTTTCGTATGCCGACAAAATAACGTCGCTCACCGACATCGAATTTATGGTGGGCAGTGAGGAGGGTATGACTATCGAACAGATTGTCCCCGAAACAATACCGTCAGATCCGGCAAAACTAGAAGAGATACGCCACAAGGCTTACCTGAAACCCCACGTTGCAGAACGGCTCGTTTCCAAAGATGGAACGCTCTCATGGATCATACTCAAGCTGCGTACTTTCCCAGAAGACTCGGTGTGGAACAAGGGGAAGAATGCCGTTGCTCCTGAGGTGCTGACGGGTAACGAGCTGGAGCATATCATCACCAAGGACAAATACCAAAAGCTCCATCCCAAGGGAACGGGACTGCCCTATGTTACCGCTATGAAAATGAAATGGATAAGTAAGGAAATGCCCCGTGTACTGGGTATCGCCACCCTAATCTCCATACTTATCCTGCTATTAGTAACGCGCTCCTTTAGAGGAGTGGTCGTGCCGCTTGTCACAGCTGTAGGCTCCATCATCATCGTGTACGGTATGTTAGGTTACGTGGGTATGACGATAGATAGTGGCATGGTGATGATTCCCATGCTATTGACATTTGCCGTTTCCATTGCATACAACATCCACGTGTATTCTTATTTCAAACGCCAATTCCTCATACATGGAAAGAGGACACAAGCAGTAGAAGAAACTGTCAGGGAAATGGGATGGCCGGTGCTGTTCAGCGCACTCACCACCTTTGCCGCCTTGCTTTCCTTCCTCGCCATACCGATGCAGCCTATGCGTTTTATCGGTATAGCTACTTCTTCATGCGTGATGATGGCGTTCTTTATAGCCATTACATTGATGCCTGTGCTCCTTAGTTTTGGTAAGGACGGAAAACCGCATCCCAAAATGCAGGAAACAGGAGGACGATGGTTGGACAGAAAATTAGAGAAGGTAGGTATCGGTGTACTTAAACATGGTACTTTGATACTATGGCTTACCGGAGTGATCACAGTCGCTCTTATCTATCAATTCACAAAAATAGAGACCGCCTTTGACGTGGAGCGAACCATGGGGCGAAAGATAGCTTACGTCAATAACCTTTTGGAAGTGGGTGAAAGCGAACTTGGGTCTGTCTATACCTATGATGTGATGATAGAACTGCCTGATAATGGATTGGCAAAATCGCCCGAAATCCTAGTGCGATTAGATTCCTTAGCACAACACGTAGACAGGTATAAATTAACCAAGCGCACAACCACGGTATTGAATATCCTCAAAGACCTGAACCAAACCCTGCACGATGGGGATGCCTCTTATTATACTATCCCTCACAATCCTGAAGAGGTGGCACAGTTGCTACTCCTTTATGAAAATGCAGGAGGTAGTGAGGCAGAGTACTGGATCGATTATGATTATCGGCGCCTTCGCCTGATGGTCGAGATGAATTCATACGATTCCGGAGAAACAGAACGGGAGTTGAACGATATAGTTGCTCATGCCAAAAAGCTTTTCCCGAAAGCCACAGTCACTACCGTAGGCAGCATTCCACAGTTTACGGCGATGATGCAGTATGTAGCTCGCGGACAGATGGTTTCTTTCGCTATTTCACTTCTGATTATCGGCATCCTGATGATGCTTGTCTTCGGCAGTGTACGTATCGGACTTATCGGTTTGATACCCAACCTTACCCCGGCTTTGGTGGTAGGCGGTCTGATGGGATGGTTTGGCTATCCGTTGGATATGATGACCGCCACCATCATGCCGATGATTCTCGGATTGGCAGTAGATGATACCATTCACTTTATCAACCACGGGCATTTGGAGTTCGACCGCCGGGGCAATTACCGGGAGGCTATCCTCCGTTCGTTCCGCACTATTGGAACACCGATTGTGCTGACAAGCATAGTGATCTGTACCAACTTTGCCGTCTATACTACTTCTGAAAGCCTTTCCTTTATACACATGGGGGTACTCTCCGTGGCAGGTATTGTATCGGCACTGCTTGCCGATCTCTGTGTCACTCCCATATTGTTCCAAAAGTTCAACCTGTTCGGTAAGGAGACAAATACAAACGAAACTCGGGTTGAATGAACAAACATAATTGAATACAAATGAATACTACAAAAAAACAGAAGAAAACGCCCGTTTTGAAGCGGTTGCTGCCATACGCAGGCAAGAAGGGCTATATGCTTCCGCTGGCGATGATTTTTTCAGCCCTATCGGGTATTATGGTGCTGATGCCTATGGTTTATATCCATAAGATTGTCAGCGGGATTATTTTGAGCAATAGTGTCGATGGAGTTTCCATACGGTACTATGCAATTCTGGCGGCGAGTTTTGCCGCAGCAGGAATGCTGCTCTATTTCTTTGCGCTAATGGTATCCCACCTCTTCGCTTTTGAGGTAGAGGCGAACATCATCAAGCTCAGTGTGAAGAAGATGATGGCGAAACCGTTGGGCTTTTTCGCCAACCGCGAAAGCGGTAACCTACGCAAAACCATTGTCGATGGAGCGGGCGAGACCCACACCATACTGGCGCATCAGCTGCCGGACTTTGCCATGACCATCGTTTCGCCCATCGTGCTGTTGGTATTCTTCTTCCTTTTCGACTGGCGATTAGGCTTGGTGAGCCTGATACCGATGGTCATAAGCATGTTGTTGATGGCAACCATGAGCACCAAAAAGGGTATGAAGATGCGGGAAGAATACTACGAAGGACTTGCCAACCTTTCCGCCGAGTCGGTGGAGTACGTGCGCGGCATACCGGTCGTGAAAACCTTTGCCCAGAGCGTGGAGAGTTTCGAACGTTTCTATTCGCTCATCGTAAAGATGAAAGATTTCGTGGTACGGTGGAGCATGGGATTCAAAAACAAAATGTCGCTGTACGAGGCAATTTCAAGTTCCACAGCATTCTTCTTGGTACCCGTTGCCATCATGCTGTTCACCACAGGCGGCGACATGCGGCAGGTGCTGGGCAATTCTGTTATCTATCTGTTGATAGGTCCAGTATTCGGTGTTTTTATGATGCGTAGTGCATCTATTCAAAACTTCATCTACTTGGCCGAGTTGGCATTGGATAAAATTGACGTCGCTTTGGATTACGACGACTTCGCTTATGGCAGAAAAACTGCAATTGAAGATGGTCTGGAGTTCAGGAACGTCTCGTTTTCATACGGGAAAGAAAAAGTGCTGGACAATGTGTCTTTCAAAGTGAACAAAGGAGAAACTGTTGCCTTGGTCGGTGTTTCTGGAGGCGGAAAAACCACCGTGGCACGTCTGGCAGCCCGTTTCTATGATGCCGATGAAGGCGAAATTTTAGTCGGAGGCACCAACATCAAGGAATATGAGAAAACGGCGCTGATGCGAAAGATCGCTTTTGTATTCCAAATGTCCAAGCTCTTTAAGATGAGCCTGCGCGAGAATTTATTGTTGGGTAATCCCAACGCCAGCAATGAGGAGATAGAGCAAGCTCTTGTCAGGGCCGGAGCCAAAGAGATTGTCGATAATTTAGAAAAGAGCTTGGATACGGTTTACGGTACCAAGGGGACCTATTTCTCAGGCGGTGAAGCCCAACGACTTTCCATTGCGAGAGCTTTCCTGAAGAACGCCGATTTTGTCATCCTTGACGAGGCGACCGCTTTTGCCGACCCCGAAAATGAGCATATTATTCAGGCTTCGTTCAGGGAACTGTCAAAGGACAAAACCACATTAATGATTGCCCATAGGCTCTCTTCCGTGGTTAATGCCGATAGAATCCTTGTGATGGAGAACGGCAAAATAGTGGAAAGCGGTACACATAACGAATTATTAACCCAAGGTGGTGCCTACAAAAAGCTGTGGAACGAATATCAAAAAGCTGCCAACTGGAAAATAGGAGGTAAAAATGAATAATTTCTTAAAGCAAAAATATGCCATGTCGGATCAGGGAGCGAAGAACTTGAAAAAATCTATCTTCTCGCACACGATCCTGAATCTGACCAAGATGTTTCCACCCATCGTCGGATTTATGTTTCTGTTTCAGTATCTGGGCGGTCTGGAAGGCATTCCCGCACCGGCAGAACTAACTCTTGCCGACTATATTGTCATCATCGTAGTGATGCTGTTGGTGATGTTTATCGTGGCAAGGTGGGACTATGTGCGCCTTTACGACAATGTTTATAACGAGAGTGCCAACTCGCGCATCGACATAGCCAACCGCCTGAAGAAACTGCCACTTTCTTATTTCGGCAAGCGCGATGTGTCCGACCTTTCGGCAACCATGATGAGCGACTTGCAACTTTATGAACAGATATTTTCGCACTCCGTACCGCATATCTATGCCACTTCCATTTCCACGATTATCGTTTCCATTATGATACTCGCCTACAATTGGCAGCTCGGATTGGCGGCATTGTGGGTTATTCCCGTCTCGTTGCTGCTCTTTTCCCTTTCTAAAAGGAAACAACGGAAAGCCATGGACGCATGCGTGAAAACCGGTCGCGAAGTGTTCGACGATTTGCAAGAGAAAATAGACCAAATACAAGAAATCAAATCCTATAACCTGGAAGATCGGTCACTAAACGAGTTCTGCCACAAGCTGGACAGCAATACCCGTACAAAGATGAAAGGGGAGTTCTACGCCGGTATTGCCACGTCATTGGCAGGCATGTTGATGAAGCTCGGCATCGTCACGGTGGCGATTGTCGGCGCCAATATGCTGATTGCCGGACAAATCAACATCCTCGTCTATATCGCCTATCTCATCCTTACGGCAAGCATCTACCTGCCTATCGAGGGAATCCTCACCTTTATGGCGATGATCGTGGCGCTCGACGGCGTGGTGACGCGTATCAAAGAGATTAAAACCATGCCCGTTCAGGAAGGCAAACAGGAAATGAGTCCCAAGGATTACAGCATTGATTTCGAAGACGTCGTGTTCGGCTACGAGGACCATACCGTCATCAACGGCGTGAGCTTCACCGCCAAGCAAGGCGAAGTTACCGCCTTGATCGGTCCTTCCGGAAGCGGCAAAACCACCCTCACCAAATTAGCAGCTCGTTTCTGGGATATTCAGCAGGGTAAGATACTGTTGGGTGGCGAGGACATCAGCCGGATAGACCCCGAAACGCTGCTGAAAAACTACGCCATTGTCTTTCAGGATGTGGTGCTGTTCAACACCAGCATAAAAGAGAATATCCGCGTAGGAAGAAAGGGAGCTACGGACGAGGAGGTGGCCCGCGTTGCCAAAATAGCCCGCTGCGATGAGTTTATCGACCGCATGCCCGAAGGCATGGACACCATTATCGGCGAAAACGGCGAGCGGCTTTCCGGCGGCGAGCGCCAGCGCATCTCCATAGCAAGGGCCATACTGAAAGATGCTCCCATCATCCTGATGGACGAGGCCACCGCCTCGCTCGACGTGGAAAACGAAAACCTGATACAGGAGGCTTTGTCGGAGCTGATTAAAAACAAGACGGTCATTGTCATCGCCCATCGGATGCGTACTATTCGCGGAGCCGATAAAATAGTGCTGCTTAATCAAGGCAAGATTGAGGCTATGGGCACTGACGCAGAGTTGCAGGCACAATCAGCGACCTATCGGAAGATGCTTGAAAAGTCAATGGTATAAAATCAACAACAAAATATCAATCATGATGAAAAGAATTATTTTAACAAGTTTGGTGGTATTGGCTTTTGCCGCCACGGCAATGGCTCAGACGGGCAGAGAGATTGCCCAAAAAGTAAAAGACCGTCCCGATGGCGATACCCGTCAATCGGAATTGGTGATGAAACTGATTAATAAGCGCGGAGCAGTGCGCGAGCGCAAACTGATTTCTTATTCCATCGACGTGGGCAAAGGAAAGAAAGACCGCAAGAGCATTATGTTCTTCCAATACCCCGGTGACGTAAAAGGTACGGGGTTTCTCACGTGGGATTATGACAACCCCGACAAGGACGATGATAAATGGCTCTACCTGCCCGCCATGAAGAAAACCCGACGTATCAGCGGCTCGTCTGCTAAGCAAGATTACTTTATGGGCAGTGACTTTACCTATGATGATATGGGCAGTCGCAACGTGGATGAGGACACGCACAAACTGCTGGGTAAAGAAGAAATAGATGGGCATAAGTGTTGGAAATTGGAATCTACGCCCAAAGACAAACGCGAGATTTATTCCAAGAAAATAGCCTTCATACGCCAAGACTGTCTGATAGCCGTCAAGGTGGAGTATTATGACAAAATGGGGAAGCTGCACCGCCGTCTTGAATTATCGGACATTGCCAAAGTAGCAGGATTCTGGGTTGCACAGAAGCTACACATGACAAATGTGCAGACAGAGCATCAAACGATTCTTGAAATTAAGAATCCCAAGTATGACCTTCCCATGGAGGAGACAAAATTCAATGTTACCACTTTGGAGAAAGGTAGGTTCTGATGACAAACACAAGTAATCGTTCTATAAAGTTTTTGCTGCTGTTTCTCTCACTCTTGTCCCTACACGCCGCATGGGGACAGGAAGAAGGGGTTTCATCGTGGCAACTCAAAGGCTTTGTTGATACCTATCATGCCGCCCGTTCCGAGAAGCCGAACGACTTTATGTCTTCACGCACCCGGGTAAAGGGTGAAATAGGGAAAAGTTTTGGCAGTTCGACGCTCTTTGTCTCGTTCAATGCCACCCACAATGCCTTGCTGAAGGAACGCACGGGGTTTGAACTGCGGGAGGCATATCTCGACCACAGAGAGGAGCACTGGGGCTTTCGCCTCGGTCGGCAACTGGTCATTTGGGGTGTGGCAGACGGAGTGCGCATTACCGACTTGGTTTCTCCGATGGATATGACGGAGTTCTTGGCACAGGACTACGATGACATCCGTATGCCGGTCAATGCCCTGCGCTTCTTTGTCTTTAATGAGAAGATGAAGTTAGAGCTGCTTGCCGTACCGACCTTCGAGGGGTATAAGTTGCCGACCGATGCCGGAAATCCATGGAGCGTGCTGCCTAAAAATACCGTTCAGCCCCTTGTCTGGCACGAGGACGGAAGCCACCCAAAGTTCCGTTTTTCCAACATGGAATATGGAGGAAAACTTTGCTTTACCTTGCCGGGAGTGGATTTTTCCATTGCTGCCTTGCATACGTGGAACAAGATGCCTGTGATTACCTACCGATCTTCAGGTACCCACATGGCCGTATCTCCACGATATTACCGCATGGGATTCTTCGGAGGAGATATATCCAAGCCGTTGGGGCAGTTTGTCCTACGTGGCGAAGCAGCATTCAATGTGGACAAGCATTTCAGCTACAAACCCGAGGCGGGAGCTATGGAGCAGAAGGGCTTCAACACGGTGAATTATCTCGTGGGCGTGGATTGGTATGCGCCTCATGAATGGATGGTGATGGCGCAGTTTTCTTCGGAAAGTATTCTGCGATATGAAAATCAAATAGCACAACCTCGTCATCAGTCACTCCTCACGCTCAATGTGTCTAAAAAACTGTTGGACAGCACATTGCAATTATCCAACTTCACCTATTTCGACCTCAACCACAAGGGATGGTTCAGCCGCTTTACCTCCTCCTATGCGCTGAATGACCACATCCAACTATCGGTAGGTTATGATTGGTTTGGAGGCAATGAGGGGATATTCGGTAGGTACAAAAACAATTCAGAAATATGGGCAAAGGCAAAATATAATTTTTAGCAATAAAACAATGAAACAGAAAGTACTCTATCTTTTCTTATCACTAATGCTCATGAGCCTTAGTGTCTCCGCTCAAACAGGGGGAGGACGGATTGCGGGCATAGTTATCGACGATTCAGGCGAAGAACCGCTACCCGGTGCAACCATCTTTATAGAGGAACTGAAAAAGGGCGTTGCAGCAAATGGGCATGGGGAGTTCTCTTTTTCTGACATCCCCCCAGCCACCTATACGCTTACCGTGAAATTTATGGGTTACCACGCGCAAACCAGTAAGATCACAGTAGGTAAGGAGAGAGGCAAGAAAATCATCATCCGCATGAAAGCCCAATCCCAATCGCTTGAAGAGGTTATTGTGATGGGCAAGAGCGAAGCCCGTAAGATACGGGAGCAGGCAATGCCTATATCCGTAATCAGCATGAGTCAGATACAAGGAACGGTCAACAATGTGCAGGATGTTCTGGCAAAGACTGCCGGTATCACCGTGCGGACGATGGGTGGTGTGGGCAGTGCTTCTCGTATTTCGGTACGTGGGTTGGAAGGAAAACGTATTGGACTTTTCATTGACGGGCATCCGATGAACGATAATTCCGATTTTATCGACATCAATGATATTCCGGTGGAAATGATTGATCGCATTGAGATATATAAAGGTGTTGTTCCCGCCAAGTTCGGAGGATCTGCCGTGGGAGGAGCCGTAAACATTGTCGTCAAAGAGTATCCTCCCAAGTATTTGGACGTGAATTATTCTTATGGAAGTTTCAATACCCACAAAGCATCTGTGGTGAGCAAGATGAACATTGCTTCAAAAGGTATCGAGTTCGGGTTAGGAGGTTTTTATAACCATTCCGACAATAACTACAAGATGAAGTCTCCCTTCCAGGAGGGGCTTACGATAACCCGAGATCACGACAAGTTTAAGAAGACGGTTATCGGCGGCAGCTTTAAGGCTCGGAAGTGGTGGTTTGATTTGGTGGAATTTGAACCTGTCTTCATACATACCTATAAGGATATACAGGGGATAGAGTCAAATATTCAGTATGCCCACAGCCATTCCAACGCTTTTATTTTCGCCAATAAGATGGAGAAGGACAACTTTCTCTTGGAAGGGCTGGACTTGGATTGGCAACTGGGATATATTTACACCAACTATAATTTTGCCGATACCGCCTCTCATCGCACACATTGGGACGGAACGCATTATCCGGCGGCTTCCAAATTTGGTGGCGAAATCGGCAAATGGGCTTCATTATTGACGAATGATAAGCACCAATTACAGCACAAATTGAATCTCAACTATCTTGTCAATGAAAACCATTCGGTCAACTTTAACTCTTTGCTGAAATATGCCCGTGCCAACCCCAAGGATGTAATAAAGGACAAGGTCATTGGCTACCGTACTGAATTTCCAAGCAATATGCTCAACTGGGTGGCGGGATTGAACTACGACTATCGCTCTTCAGACGATAAGTTCCTCAATTCTGTCAATATCAAGTATTACCACTATTTGATGAAAACGCGGATGGCAAGTATTCTTACAAATTCAGCGGAAGATATAGATACTCGCAAGAATGATTTCGGCATCAGCAATGCGCTTCGTTACCGTATCACTCCCACCCTGATGGCAAAAGCGTCACTCGGGTATGATGTAAGGCTTCCATCGGAAGAAGAACTGCTGGGCGATGGATATGTAATAGCTCCTGCGGGCAATTTGATTCCTGAACGCAACACAAGTGTAAACGTGGGAATGATGTTTGACCTGACAGGAAAGTCTCCCAGCAACATGCAAGTAGAAGTAAATGGTTTTTACATGTATCTACAGGACATGATTCGCTTTACGGGAGGCTTCTTGCAATCGCAGTATCAAAATTTTGGCGAGATGAGGACTCTTGGTGTGGAAGCAGAGGTGAAAGCCGATGTCACACGTTGGCTCTATGGTTACGTAAACGCGACCTATCAAGACCTGCGAGATATGCGTAGGTATGAACAAAACACCACCATTGCCAATCCGACGAAGGGCAGCCGTATGCCCAATATACCTTATCTGATGGCAAATGCAGGACTGGAGTTTCACAAGGAGAATCTATTCGGAGGCAGAGGAATGAACACGCGCATATTTACCGATGCCTCATTCGTGGAAGAATACCTTTATGATTTCGAGCAAAGCCAGTTCCAGCAGCATCGCATACCGAGAACCTTCTCATGCAGTATGGGCTTTGAGCAGAGTTTCGGCAATGGACGCTACTTCATTATGGGGAAAATAAACAACCTGACCGATACGCAAATGATCAGCGAATTCAATCGCCCCTTGCCAGGACGTAGTTTCATCGTCAGATTCAGATATGTGTTCAAGTAATCAATCATCTAATAATCAATTAAACAAAAAAAGCAATGAAAAAGAAAATGATTTTCGCAGCAGCCATGTTTGCTGCACTGTGTCTCAACTCATGTGACAAGAACGATCCGGACACTCCCATAGCAGGAGGTACGGGAAATGTACTGCTACTGACAGCCTTGCCCAATGCTACGGGCATGGATGGAACAGTCTATATGCAACTCATTGACGAGCCCAAGTTGGGCACGACGATGGCTGTTGACAATAAAAATGGCATAAATGTTCCCTTTGGCAGTTCTTACCCCATGGTAATAGGTGATGAGGTCTATGTCTTCCCAAGCTATCACATGACTATGGACAAGAATGAACTGATCAAGTATCGCCGCACAAACAGTGGTTTGCAGAAAGTGGGCAGTATGCCATTGCCTGCCAACAACAGTGCCAACAGCCTCGTCAAGCTGTCTCCGACAAAGGCGTATCTGTCGCTTGCCGGATTGGGGGTAATCTACATTTTCAATCCCGAGACAATGCAGAAGACGGGAGAGATAGACCTGACATCTTTGGGCATACAGGACAATAATCCCGACATAGGAATTATGATAGAACGTGACGGATACGTGTTTGCAGGTCTAAGTCAGATGGTGGGAGGCTGGACAAGCCCTAAAGATTACAAACAAGCAGATGTAGCCGTCATTGACTCGAAGACGGACAAGCTGGTCAAGATGATTTCGGAGAAAGCCAGTGGTTTCTCTCAAGCTACACGTCCCATTGACCCGAAGTCTTTGTTCATGGATGAAAAAGGGGATATATACATCTCTTGTCTCGGCAATTTCGGAATGGTAGCAGGACATAAGGCTGGCATACTGCGAATCAAAAAGGGCGAAACGGATTTTGACCCCACATATCATTGGACGATAACCGGAGCAACTATTGAAGGAGAAGAGAAAACGGCCGGATTTGCGGCTTCTATCTGTTATATAGCCAGCGGCAAAGCCTACGGATACATTGATGTTCCGGGCTATTACAAGCCTGGCGAAACAGGGCATGCCGCTATCGCAAGCAGAGCCGTTGTATTTGACCTGTACAATCAGAAGATGACGAAAATTGAAGGACTGGAATTGTCCAACGGCTATGGTGTATTGGTCTCTAAGTATAAAGACGGCTTGGCCATCTGCAATGCTTCAGCAACGACCAAAGGAATCTATTATCTCAATCCTCGGACATCTGAGGTCAATCCAACTCCTATGATAACCACTGTAGGAAACCCTATGGCAATAGAATGGATTGGCAAGTAAATCATAGCCTATAACCAAGAGGGCGAAGACGGGAGCAGAACCCTCTGCTTTCTTCTTTGCCCTCTTTTTTATCCTCTAGTTCAAGTTAGAACCGATACGGATACTACAAATCTCCATCATTTGCCTCTGTATGTGGAGAACCTGCAATCGAACAAAAAGATGAACAATTGAAATACAAAGAGGAAAACGAGATTATAATGAATAAATTATCAATATGAAACGACTTATACAAACAACTGCATTTGAACAACTAATTTCAAATGATTTGACAGCAATCCAAATGAGGGCTGTTTGTGATAGTTTTATCAAGGATGTAATAAAACTAAGCGAAACGGAAAGAAATCCACAATCTTTATTTCGGGCTCTTTGTTACACTCGATTCCATTTACAAACAATCTACGAAAAGAGCGGATTAACAACGGAGATGGGGAAAAAATGTATCAGAGCTGCTATACGTCATTGACAAAGAGTTAGAATTATGGTATATGCGAATGCAAGGAGTTTTATCTTTATCACCTCCGAGTTTGCAATCCAATTCCTTCTGTATCCATTGGACAGGTAAAGCAACCGACTTGGTCGAACTACTCTATGCACTCGATACCTGTGACTGTATTAACGATGGTGAAATCGGTATAGAAGAATTGGCAGATACCTTTTCTGAAATCTTTGGTGTAGAAATCAAGAACTGCTACAACGTCTATATGAACATGAAACGCCGCAAGGATGACAGCCGAACCTACTTTCTTGATGAACTCCGAGAGAAGCTGAACAAGCGTATGGTGGAGAGCGACCTGAAAGGCGGCAAGTTCAAGAAACGGTGAATCAAAAGGAGGAACTCTCTCCCTCTCATTTGCCGATTACCTTAAGTTTACGGCAATTTTATTTGGAGAAACAGAGAGAATTGAGTATTTTTACATGCAGAATTGAGTAAAATACTCATCACAATTGAGTAAATCCATCATTAGATTTGAGCATGAACTATATTCGCAAACAATATCACACGCTGAAAGCACGCATTCAGGAGCCAAGGCGTTTTATGCAAGTATTGGCAGGTCCGAGACAAGTAGGCAAATCTACTCTCGTAGGGCAGGTGCTGCAGGACGTACCTATTCCATATTCGGTAGAAGTAGCAGATGCCGTCGATCCGAAAGACAGCGACTGGATACGCCGAGTGTGGGAAGGAGCACGAACCACCATGACACTCCGTGGAGAGGCTGAACGCCTGCTTGTGATTGATGAAATCCAGAAGATTGACAATTGGAGCGAGGTGGTCAAGAGAGAATGGGACGAGGACACGCGCAAGCATGTCAATCTGAAGGTGGTACTGCTGGGCAGCAGCCGTCTGTTGCTCAAGAGAGGACTTACGGAGTCGTTGGCAGGGCGTTTTGAACTTATTCGCCTCGGGCATTGGAGCTATCAGGAGATGCACGACGCTTTCGGAGTGACACTCGACGAGTACATCTACTTTGGCGGCTATCCCGGTGCTGCCCACATGATTGGTGACGAAAAGCGTTGGCGTAAGTATATCAAGGATTCGTTGGTGGCTCCCGCCATCGAAAAGGATGTACTGATGACCTCCAACATCTACAAGCCTGCCCTTATGAAACAATTGTTTGAGTTAGGGTGCGGTTATTCTGCCGAAATACTTTCTCTGACAAAACTGATGGGACAACTGCAGGATGCCGGCAACGTGACTACGTTGGCTTCGTATTTGGAGATACTCGACCAGTGTGCATTGCTGACGGGATTGCAAAAGTATGCCAATGATGATGCCCGAAAGCGTGGCTCCATTCCCAAATACCAAGTGTACAACAACGCCTTGCTGACGGCATATAAAGGCAGGTCGTTCCTTATGGACAGAACGGACACGACGCTTTGGGGGCGATGGGTGGAGAGTGCGGTAGGTGCTCATTTGCTGGGCATGGCAGAGGAGGCAGACTATCAAGTGTATTACTGGCGAGAGCCTGCAAGGAACAAGGCAGATAAGGACAAAGAGGTGGATTTCATCATCGTAAACGATGGTGAGGTGACAGCTATTGAGGTGAAAAGCGGTCGTCGCGGGATGAACTCAGGTCTTCCTGTCTTTGTGGAGGCATTCCATCCCAAGAAATCTTTTGTCGTGGGCTCGGGAGGCGTTTCGTTGGAAGACTTTCTGAGGTGTGACATAGAGGTATTGTTGGGATGATGTTATACTTCTCTGCAGGATATAACTAAAAGACAATAAGCCTCTCAGGCGCGTCGAAAGACAGCATACTTGAGGGGCGTTCTTCATTTATAAGGGAGCCGAAATGAAGAGAACACAAGATGCAGTAAATCAAAAGGGAGGTATTCCGGTTTCGGAGTACCTCCCTTGATTTAGTTTCTGCAACTATTGGTCGCAGAAACTCTTCGTGTCTCGCAAAAGAAGATTAGAAAAATCCAACCCTTAGTTGGAGAATTTGCATCCTCTTACCGAAAAGCCCTGATAACTCTGTAGACAGCCCACAGGCAGGTGAAAGGTGCGGTGAAAACTCCTATGACGACAAAGAGGAGCAGTTTGATAATATAGTAAACAATCCACTGTCCATTTGTCCCCGCAACCATCTTATAGGGAATAAACTTCTCCACGAAGAGATAGCCCGACCATATCGCCATCAGCACATATCCGGACATCCATCTCATATCCTCAAAGCCTTTGGTCGCCAAGAAGTTCCACTTGAAACCTATGACAAACAAGGCGATGAGAAACAACATACAGAAGATACTTCGCCAAATCTCGCTGCGTTTTCTATTCTGAAAACAAGGTGTACAGAGTATCGGCTGATACTTTCCCGCACATTCGGAGCACAGCCCTTTCCCGCAATCGGAACACTGGGCTACCGCCGGTTCTTGGGTATGATTAAAAAATTCATAGTGTCATCATTTTGTGTGTTCAAAAGTACGAAAATCCAGCCTTAGAGCCAAGAAAAACAGCCATTATTTCTTGGTATTGAGTAGTTTGGAGAGTTCCGGGTCGTCGGAAATCCGTTGCAACTCCCGTTCCACGATTTCCCGCACCTCCGTCTTCACTCGGTCATAGTTTGCCTTGATTTCCTGTTCCATCATATCCACTCCGTTTTCATCCTTGAAATCTGTTAGAATGGGTATCGGTAGATAAGCGGCCGTTTCCTTTGCCACTTTCGCATTGTCCACCACAATCTCACAGTGGAATATCTTCTGCTCGATACGTTCGGAGAAGTTGTCAGCGACCGCTCCCACGAACATTCCCTGCGTGAGCGTGGAAATCTTGCTCTGAGGAATAAGGCTGTCCATCTGCGTGGAGATGGAGGTTGTTTTGTCGCTTCGAGTGATGCTCATGCTCTGCCGTTTTTGAAGCACTTTTCCGAAACGCTCCGATAAGGTCTTTGCCGTCTCGCCGACCACCTGACCGGAGAAAATATTCCCGACGGTGTTCATCACTACAGCAGCTTCCTTGTCTCCATAATCGCGCTTCAGTTGCGAAAAGTCTTGAAAACCTAAACAGACCGCCACCTTGTTGCTTCGAGCAGTGGCAATCAGATTGTCAAGCCCTTTGAAGTATATGGTAGGCAACTCGTCAATGAGCACCGAACTTTTCAGCATTCCTTTCTTATTGATGAGCTTGACAATGCGCGAATTATACAACCCCAATGCTGCTCCATAGATATTCTGTCTGTCAGGGTTATTCCCTACACACAGGATTTTAGGCTCTTTGGGGTTATTGATGTCCAGCGTGAAATCATCGCCCGTCATAATCCAATAGAGCTGCGGGCTTATCATCCTTGACAAGGGAATCTTAGCGGAGGCTATCTGCCCCTGCAACTGGTCAGCGGCTCCTCCGAGCCAAGCGTCCATAAAGGGAGAGAGGTAATTCTCCAATTCGGGGTAAGAGGTCAGGATGGGAAATATATCCTCGTATTTTCGGCAGAGAAACTCAATGGCATGGGGAAAGGTACAGTATTTCCCTCCTTCGAAAATGCGGAGATACCAAATGATGGCGGCAAAGAGAACGATGGGAGATTCTACGAAGAAATCACCCTGCTTCTGTACCCATGTTTTGTTGAGGTTGAGCATAATCGTATAAGCCGATTCGTAGGCATCCGATATATCGCTCATGAAATCGGGGTGTATCGGATTGCAGCGGTGCGATCGACGAGGGTCGTCGAAGTTGATCACGTAAAACTTCGGCTTGACTTTATACCCTTCCGAATGATGCAGCAGATGGTTGTAAACAATCGTGGAGAGGTCGGGATACTTGAAGTCATAGCAGTAGATGGCAAAACCTTTTTCGATTTGCTGCTTGATGAAATTATTGATGATGGCATAGGACTTACCGCTGCCCGGCGTTCCCAAGACGGAGACCGCACGGAAAGGATTGACCACGTTTATCCAGCCCTTGTTCCATTTCTTGCGATAATAGAAACGGGTCGGAAGATTGACCGAATACTCGTTTTCCAAGAGCCTTGTCTCTTGCATAAAGGATTCGTTCTCCTGATTGAAGACATCCTCCATCAGGTTGTTTTTCAACAGACGGCTCATGTAGAGTCCGGCCATCAGCAGACACACATATCCTACAGTTATCGTAAAGGTGTAGAGAGCCGCATTGGCTTCAATGGGCAGCGGCAAGGCGAGTATCCACCAATTGAGGAAGAAAAAGACAAAGCCGACACCCATGAATGCCCCTATCTTCGACCAAGTGATATGCTCCTCTTTCACACCTTTCGTACCTAAGCAGGAAAGTCCCATCAGTACCAGCGCAAAGAGTTTGGTGTAGAGCATATTGCCGAACAGTCCCGCCGTGCGGTGGAAATTCATCAGTATCCTGTCCACCACACCGATATTCACGCCCCATAGTTGTATCGCTTCATAGCAATACCAATAGAGGTGGGCAACCACCAATATAATACTTACGGCACGTAGAAAATCCATAATTTTCGCCAATGCCCTCAAATCGTCTTCTTGTTGTGACATAATCTTTCTGTTTTTTAGAGTTTACGTTGTTTTCTTTTCTTGCGCTGCATCCGTCTGCGGAACTGCTCTTCCTCCCAATCCGTTCCGTGTGCTTCCAAGGGCAAATCGAGAAGACCACCCAAGACGGAATCTCCGTCCGAAGTCTGAGTTTGGGAAATACTGCCTTTCTCACTCTGCTGTATTGGAGCAGACAGTTCGGGATGCGGGCGGTCGAACCACTCGGAAACGGCGTTTGCCGAAAGCTCCTTGCCCAATCGTGAGCCATTGACCACACAGCCGTTGTTATGGTCTATGAAGGTGATGCCATAGAGCCGCCCTTCGTCGTTCTCACGAAAGAGGACATCAATCCCCTTGTGATAGAGATTATCCCTGAAATCCACTCTTGTGGCAGAATGCCTCAATGCTCCGGCTACGACAGCTTTGGTCTTGGGAGCAAGATGTTTTTCTTTCACTTTCTCCTTTGAAGCCTTGAACCTGTTTTGTAGGGCTTCATATCCGACAGCTTTCCCGAAAAGAGAAGCCTTGAAAGGATTCCCCACCTTTTTACCTTTATCATCGGTAGCAAAATAGACCAATCCATTATAGGGCTTTCCATATATTTCTCCCTTCACCTCTTCCACGCATATATTATAGGTGGAGAGCAAGGCTCTGTATTCTTTGAAGCTCGGACAATGATAGAACTTCGCTGCAGGTTTGATAACCGAAGCCAGTTGTTTTTTGAGATTTCCCTCTTCAGGACGGACTCTTTGCAGTCGAAAAGTCTCTTTTGCCCGTTGCCTTTCGGCAGGCAGCAAGCCATATTTCTGCTCTATCTCTCGGGTGATATGCTTACTCTTGTAGAAGTTGTTGCCATCGTTAATCTTCTTCCCTTGTTCATCAACGGCTAAGGTGACAATATGCAAATGATGTCTGTCTATGTCCTCGTGTTTATACACGACAAAGGGCTGGTTGCCGTAGCCCATCTTTTCGATATACTCCTGTGCGATGGCAGAGAACTGCTCATCAGAGAGTTTATCATCAGGATGCGGGTTCAGGGAAATATGAATAATGGGCTTCTTCGTGCGAACTTGGCTCGGCATATATGCCAGAAAGTCCTGCATATAGGCTGCAATATCGTGTGTGCCATCGGCAGAACAAAACACTTTGTTGGTCTCCAAAATCTTCGCGACACCCTCGTTTACCTTTTCTCCATTGTATGCCAACGCCCCGAAAAGGGAAATTCCATAGCTTATTTTTGCGACCATTTCTCCTGAAATTCACGGGTGAGTTGTACGATTTCGCCTCCGATAGTTGCCAATTCAAGTGTCAGTTTCTCCAGTTGGGCAAGCATGGCGTAGGCTTTTTTCTCGGTGAAATTGCTTTTTAAGGCGACCACTACTTGGTTGTAATTGACCCCTACGCTCCGAAACTGCCCGTACAAAGTCGTCAATTTTTGATAGTAGTCAAGCAAGGAGCGGTCTACTTTTATGACACGAAAAGTCTTGTCAAAGACCCTTGCCTTGATGAAAGCCGACTGACTTTGTACGCCCGCCGTCTCTTTCATGGAGAGAAACTCGGCAAATTCCATCGCCGTAAAATTGACCGAGACCCGTTTCTCGGTCTTCACTTTGGAGCTTATGCCCCGCATTTTCTTTTGTTTCATTTTCTACTTTGGATTTTAGTGTTTCACGGCATCACCGGCATTCGAGACAAGGCATTCTCCCTTCCAAGAAAAAACGACTTCGGAGTTTTTTCAGCCCTCTGCAAGAGCAAGGGTTTTATGCTGCAAAAACGGAGTCGTGCTGCATAAAACATACCTTGCTATTTGCTCCGACGCAAATAAATCCGTCCGCGAAGGACGGAAGTCGAGTATCTCAAAAAAGAACGCTTTATACCTCGAAAGCTTCGGCTTTCCGCTTAGGTGCAAAGTTACTACCCATTGTAGCTAAGACACTTACCTCATAAGTAGCCACAAGTACGCATATCGACGCCACAAGTACGCAGTTAGCAAAAAGGGTAGAAAAGAGGCTTTGAGGGCATCTATATTTGCTCCGTCGAACAGGGGCAGGTTGGTGGACATACCTGCCTATCCAAGTCTAAAAACCTGTCCACAGCAATTTGAACAGACAATTACGGAAATGAAAATAGGAATGAGAATATCTACAAGTTATTGCCCCCGTCGCTCCTTATACCCTTGCGCAAGGGTACAAGTGCGGACGTATGGATGGGTGGACGTGTGCAAGTATGCCTCCCGTCATATATCTCCACCCTTATACAAAGAGGGACATATCCCCCAAAGTGGGTCTATGTTCTCTTATCGGAATACCTTATCGTATGCCCGTCCAGAGATTTATTCCCTCACGGACTCATTTCCATATCTGCCTTTTCAAGGAAACAAGCCAAGGCGTGCATGCGCCTTTCCTCACATATATGTAGAACCATTAAACAGAAAATGAAATGAAAAAGAAACCTGTTTTCATTGCCTTCTCCACCCAGAAGGGCGGTGTCGGCAAAACGACCTTTACGGTCTTGACGGCGAGTTACCTGCACTATACCTGCGGGTATAACCTTATTGTGGTGGATTGCGACTATCCGCAATTCAGCATCAATGCGATGCGTCAGCGTGACGCACAGGGGGTGGATCGCAACCCCGCGCTGCAGGAATTGGCAGCCACCCAGTTCTCCGAGTTGCAAAAGCCCACGTACACCATCCTTTGTGCCACGGCAGAGGCAGCCGTGGATACGGTCAGGGAATATCTGGAAACACATGAGTCGGATACGGATTTCGTCTTTTTTGACCTGCCCGGAACCATCAACAATGACGGTGTGCTGACCACTCTCTCCGGTATGGATTACATTTTCACACCCATTTCTGCCGACCGTATCTCCTTGGAAAGCACGCTGAGCTTTTCAGCCATCATCAAGGAGGCGATAACCGACAATACAGACACTGCCAACAAAGGGATTTACCTCTTTTGGAACATGGTGGATGGCAGAGAGAAAACACCCCTCTATGCGATGTATGAAAAAGTCATTGCCGAGTTGGGACTTCCTCTCTTGAGGACGGCAGTCCCCAATACGACCCGCTACAAAAAGGAAATGATGGATGAGGGTACGACCCTTTTCCGTTCAACAATCTTTCCCGCCTCTCGCACGCTGCTTAGAGGCAGTCGTCTGAAAGAGCTCGTGGAGGAAATCTTGTCCATCGTAAAACCTGAAACATATGGCAGAGAAGAATAAAGGGGCGATAGACCCCGTCGCCATCCGAGAACTGATTTCGCAGGGTATCCCGATGAAAAAGAAAGAGAGCGAGATGATACCACCTGCCACTGTTGAAGAGGTGGATGCGTCTATTCCGGAAACAGGGAAAGAGGTCTCGGAAGAACCGCAACTACCCATTCGAACACGTCGCAGGAATCCCGCCAAAGGAGATTACATCTCACTCTTCATGCACCGCAATGACCTGTATGACCGCAAGGCAATCTACATCTCCAAAGAGTTGCAGGACAAACTCTCGGAAATCGTCCTCTTCATCCGAAAGAGGGAGATGACATTGGGCATGTACGTGGAAAACATCCTTCTCAAACATTTGGAGGACTACAAGGAGGAAATCAACCGATTAAGTGAAAAGAACTTCAAGAAATTATTGTGATATGAAACAGAAAAAAGATCGACCAATGGCAGGTCATAAGTCCTGCAGAGAACGAAAAAGCGTCTCTTCAAAAGTAACCATCCGTAACTCCACCACGCTCATTGAACATTCCGAGGGACATCCTACAGGTCTCCTTCAGGAAGAGAGATGCGATTATGAAACCGCCTTTCTGCAACCCCTGAACATTGGAGACCGAAAGGGGGTATTCATTTCCAAAAAGACACAGGAAGAGATTGCCGAAATCGTCTATGTGGCAGCCGCAGGCAAACTGACGATCGGGGCATTCGTAGAACACATCCTCCGGCACCACTTAGAGAGTCATCGCGATGAGATAGACGTCTTGTTCGAGCAACAATTCCGTAAACGTTTCGAGCGATGAAGCAGATCGTATTTATTCTGCTGCTGGTCAGCTTAGCCTATCTCGGCAGCGTACAGGTCGCCCGTTTTCTGTACGGACGCTATCGGAGTGCCATAAAACTCTACCGTGACTTGCAACTCTTTTTCAAGGAACGGGGCAAGGGGAAAGTCGTCGTCACCATCCGTATCCCCCAAAAGGAATCCTCCCAAGAGGAGAATGTCCTTTTAGCCGAGTTGCCCATTGACGAAGAGTTACAGGAACAGATGCCTGAAACGGGAATGTCGGAAGAGACCTCTCCGGACATTTCCGAAGAGGATGAGAAATATGTACTGGTGGAAGTCCAAGGTGAAAGCCACTCCCTTTCGGAAAGCATCACGGCGGAAGAGCTGCAACAAATGGGTAATGTCCTCTCCTGCAAAAATGCTCCGATAGAGGAAGCTGCGAAAGCCGCCGAAACCATCTATAAAATACACGACTCCCCGATGTTCCAAGCGATTAAGAAAGCGGCCGGAGAACGTGTCCGCGAACTGCTGGAGCGCGTTGCCGAAGAAGCTCCGAAAGAGGTTCAGTCAGGCAACTTCGATTACAAACGATTTATCAAGACATAGTATTCACCCGTTCAAAGAAAAGAGAAAATATGAGTAAACCCATTTATCTCGCCATCGCTTCCCCCAAGGGAGGTGTCGGCAAAACTTCGCTTACGGTACTTGCCGCAAGCATTCTGCAATACCACAGAGGGTACGATGTCGTTGTCGTGGATTGCAACCATCCCGTCTATACCATCGCCCGTCTGCGGCAACAAGAGTCGGAGGAACTGAATCATCAAAGCCTGATGCGTCTGAAGCATCGGACACCCTGCACCCCTTATCCGATTATCTACACTCCGGTGCGAGAAGCCCTGAATCGGGTGGAACGATACTGTGCGGACAATCCTCCTCGCTGCATCCTCTTCGACCTCCCTGCATTGATGCGTACCGAAGGGACAGTGGAACTGCTTTCGGCAATGGACGCCGTCGTCTTTCCCGTTACGGGCAGTCCGATGGATATGGAAGCCGTCCGCCGTTTCATCGACATCTTGGGAGAGCAGATACTGACGATGGGCAAGGGCAATATCAGAGAACTTTATCTGCTTCGCAATATGATACAGGCTTGGGAACGCGAGGAAGCCGATGAACGCTGTCGAACCCTTGCCGATGAAACGGGAGCATTGCTGATGCAGACCTCATTAAGCCACTCCCGTTTGTATCGTCCGTTGCTTTCCGAGCGCAAAAGAGGGGTATGCACCCTCTTCCCTCCTCACGGAGGAAAGTTAAGTCAGCTATGCAACGGGTTGGGCGATGAACTTCACGAAATCCTGCAACGCCTATGTACCGAATAGTCCTTGCCGCTCTCTTGCTCTATCTCCTGTGGCTATTTCTTTTTCTCTTGTATGAGCGGAAAAGAGGAAGGAAGGGAGCACCCAAAAAGCCTTGCCAAATAGTCTCTGAAGCAGAAATCATCGGTAAAAGTCGCTTTAAGAGAGGCCATTCAACGCCACAAGTACGCAGTTATGCCAAAGGCGAGGCGGAAGCAAAAAAGGCATCTACATTTGCCCTCGAAAACGGACAAGAGCCATCGGAAGAGCCGGATAATCTGCCCGACATGGATGAGATTCCTTTAACGTATGAATCTTCGGATGCACCATCGTTTGAAGAGGAGGACGAAGAACTTCCCATACAGGGGGAAAGAGAATACGCCATGGGAATTGATTTTGAACGGGTGCTGGAAGCCTTGTCGGTCATTCACCGCCACGCCCACACCGAAGCAGAGCGACAGAGTACCGGCGATACGCTGAGAGCGTTGGAAGGAACCCATCTGATGGAAACGCTCCGAAGCGATGCGAAACGTTCGGCCACGATCGATGAAATCGTCCGTGCCCGTTTCGAGGAGCTTTACAGCGGCAAAAAAGCGTAACGCCCCTTCCGATCGGTTTTAACCCCAATAGTATGAACCCTTTAATATAACAGGAACAATGAAAGAAAAAGAGTACGGCTGACTCTAAGAGAGCCACCACTAACATCCGAAAGTAACAACAGTATTCATCCGTCGGGAGGACATATCCAATCCTTCTGGCACAAAACAAAGATTTATGACCAAGAAACATTTTCTTTTCGCAGCCATTCTGCTGCTTTCCATTTCCTCTGCCTTTGCCCAAGGGAACGGCTTGTCGGGTATCAACCAAGCCACCAACATGGTGACGAGTTATTTCGACCCAGCCACGAAACTCATCTATGCCATCGGTGCGGTTGTGGGACTTATCGGAGGGGTAAAAGTCTATTCAAAGTTCTCGTCCGGAGATCCAGACACTTCGAAGACCGCCGCGAGCTGGTTCGGGGCCTGTATCTTCCTCATTGTCGCAGCCACCATTCTAAGAAGTTTCTTCCTCTAAGCCTATGGAGACCTATCCCATCAACAAGGGAATCGGTCGCTCGGTAGAGTTTCAGGGACTCAAAAGCCAGTATCTGTTCATCTTCGCCGGAGGGCTACTCGCCCTTTTCGTGCTGTTTGTCATCCTCTACATGGCGGGTGTCAATCAATGGATCTGTATCGGCTTCGGAGGGACTGCCGCATCCGTTCTGGTGTGGCAGACCTTCTCCCTGAACAGGAAGTATGGGGAATATGGGCTGATGAAGCGTTCCGCGCTGCACAGCCATCCCCGATATCTTATCAACCGTCGTCGCATTCCTCGTCTGTTCCGACATAAGGAACAGAGAAGAGTAAAGAGAGAACAGGAAGAAAGGAAAAACAAAGAAAAGGAGAAAAGGCAATGAGAAATATACTGAAAGCCACCACGCTGGAGAATCGCTTTCCGCTGCTTGCCGTTGAAGAGGGGTGCATCCTCTCGAAGGACGCCGACATCACGGTCGCTTTTCGGGTCGAACTTCCCGAACTCTATACGGTGACAAGTGCGGAGTATGTCGCCATTCATTCGGCTTGGGTGAAGGCAATCAAGGTGTTGCCGACCTACAGCATCGTACACAAACAGGATTGGTTCGTCAAGGAGGGCTACCGCCCAGAATTGCAAAAGGAGGATATGAGCTTCCTTTCCCGAAGTTTCGAGCGGCACTTCAACGAGCGACCATTCCTTCATCACGACTGTTATCTGTTCCTGACTAAGACAACCAAGAACCGCAGCCGACAGCAGAGCAACTTCTCCACCCTCTGCCGGGGGCATATCATCCCCAAGGAGGTACGGGACAAGGATACCGCCCGCAAGTTCCTCGAAGCGACCGAGCAATTCGAGCGGATTATGAACGAATGCGGTTTTGTTCGTCTTATCCGACTGAACGACGAAGAGATTGTCGGAACGGAGGAAAAACCGGGACTGATAGAGAAGTATTTCTCGCTCTCCCTCTCCGACACGACGGTATTGGAGGACATCGACCTGAGAGCCGACCGTATGCGTATCGGCGACAAACGGCTCTGCCTGCATACGCTCTCCGATACGGAAGACCTGCCCGGACAGGTCGCAACGGATATGCGCTATGAGCGTCTCTCCACCGACCGAAGCGATTGCCGCCTTTCCTTTGCCGCTCCCGTTGGGCTGTTACTCCCGTGCAACCATATCTATAACCAGTATGTGCTGATTGACGACAGTGCGGAGAACCTGCAACGCTTCGAGAAGAGCGCACGGAATATGCACTCGCTCTCCCGTTACAGCCGAAGCAACCAGATCAACAAACAGTGGATTGACGAGTATCTGAACGAGGCGCACAGCTTCGGGCTTACCTCCGTCCGCTGTCATTGCAATGTCTTGGCGTGGAGCGAGGATGAGGAGGAACTCCGCCTTATCCGCAATGATGTGGGTAGTCAGCTGGCACTGATGGAGTGCAAGCCACGACACAACACAGTGGATGTGCCGACGCTCTTCTGGGCGGGCATTCCCGGCAATGAAGCCGACTTCCCTGCCGAAGAGAGTTTCTACACCTTCATCGAACAGGCGGTCTGCTTCTTCAATGAGGAGACCAACTACCGTGATTCACTCTCACCGTTCGGTATCAAGATGGCTGACCGCAGCGGCAAGCCCATCCATCTCGACATCTCCGATCTGCCGATGAAGCAAGGCATCATCACGAACCGCAACAAGTTCATCTTGGGACCGTCGGGTTCGGGCAAGTCGTTCTTCACCAACCACCTACTAAGGCAGTACTGGGAACAGAACACCCATATCGTCTTGGTAGACACGGGAAACAGCTATCAGGGCTTGTGCGAGATGATACGCCACAAAACGCAGGGCGAGGATGGGGTCTATTTCACCTACTCAGACGAGAGTCCCATCAGCTTCAATCCCTTCTACACGACGGACAAGATTTTTGATGTGGAGAAGCGAGAGAGCATCAAGACCCTACTGCTGACCCTATGGAAAAAAGACAACGAGCCTGCCACCCGTTCGGAGGAGGTTGCCCTCTCCAATGCCGTTTCGCTCTTTATCGAGCGGATCAAGACGGATGATGGTATCGTCCCTTCGTTCAACAGCTTTTACGAGTATCTCACCACCGATTACTCGGCTCTGCTTCGTGAGAAAAAGGTCAGGGAAAAGGATTTTGACTTGGCCAATTTTCTCAACGTGCTGGAGCCGTACTACAAGGGTGGCGAATACGACTATCTGCTGAACTCGGACAAGCAACTCGACCTCTTAAATGCACGCTTCATCGTTTTCGAAATCGACGCGATAAAGGATCATCCCATCCTCTTTCCCATCACGACTATCATCATTATGGAGTTGTTCATCAATAAGATGCGACGACTGAAAGGGGTTCGGAAAGTCATCCTCATCGAGGAGGCTTGGAAAGCGATAGCCTCCGCAAACATGGCGGGATACATACGCTACCTCTACAAAACCGTGCGTAAGTTCTTTGGCGAGGCGGTCGTGGTGACACAGGAAGTGGACGACATCATCTCATCGCCCGTGGTCAAGGAGTCCATCATCAATAATAGTGATTGCAAGATACTGCTTGACCAGCGCAAGTACATGAACAAGTTCGACCAGATTCAGGCACTCTTGGGACTGACGGACAAGGAACGGGGGCAAATCCTCTCCATCAACCAGAGCAACGATGCCACGAGGTCATACAAGGAGGTATGGATCGGACTGGGTGGTGTACAATCCGCTGTCTATGCCACCGAAGTATCAAAAGCCGAATACCTCACCTACACAACGGAGGAGACAGAGAAGATGCGCGTACTGGCCCGTGCCGAGCAACTCGGCGGCAACATGGAGCTTGCCATCAGGCAGCTCACTGAAGAAGAATAGTCAAGAATAATCATCACTAAAATCCAACGTAAAATGAGAAAGAGAATTTTAATGCTTATCACGTGCGGTTGCCTCCTGGCCGGCAGCGCACACGCCCAGTGGGTAGTCACAGACCCCACCAACCTTGCACAGAGCATCATCAACACGACCAAGGAAATCATACAAACCTCCAAAACGGTCAAGAACACGCTCAACAACTTCAAAGAGGTGGAGAAACTCTACAATGAGAGCAAGAAGTACTACGACGCTCTGAAAAAAGTGAATGACCTCGTGCGGGATGCCCAACGAGTCAAAGAGACCATCCTGATGGTCGGGGAAATCTCCGACATCTATGTGAACAACTACAAGAAGATGCTCTCCGACCCGAACTTCCGACCGGAGGAGCTGGTTGCCATCGCCAACGGCTACACCAAACTGCTCGGAGAGAGCAACAACCTGCTCAAGGAGCTGAAGCAGGTGGTGAACATCACCACGCTGAAAATGACCGACAAGGAGCGTATGGACGTGGTGGATCGCTGCTACAAGGAGGTGCGGGACTACCGCAACCTCGTGCGTTACTACACGAACAAGAACATCTCCGTAAGCTACCTCAGAGCCAAGAAGCAGCAGGATACCGACCGGGTGCTTTCGCTCTATGGAACGGACAACGAAAGGTATTGGTAGGTATGGGAGCGGAATTTGATAACCTGCACCAAGTCCTCCGTACCCTTTACACGGAGATGATGCCGATGTGCGGCGACATGATAGGCGTCGCCAAAGGCATTGCGGGCTTGGGCGCGCTCTTCTATGTGGCACTCAGAGTATGGCAAACGCTTGCCCGTGCCGAACCCATCGACGTCTATCCGTTGCTCCGTCCGTTTGCGCTCGGTCTCTGTATCCTCTTCTTTCCGATGGTGCTGGAGACCATCAACGGGGTGCTCAGTCCCATTGTACAGGGTACACACAAGATGCTCGAAAAGCAGACCTTCAGCATGGACGAATACCGCAAGTTACGGGACAAGCTGGAGTACGAGGCGATGGTAAAAAATCCCGAAACAGCCTATTTGGTCAGTAACGAGGAGTTCGACAAGAAACTGGATGAACTCGGTATCGCTCCCTCGGACATGGCGACGATGGCAGGGATGTATGTGGAGCGAGGTATGTATAACCTGAAGAAATCTATTCGCAATATGGTGCGGGAACTTTTAGAACTGCTTTTCGCCGCTGCCGCCCTGCTTATCGACACGCTCCGGACATTCTTCCTGATTGTCCTCTCCATCTTGGGTCCGATAGCCTTTGCCATCTCCGTGTGGGACGGTTTTCAGAGTACCCTCACGCAGTGGTTCACAAGGTACATCTCCATCTATTTGTGGTTGCCTGTGGCGGACTTGTTCAGCTCGATGCTGGCGAAGATTCAGGAGCTGATGCTCAAGCATGACATCACACAGCTACAAAATGACCCTACCTATACGATAGATGCCTCGAATGGGGTCTACCTTGTATTTATGATTATCGGCATCATCGGCTACTTCACCATTCCTACGGTTGCGGGCTGGGTGATACAGGCAGGTGGAGCAGGTAATTTCGGAAAGAACGTGAACTATGCGGCAGGAAAGGGTGCTGGTATCGCAGGAGCCGTGGGTGGAGCCGCAGGAGGCTTTGCCGTGGGACACGGACGAAGCATGATGAACCATGCGGGCAGCAAAGCCAAAGAGATTGCCGGAAAATTATTTCATCGAGGAGGAAACCAATCATCAGAATCATCTGAACAAAACTAAAAAGTCATGGAATTTAAGTCATTAAAGAATATCGAAACAAGTTTCAGGCAGATACGCCTTTTTACTTTGGTTGTCGTCTGTCTGTGTGCCGCCCTTGCGGGCTATTCGGTATGGAGAGCCTACTCCTTTGCCGAAGCCCAAAGGCAGAAAATCTATGTGCTGGATGGCGGTAAGTCGCTGATGCTCGCCTTGTCGCAGGATCTGTCGCAGAACAGACCCGCCGAGGCAAAAGAGCACGTGCGCCGCTTCCACGAGTTGTTCTTCACCCTTTCGCCCGATAAGAGTGCCATCGAGGGGAATATCTCCCGTGCGCTGCTCTTGGCGGACAAAAGTGCCTACAATTACTATCGGGATTTCTCCGAGAAAGGGTACTACAACCGTATCGTGGCAGGAAACATCAATCAGGTCGTGCAGGTGGACAGCGTACTCTGTGACTTTGACCACTATCCCTATTCGGTACGGACGTACGCCCGGCAGATGATTATCCGTGCCACCAACGTGACTGAGCGCAGCCTCGTGACCGTCTGCCGCCTGCTCAATACGAGTCGCAGCGACGACAATCCGAACGGGTTCAACATCGAGGGATTCGAGATAGTGGAGAACAAGGACATCAGTACCCGTAAGCGATGAAAAATAGAAGTCTGTTCCGAATGATGCAGGAGAGAGCGGAGGCAAGACTCCGCCGCCTGTGCGGACGCATCCCCATTCATCTGAGGCTGTATGTTGTCCTGACAATGCTTCTCTTTTTCGCTTTTCTTACCAACTACGTTTTCTTCAACGGTTTGTATCGCATCTTCTCCGATGGAGACACTAAGGAGGAAGCATTACCCTCAATCAAGCATATCGAAGCCCCTGAAGTAAGGCGGCTCTATCCGAATGACAGTATCAACCTATTAAAGTATTATGATTATGTTCCCATTCAAAAGAAAGACAGCCTCCGATACGAGTACCTCGCCTGAACTGACGGAGGAAGAGAGACAAAGGCGAAAGAAGTTTGTCATTTACCCCCTGATGTTCCTGCTTTTTGCAGGCTCTATGTGGCTCATCTTCGCTCCATCGGAGAAAGAAGAGGAGAAACAGGCGAAGGGATTCAACACGGAAGTGCCCGACCCGACAGCAGCCGAACTGATCGGTGATAAGAAGAAAGCCTACGAAAAGGAGATGATGGAGGAGAAAGAGCAGGAGCGCAGCCGTGCGATGCAAAGCCTCAGTTCCATGTTCGGGGAAATGACAGGAGGACAACCGGCGCAGAGTTCCGAAGAGTTGGCATTAAAAACGGATTTGTCGGAAAGAGATAACGGCTTTGGCTCTCGCACTGCTGCTCCGCAAGAGGGATTCCACGCCTCTGCATCAGCCTACCAAGACATCAACCGCACGCTCGGCAGTTTCTATGAAGCACCGAGGAAAGACCCTGAAAAGGAAGAATTGCGTGCCCGATTGGCAGAGTTGGAAAACCGTATGAGCAGCGAACAGCAGTCGCCCGCCATAACCGTGAACGACCAGATGGCACTACTTGAAAAGTCCTATCAGTTGGCGGCAAAATATATGCCGTCGGGTGGTGGACAGTCCTCTTCCAATATGGCATTGGCATCGGATGGGGAGACGGCTTCCGAAAGGAAAGCGGTCGTAACTACCCGAAACGGGAAGGCGGTAGCCTTTCCCGTTTCCCCCGTGAGCGAACAAGTGGTGTCGGCTCTGGCACAGCCGATGAGCGACTCGACTTTCCGCTCCGAATATGTCAAGGAGAGAAATTTCCTATTTCAAACTGCTATCGGGACAGCCTCACAGACGGAGAGAAACACCATATCAGCCTGTGTGCATAACAACCAGACGGTTACGGACGGGCAAATCGTACGTTTCCGTCTCTTGGAGCCGATGTTGGTATCGGGCTGGGAGATTCCACGCAACGCCCTTGTCGTGGGAACGACAAAGCTACAGGGCGAACGGCTCGCCGTTGTCATTTCTTCACTGGAATATCGTGGGAATATCATCCCCGTAGAGCTGACAGTGTACGACACGGACGGACAGGCGGGGATATTCATTCCCGGATCAATGGAACGCAGTGCAGCCAAGGAGATTGCCGCCGGGATGGGCACGTCCGTGGGCAGCAGCGTGAATATCTCCACCGATGCGGGAGCACAACTTGCCGCCGACTTGGGCAAGGGGCTGATACAGGGAACGAGCCAATATTTCGCCAAGAAGATGCGCACCGTCAAGGTGCATCTCAAAGCAGGATACAAGGTATTGCTCTACCAACCTGAAAACAAGTAATTCACAGTTATTATTCACCACTTTAATCCAAAGTAAAATGAAAAGAACAGTTTTAGCCATCGCCCTGATGCTGGGCGCAGTCTGTGCCAACGCACAGGAAACAACTTCAACGGGAGACCTCTATCAGGGGCTGACTCGCAAGATTGCCTTTGAGCGGATGATACCGCCCCACGGCTTGGAAATCACCTACGACAAGACGGTGCACATTATCTTCCCCTCTGCCGTGCGCTATGTGGATTTGGGTTCGCCCAACCTCATTGCAGGGAAGGCGGACGGAGCGGAGAACGTTATCCGTGTGAAGGCGACGGTCAAGGACTTCCACGAGGAGACGAATATGAGTGTCATCACGGAGGACGGGGCATTCTACACCTTCAATGTTAAGTATGCCAACGAGCCGCTACTACTCAATGTGGAAATGGCGGACTTCATCCATGACGGTGCGAGCGTAAACCGCCCGAACAACGCCATGGAGGTCTATCTCAAGGAACTCGGAAGCGAAAGCCCAATGCTGGTACGGCTCATTATGAAATCCATTCACAAGGAGGACAGGCGGACGGTGAAGCACATCGGCAGCAAGTCCTTCAGTATTCAGTATTTGCTCAAAGGGTTATACTCGCACAACGGACTGCTGTACTTCCATACGGAACTGCGCAACAAGTCCAACGTGCCGTTCGACATCGACTTCATCACGTTTAAGATTGTGGACAAGAAAGTTGCCAAGCAGACGGCTATGCAGGAGCAGGTTCTGCTTCCGCTGCGTGCCTATAACTATGTTACCTGTGTGGCTGGACAAAAGAGCGATCGCACGGTGTTCACGCTTCAGAAGTTCACCATCCCCGACGATAAGCAGCTTATTGTGGAGATGCACGAGAAGAACGGCGGAAGACACCAGTCCTTTGTCGTGGAGAACGAAGACCTTGTGCGTGCGAGGGAAATCAACGAACTCAAAGTGAAGTGATATGAAAAAGCTCGCATTTTTCCTGTTTGTCGTGTTGCTTGCCCTCTTTGCAGGGCAGGCGCACGCCCAACGCTGTCTGCCCAAGATGAAGGGTATACGCCTGACCACAGGCATGGCGGACGGTTTTTATTCTCCCTCTTCCAAGAATGAGACGGGCTATTCGTTCGGGGCTTCGCTTGCCACCTACACGAAAGGAGGACATCAATGGGTGTTCGGGGCGGAGTATCTTCGAAGATACCATCCCTATCGCGAAAGCCGTATTCCTATGGAGCAGTTCACGGGCGAGGGAGGCTTCTTCTTTGGTGTGCTTTCGGACGGTAGCAAGACCTTCTTCCTCTCCGCAGGTGTTTCCGCCTTGGCAGGCTATGAGACGATCAATGGCGGAGAGAAACGGCTCTTTGACGGTTCGACGCTCCATAACAAAGATGGCTTTATCTATGGTGGGGCAATCACCCTACAGGCGGAGACCTATCTGACGGACAGACTGGTATTGCTGTTCTATGGCAGGGAGCGTTGCCTGTGGGGCGGCTCTATGGAGCGTTTCCATGCCCAGTACGGTGTCGGATTGAAGATCATGCTGGACTGATGGACGTGCGACAGATGAGGGAGATTCCCATTGCAGACTTCCTCAGCGCAATGGGGATTCATCCGACCAGACAGAAAGGAAACGCCTTGTGGTATTCCGCCCCTTACCGCACGGAACGGACACCCTCCTTCAAAGTCGATACCGTCAAGAATGTCTGGTTCGATTTTGGGACGGGCAAAGGCGGTGATATTTTCGACTTGGCGGGAGAGTTTATCGGAAGCGGTGATTTTCTTCTGCGGGCGGCTTTCATCGCCAAGAGCGGAACGTGTCCGCTGCCTGCTTTGAAACAACCGCAAAGAAGCGAAAAGAAAGAACCCGTCTTTGAGGATATTTGGGTGCGACCGTTGCAGGATGCCAAACTGCTGGGCTACTTAAAAGAACGGGGCATCAATGCCCACGTTGCCATACCCAACTGCGAGGAGGTTCGATACCGTGTGCGTGGCAAACGGTACTATGCCATCGGCTTTCGCAACGATGCCGGAGGATTGGAACTTCGCAACCGCTTCTTCAAGGGCTGCATACCACCGAAGGATATTTCACTGAGGCATGACGGTTCGGACGTATGTGCCGTATTCGAGGGCTTTATGGATTATCTCTCGGCTATGCAAATGGGAATCATTGCTTCGGACTGGCTTGTGCTTAATTCCGTCTCCAACGTGGAGAAGGCTGTAAGAGCCTTGCACGGCTATCGAAGGATAGAATGCTATCTCGACAATGACGAGGCGGGACGAAGGACTTTTCAGAGATTGCACGAGTGTTTTGGAGAGAAAGTCATCGACCGTTCCTCCCTGTATGCCGACCACAAGGATTTGAATGAGTTTCTGCTTTCCAAGAATGCAGGGAACAATGTATAACAACAAAACGATAACAAACAATGAAGAAGAAAATTATAAACACAATATGGGTAATGGGAGTGCTTGCCCTCGCCGGGTTTTGTTTATCTGCTTGTGATCATGAGTTGGATATTCAGCAGGCGTACCCGTTCACGGTAGAGACGATGCCGGTGCAGAAGCACATTGCCAAAGGGCAGACGGCAGAGATACGCTGCACGCTCAAACGGCAGGGACGGTTTGAGGATGCACGCTATACTATCCGTTATTTTCAGCCCGATGGAAAGGGACAGTTGAAGATGGATGATGGTACGGTCTTCAAGCCCAATGACCGTTATCCGCTCAACAAGGAGGAGTTCAGGCTCTACTACACATCCGCTTCCACCGACCAACAGACGATAGACGTGTATGTGGAGGATAATTTCGGACAGACGGCAAAACTCTCGTTTGAGTTCAACAGCCAAAAGGACGAGGAAAAGGAGAATCCGAATGAGAGCAAGAAGTAAACTTGTCGTCTTGTGTCTTGTCTGCCTTTTCTGCTTACGGCTTTCTACTCAAAACAGAAGAAATGTACTTCTTTCGTTGCCACCCTTTGAGCGTGCTGTTGTCTGTATCAAGCATTTTGAGGGTCTGCACGGCAGGAAGGATTACCCATACGTTGGATACGGGCATCAGCTCTTACCGGGAGAACACTTTACGGCAGCGATGACGGAACGGCAGGCAGACTCCTTGCTTCGGGCTGACCTAATGAAGCGTCTAATGATGTTCAAGGACTACGGTAAGGATGCTTTGCTGCTTGCTGTCTTGTCCTACAACGTTGGAACGGGTAGGTTGCTGGGATACGGTAAGCATCCCAAGAGCTGTTTGCTACGGAAGATAGAGCTGGGCGACAGGAATTTCTACCGTGAATTTGTCTATCTCTTCCGATACAAGGGCAAAGTCCTGCGAGGATTGGTCAAACGGCGAAATGTGGAGTTTGCCCTGTTTTATGTACCCTGACTTCACAAAGCATCCCTATAAAAAAGTTTGAAGTGTACCCCGAAAGTTAGACATAAAACTTTTGGGGTACACTTCTGTTGTTATCGGCTTACAGGGGGCAGTTTTCACTATCTTATGAGCTAGCGAAAAGAAGTAATAGAGTAATCCCTCCAAAGTGACGTAAATTTCTCTATAACTTACGTCACTTCTTGAAGTTTGTTTTCGACTGTTTTATGATAAATTGAATACATTTGTACTTTTGCTATAGGAAGTCTCTTCTATAGGTATAGGCGAAATACTCTAATCTGGAAAGGAAAATAAACCTTGAAATATAGTTTGTAATAAGATAAATGAATGGGAAAAGAGATAGTAATATATTATCCATATTTTGAATTAGAGAAAGATAGGTTAATTCAAAAAACAAACCATGAATTTAACCTGAAAGTGTTATCTCTAATCTGTGATAGTATACTCTTACCTCCCTCGCATCTATTGGACTTGTCGTTATCTTCATTAGATTTTCTTAAAGTCCGATTTAAGCCTTTTTTTGATAATCAAATATTCACAACAAGTGTTGGCAGTAATCAGACCAATTTAAACGAATTTTATTTCGAGAAAAAACTTCAAGCAATTGATTGGGACGAAATAAAGGAAAGGAAATCTCTCGAAATTATTGAATTGTTTAACAATACAGATTGTTTTAGAAAAAGAGACATAACTCGACAGAGTTTTGTATTCTATGAGCATTTGAAAGATTTGATACTAACAGAAAGTGAATACATAGAGAATGTATTCACAAAGAGAAAAATAAATATACTTGAAACAGAGATTGATAAAATACTTAATAAAAAAGGGGTTTTTATATCGAAAATGGATTTTGATAACCTCATAGATAGGTTAAAAGGAAGTCGTCGACTACTTTCAATTCAACATAAAATTCTAAAAGATTTTTCTAATTCAGCATATTACTACGCAGGTGGATTAGGGAATAATTCTGTTATTGGACATTCATCATACTTTCAGAAAATCCAGATTAATTTATTAAAATCAAACACGGAATACAACCCTACAATACTCTATAATCCCAGTTTCTTTTGTGATGTATTGAAAAAATTAAGGGTCATTGAATCTGAAGAAGACATTTTGAAATTATCACCATTGGATATCAACGAATTACGACAATCTGATGCTTTTGAGAAATTCATACTACAGTATAATAAATTCAGCCAAATTTGTCAGCAAACGATTGACAACAAAAGCTTAAGAGATGCCATCACAAAGAGTATTGATTTGAAAATAAAGACCTATAAATGGGCCTTTTCTTTTAGTTCATTTATCTCTACATTTGGTTTACTTGTTTCTCAAGATGCATTTATATTATCAATGTATCTTTTGGGACTTTTAGAAAGTTATATTTCCAATTTTAATTTTTCGAAGAAATTCTATGCGAAAACAATAGATAAAGTAAGAAGTAGTTTGGTTGAACGAATAGACCCATTTGCAGGGTTTTGCTTGAATATAGAGCGTATAATAAAAGAGATTAAATGAAATGCATAATAATATGCTGTTTTACTGCATGTAGAATAATTCTTTAAGGCAATACAGTGTTACACTTATACTTAGAATAGTTGAAGGAAAAAGAAGTGGCTTTTTGTTACTTTTGAGCCGTTCTAACTCACTGTCAAAAGTAACGAAGTTTTTTCATTGGGTTTCTTTGCTACTTTCTTTGTCCGCCCGAAGCTCACGAAAGAAAGTAGCGGTCGGCAAATCTGCCGACCGCTTTACTCTGTCCGTTTTTCTTGAACGGTTATCCGTTCCGTCCTTACTTCGGGGTGAGAGGAAAAAGCCCAATTCACCTCCTCATCGGATAGGGTGCTGTGAATGTTCCCACCCATTACTAATCCGCAATTCTGAATGACCTTCTGTCGTGCGTCCTCTCTGCTTTCGGCAACTACCTCAAACACTCCCTCGAAGATATATTGCGTCCGTACTCTGTAAACTTTCTTCTTCATATTCTCAAAACTCAACCTTTAATAATCTGTGTTCCATCGGCTCACCATTCGATAACCTGCGGTGGGTAAGCCAAAAATGATGTGTGCCGTAACCATAGGCAAAGAACTTGTCAAGTTCTGTTTCTTCGGCTATTCGTTTGACGGCTGCCCTCAGTTCCTCTTCATTGGCAGATAGGGTAATGGCATTGATTATCCTTACAAGGATATGGGGTATCTCGTCTGCCCAGTCGCATACGATGCTTTCTATTTCTGCTTTCATATCTGTAATGTTTTGGTGATTGTTGCTTATGCTGTCGCTCTCATTCTCTGCCTTATCAATTTGCGATTGGCATTGACAAGGCTCACGATTTGGTCGTGATATTCCGTGTTCTTGTTGCACACGCCACGACTTTGCACCACTTTGAGCGTGTCCAAATTGACCTCAATCGTTTCTATCCGTCTGCCCTCAATGGTTGCCGAAAGGATAAGCGAGTTTTCTTTGAGATAGTACTCGTTGGAGAATACGCAATGGTGCATTGCCGTGCCTTCCTCCAAATATTCCTGCACACTCTCCAATACGTGGACTTGGATTGTGCCGTCCGTGAAACGGATACCGAAGAACTTGGATTTGAGTTCTTGGAAACGCTCTTCGTCCTCCATAGCCTTTTTGCGTTTCTTCTCTATTTCCTCCTTTTCTCTCTGTTTGCGAAGTTCGTTTTGTCTGCGGTCGTGTTCCCAATATAGGTCGGTGGGGCAAACATACTTGGGGCTGTGTATGTCCTTGCCCAATCTGCGGAGCATATCCACATAGTCGCACCATATCGAAATGTCCTCTATGTCATAGCCGTTGCGGACTGCTATTTTATAGGATTGCCAACAGGCGTCAAAAGTCCTTGAATTATTAAGAAAGTATTTCAGATGCTCGGCTCTGCCTGCTTTCAGCAAGGTTTCCGCCCGTCTGTCGGACAATATAGAGGGGATAAGGATAGTCGGGGCTATGCCGTGAAAATCATCCTTAAATCCATTCCTGCGGAGTGTGTCCGTAACCTTGAACTTGGGATATATCTGTGAGTACGATATATGGCGGTAGGCTTCGTTATCGTTGCGTACTGCCATTGGCGAGCAGAAAGAAAAGGTGTCAATGTATCTGCCTAATGTTCGTTGAACGGCAATAATCGTCTTTCTCCCTTGTGCGTTCCACCAATACTGACCAATTTCAATAGCATAGGGAGTTGCCCTGCAACCCTTTTCCATTTCCACGACAAGGAGGTACATACGCAATACTTGGTATTCTCCACAAGTGGTTAGAATGGTGAAATACTGCTTTTGTTGCAACTTTCGTTGGAATGTTTCCCGAACTTGCAACCTTGCCCTACATTGAGGGCAGGTGCAAGTGTCCGTTGGCTTTTCCATTGTCCAACTATGCCCACAATCCATACACGTTGTGCGACCTTTGGGCAGTCGGTAGGCAAAATGGTCTATACATTCACGGAATGCCCATTTGCTTTGTGTCTTGGTTATCGAGCGAAGATGCTTACTCTCGGCAAGGACTGCCTGCTCATATTTGTTTCTCGGTTTCATTTTCCTTTCGTTATTTAAGGGGTTAAAACTCGAATAGAGAGGGTTGTGATACTATTTCCGTTGTCTCCGCTTTCTTTGGTCTTGTGTTACGGCTCTTTATTTTGGAGAATTCCTCACGCTGAAATTGCTCTACGGCTCTCTGTCTGGCTTCCGCCTTCTCCTCCTCCGTGAGTTCGATGGTATGGTTCACCACTACTTTGCAGGAATTGGGTTTGCTGACCTCTATGTCGTCCTCGTCATAGTAATGCACTGCCATAGAGTAGATTTCATCGTCTGAAAATCCCGAACAACCGCTTTTCTGCACCTCGTTGAGGATATAGGTTACACACTCGTCTATGTTCTTGTTTTCCTTACGGAAACTCTCCGCAAAGAGTTCATCGTATGATGCTCTATTCTCCAAGTAACATTGGATTACGCTTTTGAAATGCTCTGTACCTTTCACTGTTTTTGTTCTTTATTAGTTAAACATAGTTCCGTCTGATAGGAACTCATAATCGTTTGCTTCGCAACTCTCGGCAAAGGCTCTCTCGCTGAATTGATATTCCATATCGTCCCTGCAAGCCTTGAAAAATCCATCCAAACACTTGTCCATAAGTTTGTATAGGGTGGTATCATCGGGGGCTTTCAGAAAATCGTATATGGGTTTCAAGATTTCATAGTCTATGCAGTAGCCCGTCAGCACACAATCGTCCGAAACAAATACACGGCTCTTGCGTTTCTTCTTGTAGTTTCTGCTCCAATAAATCTTGGGTGGATACAAGTCTTCCCAATAGTTATTGACAAGGTATTTCAGAAGTCTTATCCCTTTCAGATTGTCTTCCTCCTCGCTGTAATGGGAAGTGAAACGATAGGTATAGGTACAACTGTCGTATGACCATCTGTTCACCTTGATATTGAATATCTGTTCAAAGGCTTGCAATGTCTTTCGGTTTTCTTCGTCCCAACCATAGTTAAAATGTTCCGCCCAATGGCTGTGTGCCTTTGCTTGTGCCTCTCTTGTCAGTTCATGGAGGTTATATACCTCGTATGTTCTTGTTTCCGTTCTCATATTCGTTTGGTGTTATAGGGTTGTATTATTGATGATGTCTTCTCCATTGTCCGCAAAGACCTCGATAGTAGGTTTCCCTCCATTTTCCTTTACGGATAGGCTTTCGGAGGTTTCATATAAGGTCTCGTCGTCCATAATGATGACTTTCTCGTTGTCTTCAAAACAAAGTACATCCTCTCCCTGCCACGACTTGACAATAGCAACGGCTTCCTCGTAATTCTCTGCTGTTACTTCAAAGTGGGTGCGCTCCCAACAAGTAACCTTTCTATCTTGATAAAATCTGAATGCTTCCATTGCTCCCACTATTAGATTGTTGCTAAAATGATTTCTTGGATATGAATAGGTTCAACTTCTGAGAAGAGATAGAGGATAAATTCCTTTCTGTCCTTCCGATTGAGTTCTTTGTATAGTTCCCTAAAGGCGGATATATTCCCATTGAGGTAAACCGATACCATATACTCGAAAATGTTGTCCACTTCGTAGTATCTGCATTGCTGTGCGATTGTCTTGCTTCTTCTTTTCATATATCTGTCTGTCTAAGAAATGAGTATCCAAAGTATTGCCCCAATGATGAGGGCATAAGCCAAGATGTACACTGCGATTGCCAAAGTGATGGTAAGGAGTAGCCGAATGAGGAATTTCCCTGCACATAACCCTGCCAGCCAAAGCCAGACGCTTCCGCCCCAAAGGAGAGAGCCTGCGAGTGTAAGAGCCACCCAAATTGATATTTTGTATCTCGGTTTCATCTTGTCTGATTTTTTTGATTTTATGCGGATTCCAGAGGTGAGGGAGGTAGAGTTTCCATTTTTCTTTTTCTCTGTCCTCGTGTTTCCGACATTTTTTTTATGCGTTTTTCCGTCGGGTCGGTCGTTTTCGTTTCAGGGGCTTAAAAAGGTAGGGCTTAGGACAAACAAGGTTTTACGGCGAGAATACTACCTGCAATGAAATGGAAGTGTGGAGATTGTCGCCTAAACGGCTTGCCGCCCCGACCTTTTTTGTACGTGAAAGCCCGGAACTACCTTTGCCGCTGACAACGAACAACCGATCCCGATGCGAATACATAGAATGGAACGTGGAGAGGAACACCGCAGAGGATAGAGCGAAAAAATGAAAGGCAGCCTTCACAAGAAAGACTGCCACAACAATGAGCAATGAGACGAAAAAATAGAATCAGCTGTCTGGATAGAGAGCCGTCAGAAAAGAAAAACGGAGAAAGTTTCGTCTTTCTCCGTAGATAGTATTACCTTTGAGGTAGGTTATTTGAGTTACACAAAGCATTGTATATTATTGCAGAAGATAGGTCGCTAAATCATTACCTACTGCATTTCATAACTCATTCGACTGTTGATAGCCAATTACTTAGGGGTAAATAATAGATTTTCGGAAAAAGTACCTAATCTTTTCGGAAAAAGTACCTAATCTTTTCAGAAAAAGTACCCACGTGATTTTTCGTTAGCGAGCTATCTTGTTGAAGAATAGAGTGTTACCATTTAGGGATAGATGGATAGGTAACGATTTAGAAATGAGCGGAGTGCATTGAGGCACATTGTTTTGAATAGCCAAAGAACGCTCACTTTTACTACTTGCAAAGGTACATATTTGCGAGGGAAAGTGAGCGTCTTTCCTTGTTTTTCTTCTTGTCAGTGAAAGAAAAAAGCAATTACAGCCGTTGCGAGCGGTTGCGATTGATGAGTTGTTTCCATTTCTGCTCGCACCAATCAGTTATGGGAAGTCCGTTGATGGTGAGGAGCGGTCGTTTCTTCTCATCCTTGATGATACAGATTTCGCTGTCCTCTTCCGTAAACTCTCTCTTGTATAATCCCGAATAGGCTTTAGCCGTACCTCGCTGGGGGGCTTCCGTTCGATACATCTCCGCTATCCTATCATCAGAGAAGTTCATCTTTCTGAGCATCAGACGGATATTCAAAAGCTGGTAGAAGCCACTGAAGAAACGTTTTATCCAATTCCGCTCTTCCTCATAAACCTGCACGGTCTCTTTCAATTCGGCAATGGCTCTGTCCCTTCCCTTGACCGTGTCCTGCAAGAGTACCACCTCCTTTCGGATTTCATTCTTCTCCTTTTCCGAAAGATACTGTTGCCGTTTGGCTTCCTGCTCCAAGTCTGCAATACGCTTCTCTGCCTTGTCGAGTTCGGGGTTCCCAAAGAGGGAGTACAGCGTGCCTTTCATTCGGAGCTTGCCTGCCTGCTTCTCCAGCTCCTTTATCTTGGCTGTGAGTTCCGCCTTTTGAGCTTCCTTCTCTTTCGTGGATTTGAGAATTTCCTTGTAATACTCCATCGTGGTGCGGTGCTTGGCTTCCGAGCCGTGTACGCCCCGTTCCAATCCGAAACGCTGCACTCGCTTGGCATAGTCCGTTTGATACTGCTCCAGCTTCTTGGGCGTAAGCACATCATCGGCACAAAGCCGTACCTTGTTTTTCTTCGTCTTGTACTTCCGCTTCCCATTCTCGGCTTCCTCTTTGGCTTTCCTTCTTTCGCCCGTGACAATCGGAACGACCGTGGCGTGAATATGGGGAGTTTCCTCATCTGCGTGCAGCGTGGCAGCGACCACGTTGTCTGCTCCGAAAGTGGAGCGAAGCCAATCCATCGATTCATCACACCACTCGTACAGGCGTCCTTCCTGCTCTATGCGAGCCATATCCTCCGGTGAACTCGACAGAATAAAGCGCAGGGCTTTGACTTGGTTCTTTGCTACCTTTCGGTAGATACCGGCTGTGGCGATGCGATGCTCTATCGCTTCGCTACGGTTGGTCACATTTGCAGGGAATTGCACCAATTCCCTGTTCAGGTGTGTGCGAGAAGGATCGACGTTACTCGGGGTATATGTCCGTGCTATATGAGCGGTATTTCCCGAGTCGTTGCTTCTCGCCTTGTCTATATGTAATACGACGTAGCCCATTGTTTGAAAATTGTTTTAAGGGGTATCCAAAGGGGCGGACTCCCTTGGCTCAGGGGGGTATTTTTAGCGATAACGAAGTGCAGCGTGAAGAAAATGCCCTAATGAGCTATGGCATTTCTTGAAATGTCCGCTCTGCCCTTTCCGAAGTTTGCCCTTGAGGAGCTTGCATTCTCTGAATGCTCAGAGGGCTTTGTTTCTAAGTTTAGCTCTGCAAACTTGCTGTTCTGAGGAACTGCCGTAGCTATCGAAACAAAGCAATCTGTCTGCTTTTGTTCTCTTTTAGTCCCTAAGGATGCCCAGTTGATATTTGGTTTTGATTGCACTCTTTTGCCTTATCTGCGAAATCCACGCTTAACGACCAATTGAGGTTTCTTCTGTTTCTGTTCCATAGCTTGTTGGCGAGAAATGTGGTACTCGTTGAGGTCTTTGTATCGGGCATAGTGTCGGCTCATATCTTCTACCTTGATGCCTGCTGAGCGAAGAGATTGGAGGGCTTTTCGTCCTGCTTCATCGTTATCGAAGAAAGCCCGAACGGAGTCGATGCCGTTCTCGTGGAGATAGGCGATGGCTCGGGAAAGATTGCTGACGGAGTTCAACACAAGGCAGGGGGAGGTTTCTTTCCCTTTCATCGTGAGAAGGGAAAGGAAGTCCATAAAGCCCTCGAAGATGCAGAGAGGAGCGTTGTGCGCTTCTCCTACAATCACGGAAATATCCTTCGGTGCGATTGTTCCCTTGAATGTCTTGTCATCCCGAAGCTCATACCCTCCTGCACGGTTGGGAAAGCCGATGGCAGAGTACTCTCGTCCTCCTACCTTATAGCGAACGTGGCGGAGATAAGGACTTGCCACGGCAAGGTCTATCTTGCGCACCTCTCGGAGATAGTTTTGCAGATGTAGGGGCAACTCTTCACTGATGGAGAGAATGCGCCTTGTACTTGTGGTATTGGGCGTAGTAATGGTTGTTTCACGATGAAAGGAAGAAGAGGCGAGGGTTATCGCTTTCCCTTCGGCAAGATGCGCCATTGCTTCGTAGGCACTGCATCCTTGCATCTTCATCACAAGGTCGATGATGCTTCCGCCTTGGCTCGTGCCGTAGTCGTGCCACAGATTTTTCCGAAAGTCCACTTTCAGGCTGGCGTTGTGGTCTTCTCTGTAGGGTGCGTGATAAAGGGCATAGCCGTTATAAAGCTTGGCAGGCTCGATGCCACAGGCGTGCAGGTAGTCGCCTATCGGTATCGCCTTGATGTATTGTAGGTCGTAATATTCGTTGTTCATTGCTGTTATCGTTGGATTGGAATTGTTCGTATTCATAGTTCGCTCTGTTTTCTCTTTTTGGAATTTTCCTCTTTTTATCTTACTACTCTTCTACATTCAGATAAGAGATTGACAGTGAAAGAGAAAAGTGTAACACTTCATTCTGTTTTATCCTTCTACACCTCCTGTCTACACCTTTTCTCATTCATTCTTCCGTAGAAGCGTAGAAAGATGGTAGTAAGCCGTGTTGCAAGATGAATCCCTCCTGCAATCCTTTCTCTTTCACTGTATTATCCTTAGTTGTAGTAACGTAGTAAGGAGAATAGGAAAGAAAAGAGAAAGAAGTATTGCAAGGAGGGGTAACAACAAGGTGCTATGGCGGTTGCTCGGGGTAAATCTTACGGACGGCATAGACATATACGGGATTGCCGTTTATCCTGCAACACTCCTTTGTATAGCCAGCCTTTCGTAAGGCTTCCCCCATCCGCTTGGCGGAGAGGGATTGTCGGGTATAGCAGGAGAGGTAACCCACTATCTCCGAATTGGTCATATAGAAGCGTTTTGTTGCCGTCTCTGCCTCCGTGGGAAAGGTGAAATAGCGGAGCAACAGTTCCATCTCTGTCGTATAGACTTGGAAGGCTTCGCTGTTTCTATGCAATTCAATAATCTCTTCATCATTGAACCAATAGCGAAACCCTTCATTCAACCGTGTCTTGGCTTCGCTGTAAACGGCATCCATCGGAATGCTCTTGGCTCGGTCTATCTCTATCGCCAGCACCTCAAAAGGGAGGAAGCGTCTGCTCCCTGTCGGGTCGGTGAGGAAGTCGTTGCCATTGACCGAAGCCACGAAACTTGCCAAGTGGGGTCGCTCCTCGATATGCTTCTCGTAAGGCATACGGTACTTCACCTGCGGACAGGTAATGAGATTCTTCAGTTCGTTCTCGTCCCGTTTATTGAGGGCTTTGAGTTGGTCGTCAATATTGATGATAAGATTTTGCCCGATAAGGCTCAGCACGTCCTTCTCCTGTGGGTATATCTTCCCCGTATAGCGGTAATCGGAGAGAGAGGGAGGACAGAGCAAATCAAGAAACGTGGTCTTGAACTTACCCTGATCACCTGTCAGTACAAGGCAGGTATGATTACGACAATGCTTGTCGTCCATCGCATTGGCGACTACTGCCACCAACCATTTGGTAAGGTATTCCCGCCACTTATCGGGATTGATTACGCTCACGCAGTCGGCAAGGGCGGTGATAGCTTCCGCATTTCTTTTCGTCAGCGGTAAGGCTTCGAAATAGGTTTGTACAGGGTTGACACGTGGGGAGAAATCGCTTTCGATGATGCTGTACAAGTTATCGGGCGAGGTCTGTATATCGGCTTCCTTGTCCAAGGCTCGTTTGAGGGTATTGATGCAGTAGCGGTCTATGGCTGTGTAATCGCCCGTTCCTCGTGGACGGTACTCTGCTCGGTGCAATACGGTATTGTACCGAAACTCGTAACGAGCCGAAAGGAACTCTTCTATTTGCGTGTTCTTGGAGAGGTTGTCCTTCTCTTCTTTTTTCATTGTTCGTATCTCTTTTATTTGCTTGATTTTGAACTTTCATCCGAAAACGGATGCTGAAACCAAGTTAAAGAGGCGAACAAGTGAAGCCAAGCCTTATGGCGTTGTTGCATCGAGGTGCTGCATATTTCTTCGGCAAAAGGAAAGGATACCTCACATTTTCTCCTCAAAAATCAGAAAAAGACAAATGGAAGAACGGGAAACGCTACCCGAATGGCTGTATCGAATTACGTGCAGATGCATGCCTTTGCCTTTTCGATGAAAGCAGAGGGAAAAGCCTAAAAGACAGGTAGGAAGATTCTCTCTAACAGAGCCACTTCATACTATATCGACGCCAGAAGTATCTAGGAAGATTCTCTCTAACAGAGCCACTTCATTCTATATCGACGCCAGAAGTATCCACTTAGCAGGAATGGAGTAAACAGTATATGTTGGTTCGTTATTTTCGCATCGAAACAGGATTTTTCCTCTCGGAAGGAATTTGGAGAAACGGAGAGAAAAGGCAGGGAATCCCTTCTGAAAATAGATAGGTTTTACTTATACATTTGCCTGCAAATTCCTGCGATTTCCTTTGATCTCATCAGGTCAGAGAACAAGGATTTCGGCTGCATACATTTGCACCAAAAAGAGAAAACAACAACAATTAAAACGATATTGATATGAGATTTACCGCCATCGACACCTCCGCTTGGGAGGAACTGAAAAAGAGCATCGAAGAACTGGCTCTTTGCATGAGAGAACACTTCGGTACGAAGCCCGAAGTCCCTGACCTGTTGCACAATGGGGACGTGTGCCGAATACTCAACATCAGCAAGCGAACGCTCCAGCATTATCGGGATACTTCCGTATTGCCCTTCATTCAAATCGGGCATAAGTGCTACTACAAACGTGAGGATGTGGAAGCACTCCTCGAAAAGTCGAACCGAAAAATACAATGACTATGGAACACGAAATCGTAAACAAAGAAACACCCGAAATGAAACAACTCATTTCGGGCATTCAAGAAGTAAGCAAACGTATTCGGGAGATTGCCCAAACGCATCGTCCGCTCTTCGGGGGAGAAATCTATCTCACAGGGCGGGAGGTCTGCGAACGGCTTTTCATCAGTCCCCGCACCTTGCAGGACTATCGCGACAAAGGCATTATCCCCTACACCCAAATTGCAGGGAAAATTCTCTATCGACTCTCTGACATAAACCAACTATTGCAAGAGAACTATCGGAGATAACTGTTTATTCTTTTGCTATGATATTTTGTTGTGCCTTAAAGAATCAAGAGGATTGACAAACGACTTTTTCTTTTGTAAATAGGAATGCCACCCTGTCAATGTGCTGATGTACTTGAAAAGAGATTTATGACTATTACACCTGCCACGATAAGCGCAATGCCGATTCCATCTGGAATATCAAATTGTTGCTTAAATACTATACCCAGTACAATATCCAATGCCGCCTACATCGTATAGTCAACACCTCGCGGAATTATTTTCAGAGACACGAAATCGAATCAGACAATGTAAGTAACGCAGACTCACACTATACACAACGGTATGGGAGACAAAGCTTTAAGTTTACGTGTAACTCCACCTGACGGAAAGCGCATGTTGGCGATAGTTGTTTCTCTCTATTTTGTTTGGTCTGCATAGTTCCAATACATCACTGTCGCTATATACCCTGCAATACTCGTCAGTACTAAAATTCCGTAGCTGTAATTGTCAAGTAAGATTTTGTATTCGCCGCCTACACCACTATAAAGTGCGGGGACTGACCAAGGAAAATATGAGCCGTAACCTGTCGCTGCAATTACTTGTGCAAATACCAATGTCAATGCAACAAAGCCCAAAGGTGCAAGATAGCCTTTGCTCCAAAGAGCGAAAAATGCAATCGGAAAACCAATAATAATTGTCAAAACGGTCGTAAAGAAATAGTCGCCTAACGATTGGAGCAGCCAACCACTGCCTGGTGGTGGGAGTTGCAAAAGTGCTCCGAAAACAAATGCCAGCAACAAATTTGACAGCACAAGCAGGAAACACCAAAGTACGAACAGACTAAATTTTGCGTTCAGAATTTGTGTTCGTGATGTAGGGAGTGAAAGCAAATCTTTAGCTGTTCCGTCAGAATATTCACGACCAAAAATCCAACTTGCCACGAACCCGAAAACCAAAATACCGCCAACGCTAACGGCTTGTGTTAGTATATCAAAATACGATTCCCAATTTGCCTCAAAGTTCATTGCTTTTGCTTTGGCAACAAGTGTGCCTGTTTTTCCCAATGCTTCGCCACCTTGAATGATAAAAATGCAAACAGCACCCATAATTGGTGCTAATGCAAATGCGATAAAAGTTGCCCAAATAATTTTCGAGCATTTTATTTTTATCAGTTCTGCTTGTAATGCACGTATTTGCTGTTTCATAGTTTGTTCCCTTTTATGGTCCGTAGAAAATACATTTCTAAATCTTCCGTAAATAGGAAAATTTGTTTGGGGGGAAGTCCGTTTTCTGTCAATAGTTTTGATATGAGTTCCGGTTTTTCCAATGCTTCGCTATTTGTAATTTCTATTTCGTTTGTCTCTATTGGTTTAACTGAATAATTGGCATTTTGTAAATGTTGAATTGCCTTTTGATTGTCTGTTGTTTGCACCAGAATTTTCTTGATGATTTGACTTGATAATTCTTTTGTCGTCAACTCCTTAATCAGTCTTCCTTCGTGAATGATGGCAATACGGTTTGCAACTTTGGAAATTTCGCCGAGTATGTGACTTGAAAGAAAAATGGTTGAACCATTTTCAGCAAGGTTGATTAAAAGCTCCCGAACTTCGACAATTCCTTCCGGGTCTAAACCGTTTATTGGTTCGTCCAATATCAGAAGTTTAGGTTTGTGTATGAGTGCTTTTGCAAGTCCTAACCGTTGTTGGTTGCCAAGAGATAAGGCGTTGGCTTTGGTGTTTCTGTATTTTGTGAGTTTTAGTTTTTCAATAATCTCGTCAATCACTTTGGGGTTGTTCTGCTGTCGCAACTTGTAAATCACTTTCAGGTTTTCGTAAACCGAAAGATTGGGATATGAATAGGGCGTTTCAACCAAATAACCGATGTCATTCCATTGCCTGAATTGCGGTGTAAGTTCGTTGCCAAAAAGTGTGATTGTTCCGCTATCGGGTTTTATCATTCCTAACAGCATACGAATTAGGGTTGTCTTACCCGCACCGTTTAGTCCCAAAAAACCGTAAATCTCGCCCTGATTAACGTGAATGGAAATGTTATCTGTTGCAACGGTTGAACCGAAGCGTTTCGTTAAAGTATTTGTCTTTATGATTTCCATCTTTTCCATTATCTATAAATAGTTTGCTACAATTGCTACTAGCGGTCAGGCGATATTAGTTAACGCCAGTTCGATTTAAGCACAAGTAGGAAGTTTGGGTTTTCTAACGATTTCAATATTCAGTTCAGGCTTCTTAGGGAGGAAGTTGTAGGCAATCAGCCCCGAGATAAGGTTGGTAAGAAAATTGTTAACACTACGATGTCTGGTATGCTCTATCTGACAGACGTTTTTGAGCATATCATTGACGGTCTCTATGAGAGCTCTTTTCCTTAGTAACACTTTGTCGTAAAGATGCATAAGAGAGTTCTTCATGTTCTTTTTGATTCTTGTGATCATATGAATATCATCGACAAAGAGTTGATCAAAAAGACTTTGGGAAATATACCCTCTATCTCCGATGAGTTTGCCGAAAAGCTTCTTGGTGAAAGACGAGTCCTTAAGGGGCTCTCTGTCATCACAATTGCCCGGAGTGATCTGATATTTGATGATTTCTCCTTTGTCGTTAATGACAATGTGTAACTTAAAGCCATAAAACCAGCCCATGGTACACTTCCCTTTTCGAGCCAATCCTTTCATTGTCTTATGTCCTTGAGCTCGTTTGACATGACAGGCTCTCAGCGGGGTGGAGTCTATAAAAGAGATACCTGTACATTCGCCTAAACAGCACATATTCAGGAATGCGATGAGCTTGTATCCCACTTTACTTTGCAATTCGACAAATCGATTGTAGGAGACAAGATCAGGAAATTCGGATCGACACGAGTGGGTGATATATTGCAGATAAAAAGCCTTGAGATCTCTGTACCTTGAGAGATGAAAGAGTATAAGGATGGTCATTACCTCACCGTCAGACATCCTAGACTTCCTGTTTCTACACTTTTTACCATCCTTTTCTATACTCTTTTCCTTGATTGTTTGGTCAAAAAGCTTTGAGAAGTCATCTACCATACAAAAAATATCAACTATATTTGTCTTCATAAAGTGGCGTTTTATTTGTGTGTATCACCTTGGTTTTCAGATACTAATATACAAATAATTCGCCACTTTTTCAATTATAACCACAACAATATTAGGCACTTAATAAAGTTGATGAGATAGTTTCATTCATCGTTTTCTTATATCGAACTGACGTTAGTTAGACTTAAATGATAAATTTTCCTCTAAAAACAAAGGCGCAGTGTTACACCGTCGCCAATCTACGTTTGCGGGTATGAAGATACGAATTTTAGCACAAAAAAGGAATTTCAATGCTAACAAATTATTTCTTTAGAATCATTCAAGTCTCTACTAAGCAAGGACTGCAAAATAAGAGAAAGGGGCTTGTTCCATGATTAAGTAAGTAGAAGCGGTACTTCTTTATTGATCTAAATTTACAGACCTCCTTTCCGTATTAATCTTTCTATATCCATTGCAATCTTTTGGTCAGTGATTTGGGCATAAATTTGCGTGCTGGAGATGGAGGCGTGTCCCATCATCTTGGCGATGCTTTCTATCGGAATACCTGCCTCCAAAGTCAGCGTGCCGAAACTGTGTCTTCCGACATGCCAAGTCAGCGGAGTGCGAATGCCACAAGCCCAACCAACGGCTTTAAGGTGGGTGGATAGTTTGCCTTTGCTCATTGTGTCAGGGAATATCTTATAATCCTTCTTGCTTTTTTCTTTTGTGTAAAGGGAGAGTATCTGCTCCGCTATCGGATGCAGGGGGATCAAACTCTCCACCTCCGTTTTCTGTCTTGCCTTGCGGATATACCGCTTCCCCTCACTGTTCGTTTCGATTTGCGAAGCTCGCAGGCTTTGCAAGTCGGCAAATGCCAATCCCGTAAAGACGGAAAAAAGAAACATTCTTCGGCTTAGTTCCGCCCCCTCATCCTGCAATGGGAATGCCAAGAGCTTTGCCACATCACCTTTGTTTAGGAAACGAGGTTTACGCTCCACGGCTTCATACTTCCCCTCTTCAAATGGATTAAAGCGTATTGTCCCCTGACCGACGGCTCGATACATCAACCTACTCAACCAGCAGAGATGCTTATTTATTGTTGCAGGAGCATAGCCCTCCTTCTTCAAATAAAAACGGTAATCATCAAAAAAGTCTATCGTTAGAGCCGTTAGGGGAATATCCTCCTCTCCACGACTTCGCACAAAAGCATTGAGTTGCTTGTCGGAACTTCGATTGTTGCTACACGTTCCTTCACTCTTGCTTTCTCGCTGCGCTTTGAGTTCGTCTGCACTGAGGGCAAGAAGTGTCGTTGGAGTCCTCCCGATGCCTTGCAGGTGGTTCTTCAGAAGTTCGGCACTCACCACTCCATATTTATAAAGCAAAGTATTGTACCCCTGTTCGATTTCCGCCCGAAAGTTTCGCAGGTGTTGGTTGGTCTTTTTGTCCGTTGTCTCTCCTCGCTTCACGCTCCAATGGTGAGGAACAATGCTTTCGCCTGTGGTTATTACCACGTTTGAGCCATCAATGGTGATGCGACAAAGGATTGTCGTTGTACCGTCTGCTTTAGTCTTGTTCTTATTGATATAGAATAAGATTTTGAATGTACTGCGCATAATCTTTTCGTGTGCTATGTAAATGGTAATTACTTTTTACCCAAAGCTCCTAAGCTTTCGGGCAAAAACTTTATTTCTTTCTCGGAAAAGCTTAGGTGCTTTTGAGAGCATATTCTTGAATGTCACAAAAAGAGTTGTAAATCTTCAGTGAAAGAAAGAAATCGCTCGAACTCATCAAAGAGTTTCTTTGGAGTAACGTGGGCGTACCGTTCGGTCGTTTGAATGTTGCTATGCCCCAACATTCGGCTAACCGTTTCGATGGGAACACCACGTTCCAAAGTAATCAAGGTGGCAAAAGTGTGGCGACCAACGTGTGCCGAAAGGGGAATGGAGATGCCAGCCCGAAGCTGTAAGGCTTTGAGTTGGGTAAGATAAGCAGAATAGGCAATGGGAGCAAAGAGAGTGTTGCGCTCATCCGATTGATATCGCTCTATCAAACGCACCGCTTCGGATAGGAGTTTTACACGACAAAGGGTATTAGTCTTTTGTCTACGGAACTTCAGCCACAACGCCCCCTCATCATCTATAAAGAGATGTTCCCGATTCAGAGCAACCATATCACAATAGGCAACGCCCGTATAACAGGAGAAGAGAAAGAGATTGCGAGCGGTCTCCAACTCCACTTCATACGGCTCAAAGGTCAAGCCCAGCAACTTATCCAACGAAGCCCTATCCAAAGCCCGAGGTTGTTTGTTCTCTCCTCGCTCTATCTCTACGTGCGCAAATAGTTGTCGCTCTGTCAAGCCTTCACGATACGCCAAACGGCAGACTTTCTTTACCATCAATGCCATCTTACGATAATAGGCTTGCGAAAGTCCCAACTTTCCGACCGAGTAGTGTTGCAAGCATTCCAAGAAATCTTCTTCTATCTGTCCGAAAGGAATGTCTGCCGTATGGTACTTCTCACCAATAAAGACTTGCAGATGCTTACGGATAGTATAGTAACCACTCATAGTCGTAGCCTTTATTTCGATGCCCACCTTTTGCTCCATCTCTTCGACCATTCGGTCGTATCGCTCCAAGAAGGAGGTCTGGCTTTGCATACTGCCTTGAAACTGCTCCTTAATGTCTGTTGCCGTAAACACCGCACCTCGCTCGCAAAGAACTCGATAAGCCGACTGTACCGAGAGAAGCAAGCGTTCCAACTTGCCATTCGTTGCCACTGCTTCACGGCTCTTGCCGTTCAGTCTGCTCTCACGAGCATTCCACAACTTGGGGTCGCACGACAGTTTACAACTGAATTGGGCAATGGTTCGCCCGTAGGTTATCCGCCCCATGATCGGTGCTTGCCCCGACTTGTCCAATCCGCTCTTTTTCAGGTAGAGCAACACCTTGAATTTTTCTCTTTGCATACGCTTCTGTTTTTATGGGCAANCTTGTCCAATCCGCTCTTTTTCAGGTAGAGCAACACCTTGAATTTTTCTCTTTGCATACGCTTCTGTTTTTATGGGCAAAGTTACCCGTTGTCGAAGCGTTTTCAGCTACGCAAAACATTGTAATACAAAGCATAAGCACCGTGATAGAGAAAAGATGAGTTACCGAACACTCTTCTGTCAGTTACCTTCTCTTTCTTCTTCGTTACCATTCTGAAGACAGACTAATGATTTGGTAACGGAACTTCTGCATAAATCCTCGCTTTCTGCACTTTATCCCTCAATACAAACCACCGAGATATGGCGAAAATCCCTCTCATTTCCATTTACTTACCTCTCATCCTCTCTCTAATGCTCTTTCCTCTGATAGTTCCTAATCTTTTCGGAAAAAGTACCTAATCTTTTCGGAAAAAGTACCTAATCTTTTCTGGGAAAGTACCTAATTTTTTTGGAGAAAGTACCTAATCTTTTCGGGAAAGCGTTAAAGGTTTTGGAATATTGATAATTATCTTTTTGAGGAATGCTGATTTCTGCTTGCCCTTATGCAGCTCCGGATCGGAAAGAAAGTGGCAAAAAGAGGACCGACTTCCTGATATAGAAGTCAGTCCTTAAACCGTTCCCCCGAAAAACTTTATCGGATGCCGGGTGTGTTGATCTCTTAAAGATCAAATCATTATGATATGAGTCCGTCAGGAAGAGTCATCGTGATTTCCCTCGTATTCACATCTATGTTTGTGATCCACTCCTCGACGATCGGGATGTAAAATATGTTCTCTTTTTCAGCCGTATCGGTGGCAGATCTTACTTCAAAGAGCGGATTTTCGGCAATCATCATTATGCCTGCTATCTCTCCGATGTGATCGCCTGAAGCGGAGTCGATGACTGAGAAGCCGACCAGCTCGTCCTCCATGAGCTTTTCGTCCTCTCCCGTCCGGTTCAAGTGGTGCTCCCACTCTTCCCGGTCTATGTAAAAAGAAAGCCCGACAAGCTTTTCTGCCTCCTCCATCGAGGATACGAAGCCGACGGAGAGGATGTATTTCCCCTTATTGCCCCTGCTTTGAACGAACGGATAGGGGATCATGCAACCATCTTTTTGAACGAAGATAAACGAGGGCTCTATATCTACGAAGCTGTCCGAAAGAAGCTGCAAAGAAAGCTCGCCTTGTGTCCCGTGGGGCTGAACGCAAGTACCGATCTGCTTGTAATTTTTGGGGAGAAGACTTTGCATGGGTTCTATATCCGTTGTATGTTTGCTCCGATCGAGTTGAGTCTTTCTTCAATGTTCTGATAGCCTCTGTCTATCTGGTTGATGTTGTCTATCCTGCTCACTCCGTTAGCAGACATCGCCGCGATGAGCATCGCAATACCTGCACGAATGTCCGGAGATACCATGTTCGTTGCACGTAGCTTGTTGCTTTCTGCCAACCCTATGACTGTGGCTCTGTGCGGATCGCACAGGATAATCTGCGCTCCCATGTCTATGAGCTTGTCCACGAAGAAGAGACGGCTCTCGAACATCTTTTGATGGATGAGCACACTGCCTCTTGCCTGTGTGGCAACAACCAGAAAAACACTCAAAAGGTCCGGAGTGAGTCCCGGCCATGGAGCATCTGCAATAGTCATAATGGAGCCGTCCATGAAGCTTTCTATCTCATAAATCTCTTGAGACGGGATGTAGAGATCGTCGCCTTTCTCTTCTATCTTTATGCCCAGTCGCCTGAATTGGTTCGGAATAATCCCCAGCTCCCGTATCGCTGTATCCTTTATCGTAATCTCCGAATGAGTCATGGCTGCCATACCGATAAAGCTGCCAACCTCGATCATATCCGGAAGCATTCGGTGAGTAGTACCACTAAGAGAGTCTACACCATGTATCGTCAGAAGATTACTTCCTATTCCCTCTATCTTTGCTCCCATTCTTACAAGCATCTTGCATAGCTGCTGCAGATAGGGTTCGCATGCCGCATTGTAGATTGTAGTAGTTCCTTCTGCCATGACAGAAGCCATGACAATATTGGCTGTACCTGTTACGGACGCTTCATCCAAAAGCATGTATGTTCCGCGAAGACGTTCCGCATGAATGCTGAAAAGATCTTTCTCTTGATTAAACTCAAAATCCGCACCGAGCTTGATAAATCCCTCAAAATGTGTGTCCAATCTTCGTCTTCCGATCTTATCTCCTCCGGGTTTGGCTATAACGGCTCTTCCGAATCGGGCAAGTAACGGACCCAATATAAGAACAGACCCGCGAAGGGTTGAAGTCTTTTCCAGAAACTCTTTCGAGTAAGCAAATTCCAAGTTGATATCTTCCGCTACGAAGCTATATGTATCAGTACCGAGCTTCCGAACATTTACGCCAAGATCTATGAGAAGAGCTATCAGATTCTTGACATCCACGATGTCCGGAATATTTTCTATGATGACTTCTTCTTTCGTAAGAAGTGTGGCAGCTATTATCTGCAATGCTTCATTTTTTGCACCCTGAGGGATGATTTCTCCGCGGAGCCGGTGTCCGCCTTCAATGATAAACGAGGACATACAATTCTAAGATTTTAAGGTTAAAGGTCCATTACCATAATTCTCGGATATTTTGAACGCAACTCAAAAACGCTACTTACGTTGTTGTTTGCTTTTTTTCTTCTGTTTGTGTTTGTCTGAAACAGGCATGGGACTTACATCAGGAAGCAGGCAGTCGAACTCGTCCAAGTATATTTTGCCATCAGACATCTCGTGCAGATCCTTGAAGATCTTTTCATTTTGAACCTCTCCTTTATTCCAAGTGACGTATGCCTTTTTCATCTGTATCGCTGTGATACATTCCCTCTGCTTGCGAAGATCGGGATCTTCTGTTGCCATGGATATCTGTATCATCTTTTCTATTCCATGTCCATAGTGGCGGTATCTTGGAAGATTATAATGATAAGGGATCTTGTCCGGATTAAATTTTGCTTCTTCTTCGCTTCGCACTTCCACAGGAAAGTCAATGTCTAATTTGAAATCAGACATTGCGTACAAGTGATCCCACAATACTTTGACATTCTCTATGTCGTCCGTTTTCACTCCGCTCTTTCTCGCCATGAGGGAAACAATGTACTCGGCACATTTTAATCTTTCTACCCTGTTGGATAAGCCCATACAGATATCCAGCATATCTTGAATGGCTCTTCCATATTCCGGAATAGTCAACTTTTTAAGAGCTGTATTATAAGGGATATTAGGTCTGTTCATTTCTATTTATTTCTTGTTAAGTCTGTTTTGAATGGCTACGGAAGCTTCTTCATAGCCTGGCTTGTTTAACAGAGCAAACATATTACTTTTATATGCTTCTACTCCGGGCTGATCAAAAGGATTAACCCCAAGAAGATATCCACTTATTCCAACCGCTCTTTCAAAGAAATAAAAGAGTTGTCCTAAAGAGAACTCATTCAAAGCCGGAAGCTCAATTCTTATGACAGGAACACCGCCATCCTTATGAGCTAAGATCGTTCCCTCTTCCGCTTTCTTATTTACTTCATCTACACGTTTCCCGGCAATGTAGTTAAGTCCGTCGAGGTTCTCTTTATCTGTTGGGATTTTAACCTCATACTTCGGCGTTGCTGTACTTAGTACGGTCTCAAAGATTATTCTTTCACCTTCCTGTATCCACTGTCCCATGGAGTGAAGATCGGTGGTCAAGTCCACAGCTGCATTGAAGATCCCTTTGAGTTCTTTGCCCTCGCTTTCCCCAAAAAGCTGTTTCCACCACTCGCCAATAAAGTGCATTTTAGGGTGATAGTTTGCAAGGATTTCTATTTTCTTTCCGCTCTGATAGAGAGCATTTCTGACAGCAGCATACTGAATGGATATGTTTTCCTCCCCAATTACTTGAGCAGATGTCTGAAGCATCATCTCTTTAGCTCCGCGTACCAACTCCTTAATATCAAATCCTGCAACAGCTATTGGTAGCAATCCACAAGGAGTTAAGACAGAAAATCTACCACCAACATTGTCCGGAATAATAAAGCTTGTATATCCCTCTTCATCTGCAAGTTTACGAAGAGCGCCCTTGCTGCTATCTGTTATGGCAATAGTGTGCTTGGTGGCAAAATCCTTTCCTTCTTGTGCCTCAAGGAGTTCTTTCAGAAGACGAAAAGCAATGGCAGGTTCGGTTGTTGTACCACTCTTGGAAATATTGATTATTCCAAACTTATGTCCTTTAAGAAGCTCTATAAGTTCATATAAATAATCTTCCGAGATATGATTCCCGGCATAGAGAAGAGTCGCTCCTTTCTTAGTCTTAAAAGGGGCAAAACTATCTTGAAGGGCTTCTACAACTGCTTTTGCTCCGAGATATGAGCCTCCGATACCAATAGTTACAACGAACTCACAGTCTTTGCGAAGCAGATCTGCAACAGATTGTATATGGTTTAGGCCTTGTTCCGAAATATCCTTGGGTAGAGAAAGCCATCCCAGAAAGTCATTCCCTTTTCCGGTCCCATTTTCGAGAGACTCGTTGGCAGCCTGCGCCAAAGGAATCAGCTCTTTATATCTGTTCTCTATATCTGCACTATACAATGCTCCTGCTATCTCAATCTTCATCTTTTGTTATATATACGGTATAATAGTTGTTTGTCAATCTTAAATAAATTGCTTGGTAAGGTCTGCAATAGCTTCCTTGGGAGAGACTTTTTCGTAAAGGATCTTATATACAGCCTCCATTATAGGTAGGTTTGCTTTGAAACGTTTAGACACTTCATGCACACACTTCGCTCCATAGTAACCCTCCGCCACCATCTCCATCTCCAATTGGGCTTGTTTGACGGAGTAACCTTTCCCGATCATGGATCCGAATGTTCTGTTTCGACTAAAACGAGAATAGGCTGTAACCAAGAGGTCTCCAAGATATACAGAGTCTGCTATCTCTCTCTCCTCTTTTTGTACCATATCAACGAAGTCCTTCATCTCTCTAACAGCATTGGAAATCAATACGGCTTGAAAATTGTCCCCATACTTCATGCCGCTACATATTCCTGAAGCTATCGCATAGACATTCTTCAAAACGCTTGCATACTCAACGCCGACAACATCCGTATTTATTGAGCAACGAATATTTTTGCTCGCCACACAGTTCTTTAGTTGCTCAGCTTTCTGTTTGTCGCTACAAGCTATGGTTAGATACGAAAGCCTATCCATTGCCACCTCTTCGGCATGACAAGGTCCGCCTATTGCTCCAATGTAATCTACCGGAATCTTAAGATTGTCATGTAGATAGTCCGAAATAAGCACGTTATCTTCCGGAACAATGCCCTTGATGGCATTGAGAAAAAACTTCCCTTTTGTGTTGGCTTTTTTGATTTTACTCAAAAGATTTCGAACGTAGGGGGATGGTGTTATCAGGATAATTGTGTCGGAGTTTTCTATCAACTCCTCAACATCCGTATAGAAGTTTATTCTATCAGTTTCAAAATTGACACTCGAGAGATAACCGGGGTTATGCCCCCCTTGAATAAACTGCTTTACAGTATCCTTAAATCTGAAATACCAATTTATCTCATCTGCATTTTGGAGCAATATTTTAGCCAAAGCCGTTGCCCAGCTTCCACTACCCAACAAGCCTATACGACCGGGAGACCAGGAAGAATCTTCAAGATTAGTAGCCTTAGCTACTCTATCATCTGCATCAGATAGGGCTTGTGCCATACAATATCTCTATATTTTGATACCCTTTCGGATATAGTCAATACTATTGTCGTTTAGATGTCCTTTCTCGGACGCATTTGTGGGAAGAACAGTACCTCTTGTATACTCTCCTGTCCGGTGAGAAACATTACCAGACGATCCATTCCTATTCCCATTCCACTTGTTGGAGGCATTCCATATTCCAAGGCACGAACAAAGTCTTTGTCTATAAACATTGCTTCGTCATCACCTTTTTGAGAAAGTTTTAGCTGATCTTCAAATCTTTCCAACTGGTCTATCGGATCGTTCAACTCACTGTAAGCATTCGCTATTTCTTTCCCATTGACCATCAGTTCAAATCGTTCCGTAACGCCGGGAATACTTCTGTGCTTCTTAGTAAGAGGAGACATCTCTATCGGGTAGTCTGTGATGAAAGTTGGTTGGATGTAGTGCTTTTCACACTTTTCGCCAAAGATTTCATCAATCATTTTCCCTTTACCCATAGTGTTATCCACCTCTATGTGCATATCCTTACAAGCCTGACGGATTTCGTCTTCATTTTTGTTGTAAATGTCGAATCCCGTATGTTCTAATATGGCATCTCTCATGGAGATCCTTTTATAAGGAGCTTTGAAATCTATTTCAGTAGATCCGATAGTCGTTTTAGTTGTACCCAACACTTCTGTTGCCACATATTCAAGGAGTTGTTCGGTCATGTTCATCATCCAGTTGTAGTCCTTGTAAGCCACATAGATCTCCATAGCTGTAAATTCCGGGTTGTGTGTACGGTCCATACCCTCATTACGGAAATTACGGGAGAACTCATATACTCCGTCAAAGCCACCAACGATAAGTCTTTTCAGATACAGCTCGTTTGCTATACGAAGATAGAGTGGAATATCGAGAGTATTATGGTGGGTGATGAATGGTCTTGCCGCGGCTCCTCCCGGTATTGGTTGGAGTACAGGAGTATCTACTTCCAGCCAACCACGAGCATTGAAGAAGTCTCGCATAGCATTGAATATCTTTGTCCGCTTGATAAAGATCTCTTTCACGCCGGCATTAACCACAAGATCCACATAACGCTGACGGTAACGTTGTTCCGGATCACTGAAGCTATCGAATACCTGATCGTCTTTTGTCTTCACCACAGGAAGGGGACGAAGGCTCTTGGAAAGCAGCTTCAACTCTTGCACATGAATGGATATTTCTCCCATTTTTGTGCGAAAAACATAGCCATAGACCCCAATGAAGTCTCCGATATCCAATAGCTTTTTGAATAGCGTATTGTACAACTCTTTGTCTTCACCCGGACAGATGTCGTCTCTTGTGATATAAAGTTGGATTCGACCCGTAGAATCTTGAAGTTCACAGAAAGCTGCCTTCCCCATAATTCTACGTCCCATAACGCGTCCTGCCACGTATACCATACGTTTCGGTGCATCTTCCGGTTCGTCTTTGAAAGAACTTTTTATCTCTTCAGCATAGGCATTTACGGGGAATTCTTCTGCCGGATAGGGGTCTATACCCAAGTCTATGATTTGTTGAAGACTTTCTCTCCGGATTATTTCCTGTTCTTTTAGGTCTTTTATCTCCATATATCTGTTATGTTTTTATATTTCTACTCTTGTGTCTTTGGGATCATCATCCAAAAGGAAAGAGTCAACCAATAGATACGATACGAAAACAAACAAGAGAACGAAGCAGATAACCATTTTAAGGTATCTGTCCGTCTCCATGTTTTCCATACTCTGAGTACAAAGATAGACAATAATACTCAAACCTTACCGGTGTTATTTACCTTAAAAACGAAATGGGGGTGTTAAGATGGTAAGAATCATAAAAACTCTCATGGAGTTTGCATGAGTTATTCATGGTACACAATCTCATAGAGAAGCATATACTGAGCTTCAAGTCGTCCGGTAGTTTCATTGACATGATACGTTATGGTCTTCTGTGGGTTGCCATATTTATCATGTTCTGTAACAGATTTCGTTGTCATCTTATTGTCTTTGTAGTTTATGGTAATAGTATTGCCATTGTCTTCGTGGGTGATAACGGTTTTCTCACCTGCACTTGTTTCGGTTGTCTCTTCTATCAGTTTGCCTTTCTTGTAGGTATAAGTGTAAGTTGTTATATGCTTCTTGCCTTTCTCTTCTTTGACCTCTTCTACAAGATTTCCTTTGTTGTCAAATTTTCTGCTGACTCGGATCTTTTCCGGAGATCTGTCCAACTTACTTAGAAATAGCTCTTCAATCTCCTCTATTACTCTGCCTTTGCTGTCATATTTGTAGCTCTTTTTGCTGTCCGGTTCCGTTTTGCTCTCTTTTACGAAAGTGATTTCTTCCAACACTCTATTCTGCTTATCGTAGGTATAAGTGTGCTTTTGATAGCTTGGGTTACTGTCGGGAGTTTCAAGGCAATGTTTCTCTATAAGATTGTTTTTATCGTCGTAGAGATAGGTTTCTTTCTTAAAGACAGACTCGTCAAAGGTAGGCTCTTCACCACTTTCCACATCGAAATCGTCATTCATTTTCCGTTCAACGCACAGCTCCTCCATCAGCAATCCCGTCTTTGGATCATACTTGTAGGTCCCTGTATATTTGATCCCCCCTGCAAGAAGATGAGTATAGCCTGTTTTTTTGCCATTCTCATTATATTGGTAGCTGTATTCATCTCTTGGAAGATCATTACTGCTCCTGAACCCTTCAGCCATGAGCTGTCCTTTTTGATCAAACTCACTGAAATCATAATCCGACTGAGAGATCCATACAGAATCACTGTTGATGTAAAATAAAGTGCTTTTTACGAATTTTACATTCCCGTAATATCCTGTTTTTTCATAATTCGGATCTACTGTTTTCTCTTCGCCATTGTCTGAACAACCTCCCCAAATGGCAGGAGATAAAAGGAAAAGCAGGGTCAGAAAAAAATCTTTGTGATGCTTCATAAATGTTGATAGTTTAAGTGGTAGATTGTGGTTCTATGTTTGTGTCGGATTCGTGTGATTCCTCACATGTGACAAATTTACATTTTTATTGATTATAGAAAAGGATAAGGTATAAAAAAGAATATCCTTTTTGTACCTTTGTTCTCATGGAAGACTTAAAAGAACTATTCCGCCGAAACAGATCTTACAGACGTTTCGACGAATCGGAGAAGATTGATGAAGCAGAGATTTCAAAATGGATTGAGTCTGCTCGATTCTGTGCATCGGGGAGAAATCTTCAGCCGATCAAGTATATCATCGTAACCGATGCAGAGCTTTGTAATGCGCTTACCGCAACAGTGAAATGGGCAGGCTACTTACCGGAATGGGATGGACCTGAAGTGGGAGAGAGACCTACGGCTTATGTCGCGCAGCTATTGGATACCACTCTAACCTCTACGGTACGGTTGGATGATGGTTTGCAGCTGTCTGCCATAACGCTCTCTGCCGTCGAAGCCGGTTATGGATGCTGTATATTCCAGAGCTACAATGCTGCCACCATAACCGAGATGCTGGGCTTGCCCGAAGGGTTGAAGCTAATGTCCGTAGTGGCGGTAGGCAAACCCATCGAGGTGGTTATAATAAAAGACATAGAGCCGGGCGAGTGCATCAAATATTACAGAGATGAAAAGAGAAGGCACATAGTGCCTAAAAGAAGGCTCTCGGAGCTGATATACAAGGCACCGGATAAGAAAGCTTGAAAGATGAAGAGCGAAAAGATTGGAATAGCAATAGTAGGCTATGGCAATATCGGGCGTTATGCGTTGGAAGCTATAAAGGCTTCTCCGGATTGTGAACTGCGAGGAGTGGTCAGACGCAACCCTAATGATGTCCCGGAAGAGCTACGCTCTTATAGTGTCGTTGCTTCTTTGGAGCAGCTTTCAAACGTAGATGTCGCTCTGCTTGCTTCGCCTACACGCTTGGTAGAACAGGCTGCCAGAAAAGCATTGGAGCTGGGTATATCTACCGTAGACAGCTTTGACATCCATGGGGAGATCGTTTCTCTCAGACGCTCTTTAGACGAAGTGGCAAAAAAAACAGGGCGTGTAGCCATCACTGCAGCAGGCTGGGATCCGGGGAGCGATAGCGTTGTGCGTATTCTCATGCAGGCAATGGTGCCTCAAGGAATCACTTATACCAACTTTGGTCCCGGTATGAGTATGGGGCACTCTGTTGCTGCAAAATCTATACCCGGAGTAAAAGACGCTCTTTCCATGACTATTCCTCTCGGCACATCTGTACATCGGAGAATAGTCTATGTCGAGCTGGAAGAAGGGTATGATCTTGATCAGGTCTCTGCTTCTATAAAGTCTGACCCTTACTTTGTCCATGATGAAACTCATGTTATAGCCGTAAAGTGTGTGGCTGATCTTAAAGATGTCGGGCATGGAGTGGTAATGAGCCGTAAGGGTGTCAGCGGTTGCACGCACAACCAAATGCTGGATTTCTCCATGCGGATCAATAATCCGGCTCTCACTTCACAGATACTGGTGGCATGTGCAAGAGCAGCTACAAGACTTTCTCCCGGCTGTTACACTCTTCCGGAGATTGCTCCGATTGATTTGCTGCCGGGGGATAGAGAGGAGTGGATATCCAAACTGGTTTAAGAGGATACTCTTTTCCGCTCTTTCAGAACAAAATCAAACGTTAAAACTATAAGCGAAATTCCTGATTTTGCTATCTGTTATAATTTAAGAATGAACGTGTTCAAAATTTTCATTGTTCACGTTCATTTTTTATGTTTAATACGATAAAAAATAGCATTCAAGGCTTGCTTTGTCTCTTTCATGCCTTGCTTTGCTCCATTCATGGTTTGATTTGTAAAAGTCAAGACTCGGTTTATCAAAAAGTTAGGCTTCAGGGGAGTTTTTTAATGCATTGAACTCTTTTTGTAAACAGGTTCAGAGAGAATTTATATTCGCTTTTTGAATATTTATTATAAGTATAAGCCGATAATATGGATAATTATGCTTATATTTGCAAGCGGAATGGAAGGAGGGGGCGTATGCCTTCTCCTTCGTTTTTGTTGAAAATAATATTTCGGAGAAAATAGCTCTGATCTAAATGTAATGCTGAAACATGATAGATAAGCAAGACGTTGTCGCACTGGCAGAACGCTTTATAGAGGAGAGCGGGAAAGAGTACTTCCTTGTAGAGGTGGCTGTTCATCCCGGTAATGCAATCTCCATAGAATTTGACCACATGGATGGTGTCTCCATAGATGAATGCGTTGCACTAAGCAAGTACGTAGAGAAAGGGCTGGATCGTGAAGTGGAAGACTTCGAGCTCGAAGTGGGTTCTCCGGTGCTTACAGACCCGCTTCGTCATCCATTGCAGTACCGTAAGTTTTTCGGAGAGACGGTGGAAGTGTTGTTGAAGAACGGACAGAAGAAAAAGGGTACTCTTGTCTCTTTTGATGGACAGACCGTTACGGTAGAGGTAACAGAGATGCTGAAAAAGGAGGGAGACAAGCGAAAGAAAGCTTATAAAGAGGAGATGAAGTTCTCTCTCGATGAGATAAAATGGACGAAATATATTGTTCCGTTCAAGTAACAGGAAGAGAAATAAAAACATATATACACAATAGCAGACAAGAAGTATGGCTAAGAAAAAAGAGACGATGAGCATGATAGACTCTTTCTCGGAGTTTAAGAGTCTGAAAAATATCGACCGTGAAACCTTGGTGAAGGTTTTGGAAGAGTCGTTTCGTAACGTTATAGCTAAGATGTTTGGCTCTGATAGTAACTTTGACGTTATTATCAACCCGGAGAAGGGAGACTTGGAAATTTGGAGAAACAGGGAGGTTGTCGAAGACGGCCAAGCTACCAATGCCATGACCCAAGTAGAATTATCCGAAGCGTTGGAGCTGGATCCGGATACAGAGTTGGGCGAAGAGCTTACAGATCAGGTTTACTTTGAAGACTTTGGACGCCGTGCCATATTGAATCTTCGCCAGACATTAACTTCGAAGATATTAGAGCTTCAGAAAGATGCTCTCTATGGAGATTATATCAAGAGAGTAGGTCAGATCATCACTGCTGAGGTGTATCAAGTGTGGAAGAAAGAGGTGCTGCTGTTGGACTACGATGGCAACGAACTTATTCTTCCCAAACAATACCTTATCCCCAGAGATCGTATCAAAAAGGGAGATAGTGTAAGAGCTATTATAGAGAGGGTTGAAAACAACAATAATAACCCCAAGATTATACTTTCCAGAACATCCAACGATTTCCTAAAAGCCCTTTTTGAACTGGAAGTGCCTGAAATCGCCGATGAGCTTATCACTATTCGTCGTGTAGCCAGAATACCGGGAGAGAGAGCGAAGATCGCCGTGGAGTCTTTTGATGACAGAATAGACCCCGTGGGTGCTTGCGTTGGTGTCAAAGGAAGCCGTATTCATGGTATTGTGAGAGAGCTTCAGAATGAAAGTATAGACGTGATACAATATACTTCCAACCTTGGATTGTTCATACAACGTGCTTTGAGTCCGGCAAAGATAGCTTCCTATCATGTCAATGAGGAGAATGGTCATATAGAGGTTTATTTGAAGCAAGATCAAATCTCTTTGGCGATAGGTAGAGGTGGAGCAAACATAAAGCTTGCTTCTCAACTTTTAGGACACGAAATAGATATCTTCAGGGATGATGCCGACAGCATTGATGAAGAAGATATTTACCTTGAAGAGTTTGATGACGAAATAGAACCATGGGTGATAGATCTTCTTAAAAGTGTCGGATGCGATACTGCAAAGTCTGTCCTTAACAAGAGCAGGGAAGAGCTTATCCGTGTAACAGATCTTGAGGAAGATACAATAGACTTCGTGTTGGAAGTGCTTCGATCGGAATTTGAGCAAGATACGGTACAGCCATCAACAGAAGAAGATAAGCGCGAAGCCGAGGTCCAAACTTCTGATGAGAGTAAAGACCTGTAAGCTTATTTAGCTCACAAGATGTTTTGGATTTCTTTCCTGTAAAGCATCTGTAAGGATAAGATGGGGATGTATTTAATGAAATAAAAGAGAGTATCAGAGATATGCCAAGTATAAAGATTATAAATATTAGTCGAGACATAAAGGTCGGAGTTAACACGGTAGTTGAATTCCTGCAAAAGAAAGGTGTTGTGGAAGATTTCGGTCCCAATACACGTGTCTCTCCGGAAGACGGGGTGGCTTGTGTAAAAGAGCTGGGAAAATCTCTTTCACAAGAAGAAAAAGACGATCTGATAAGAAAGTATACATCCCCAAAATCAAATAGAAGTGAAGGCGCAACTACTTCTGCAGAAGAGAAGAAGGAGCACGAAACTGTCGCTTCTAAGGAGTCTTTGCCAAAGAAAGAGGAGGTAATAAAGGCTTCTGTCCCGGAAGATCTTAAACCTAAGATTGTTTCTAAAGGTTCAATAGACTTGTCTGAAGGACACCCTTCAAAGGGAAGATCACAAAAGGAAGCGGAAAGCAAACTTGTTGTGGATAAGGTTGAACCCCAAAAGAATAAGGAAGAGCAAGCCCCCGTGGTAGAAAAAAAACAGGAAGTACAAGCTACGCCGGTTACGATTAAGGAGAATCCGTTGCCTGAGAAGACAGTTCCGGAGAAGAAGACAGAAGATAAGAAGGTAGTTTCTGAAAAGCCGCAAAAGGTGGAAGAGAAAAGGCCGGTGGATACCCCAAATAAGAAAGAGGTTTCTGAAAAACCTTCTGTCGAGAAGAAAGAAAAGCCTAACCAAGAGGTGGCACCAACGTCTTCATCGGCTGTAAGTACAGAAAAGAAAGAGGAGACATCTGTCTCTTCCACTACGGAGTCTCAAATGCCGGGAGTGAAGATCTTAGGAAAGATAGACCTTTCTACAATAGAAGGATACTCAAGTGCCGGACAGAGAAAAAAGAAGAAAGGTAAGGACGGGGCGGAAGCCGATGCCAATGTAGAGAAGAAAAAACGCAAAAGAATCGGCAAACAGAAAGTAGATATAACTTCTCCTGAGAATCAGTCGAAAGAGACAAAGGGCAATCAGAAGAAAAATGCTTCTGCCAATAATGGTGGTCAAAATCAGAAAGGACGAACAGACCAGGCATCTTCCAATAATAACGGTAAACTTGGTCGGAAAGCCAAGCGTGCAGCCGTAGTAGCCAAAGCAGAAGTTTCTCAAGAAGAGATACAAAAGCAGATCAAAGAGACACTGCAACAAATGCAGAATCAAAAGAGAAAAGGTGCTACTGCTGCTAAGTATAGAAAAGATAAAAGAGAAGCTCATCGCCGTGAAGCGGATGAGATGGAAAGAGAAAATGCAGAAAGCAAAGTCTTACGCTTGACGGAGTATGTTACTCCTAACGATCTTTCTTCGATGATAGAGGTTCCGGTGAATGAGATTATCATGCTCTGCTTTAATATTGGAATTATTGTTTCCATCAATCAACGATTAGAGAAAGAAACAATAGATCTCGTACTCGAAGAGTATGGATATACTCCGGAGTATGTCGAAGCAGAGGTAATAGATGCTATCTCTTCGGATGAAGAAGAAAGAGAAGAAGACTTGGTTCCCAGAGCTCCTATTGTTACCGTTATGGGACACGTAGACCATGGTAAAACATCCTTGCTCGATAATATCAGGAAGACTAACGTTATAGCCGGAGAAGCCGGTGGTATCACTCAGCACGTGGGTGCATACAGTGTAAAGCTAAGCGATGGAAGAAGAATTACCTTCTTGGATACTCCGGGTCACGAGGCTTTTACCGCGATGCGTGCACGAGGAGCTAAGGTTACGGATATTGTGATAATTGTGGTTGCTGCCGATGATGGTGTTATGCCTCAGACTATAGAAGCTATAAATCACGCGTCCATGGCAGGTGTTCCTATTATTTTTGCAATAAATAAAATAGATAAGCCTTCTGCAAATCCGGATAAAATAAAAGAAGAACTTGCAAATCTAAACTACCTTGTAGAGGATTGGGGAGGAAAGTATCAGTCTCAAAATATTTCGGCGAAAGGAAATATCGGGATAGATGAACTCTTGGAAAAAGTTCTCTTGGAGGCAGAACTTTTGGATCTTAAGGCAAATCCGAATAAGAGAGCTGCCGGCTCCGTTATCGAATCTACATTGGAACATGGTCGCGGTTATACTACAAAGGTTCTTGTGCAAGAGGGAACTTTGAGAGTGGGAGACTATATCCTTTCCGGTATGCACTACGGTAGGGTAAAAGCTTTGTTCAATGAACGTGGACAAAATGTCGATAACGTAGGTCCTTCGACTCCTGTAAAAGTTTTAGGACTTAATGGAGCTGCTCAAGCGGGGGACGCTCTAAACGTTATGCCATCAGAGCATGAGGCACGAGAGATTGCGGCTAAACGTACGCAGCTTCAGAGAGAACAGAGAGAAAGAATGCATAAAGTTCCGACTCTGCAAGACTTGGGAGCAAGAATCAAAGATGGTAACGTTCAAGAACTTAACGTTATTGTTAAGGGAGATGTTGACGGTTCTGTCGAGGCTCTTTCCGGATCTATTGAAAAGCTTTCTACGGATACCATCCGTATCAGAGTAATCCATAAGGCTGTCGGACAGATTTCGGATTCTGACGTTATGCTGGCCGCTACTTCGGAAGGTCTTATCATTGGTTTCCAAGTACGTCCTTCGGCTTCAGCCAAACGCTTAGCGGAGAGTGAAGGAGTAGAGATACGTACTTACTCTGTTATCTATAATGCACTGGATGACGTGAAAGCAGCTATGGAAGGTATGCTTGAACCTGAATATGAAGAGAATGTAACAGCCAATTTGGAAGTAAGAGAAACATTCCGCATAAGCAAGGTGGGTACTATTGCAGGCTGTATAGTCAAGGATGGTAAGATAAACAGACATAATAAGGTGCGTCTGATACGAGATGGAATCGTACTATATTCCGGAGAGCTTGCATCTCTTAAGAGATTTAAGGATGATGTGAAAGAGGTCGGATATGGATATGAATGCGGTCTGAATCTTGACGGCTATAATGATCTTCTTGTCGGCGATATCATAGAAGCCTATGAGGTTGTAGAGGTAAAGAAAAAACTCTAATAGCTCTCCTTGAACAAGATTAAGTATAGCGCTTTGTGGATATGCAAGGTATAGACATAGCTTTACTAATAATTCTAATTATTGCTTTTATAAAAGGCTTGCGGGATGGTTTCATCCTGCAAGCTTTCTCAGTTTTAGGGTTATTGGCTGCTATGATTTTAGGTATAAGTTTAGCACCGGTATTGATAAACTTTATTCCTATAAAGCCGGAGGGAGGAGCCTTTATAGCTATGTGGATTGTCGCTTGGATAGTAACATCCTCTATTGTTCTGCTTCTTTTCTCAATGCTCAGTAAGATTTTATCTTCTACTGTAAACTCAACTCCTTTGGGATTTATAAACAAATTCTTGGGTGGCCTGTTTTCTATTGTCGCTACAGGTTTGATACTCTCATTTCTTATTGGATTGTATGAAATGGGGAGGTCAAAATTCGGTTTCCCCGATCTCTATAATCCCGAACAAAAGACATTATTATATGATCTTATACGTGAGTTTTCAGTCTTTAGACTTACCTCATAACATCATCAACACATACCATAAATAAAAACACCAAAAACTTTATTACACTTTTAGACTTCATGGAAGAAATACAAGACTCAGATAAAATTATTTCCGATGTAACCTCTTCGGAATATAAGTATGGTTTTGTTACAGATATAGAGACAGAGACTATTCCTAAAGGACTCAATGAGGATATTATCCGTCTGATATCAAAGAAAAAGAACGAACCGGATTGGTTGCTCGAATATCGCCTAAAAGCTTACGAGGCATGGACGAAGATGGAGATGCCTACATGGGCTCATTTGAATGTTCCAACGATAGACTATCAAGATATTATTTATTACGCAGCACCTAAGACAAAGAATCCCAACCTTACGGAAGACGGTGAAATTTTGCCGGAGTTAGTGGAAGCTTTCGATAAGTTAGGTATTCCATTGCACGAAAGAGAAGCTCTTACAGGAATGGCAGTAGACGCCGTTATGGATAGCGTTTCCGTAAAAACCACCTTTAAGGAGACTTTGGCGGAGAAAGGGATTATATTCTGCTCGTTTTCAGAAGCTGTTCAGGAGTATCCGGATCTTGTAAAAAAATATATGGGCAAGGTTGTAGGTTTTAGAGACAACTTCTTTGCGGCTCTTAACTCTGCAGTTTTCAGTGACGGCTCTTTTGTTTATATCCCGAAAGGAGTCAGATGTCCGATGGAGCTAAGTACTTATTTCCGTATAAATTCTGTCAATACCGGACAGTTTGAAAGAACTCTTATCGTCGCAGATGAAGACTCTTATGTCTCTTATTTGGAGGGATGTACAGCTCCCATAAGAGATACCAACCAGCTTCATGCCGCAATTGTAGAAATCATAGCCGAAGATAGAGCAGAGGTTAAATACTCTACTGTTCAAAACTGGTATCCGGGAGATAAAAACGGAAAAGGTGGAATATACAACTTTGTAACGAAAAGAGGAATTTGCAGAGGGTTCAGATCCAAAATTTCATGGACACAGGTTGAGACCGGCTCTGCTATAACATGGAAGTACCCAAGCTGTATCCTTAAAGGAGACGAATCTGTGGGAGAGTTTTACTCTGTTGCGGTTACCAATAATTACCAGATGGCAGATACCGGAACTAAAATGATTCACTTGGGCAAGAATACCAAAAGCCGTATTGTTTCCAAAGGAATTTCTGCCGGATATAGCCAAAATAGTTACAGGGGACTTGTAAAAGTGGCTCCGGATGCGGATAACTCAAGAAATTATTCCCAATGCGACAGTTTGCTGCTTGGTGATAAATGTGGTGCTCATACGTATCCATACGCAGATATTCAGAGTGATACAGCTATCATAGAGCATGAAGCAACTACCTCTAAGATTAGTGAAGATCAGATTTTCTACTGCAATCAAAGAGGGATCAACACTGAAGAGGCTGTAGCTTTGATCGTTAATGGCTATGCCAAGGAGGTGATGAACAAACTACCGATGGAGTTTGCTGTTGAAGCTCAAAAGCTGTTGTCCATCTCTTTGGAAGGTTCTGTCGGATGATGCTATCGGTATCATAACAATTATTTCTGTAATATATACAATCAAAATATACATCAAAAACAATGTTAAGTATTAGAAATCTTCATGCCTCAGTGGAGGGAAAACATATACTCAAAGGTATTAACCTAAACATAAATCCCGGAGAAGTCCATGCAATAATGGGACCTAATGGATCTGGAAAAAGTACTCTCTCTTCAGTCCTTGTAGGGAATCCTCTTTTTGAAGTTACCGAAGGGGAAGTTTTCTTTGAAGGACAAAACTTATTGGAGTTAGAGCCGGAAGAACGCGCTCATTTGGGAATATTTTTGAGTTTTCAGTATCCGGTAGAAATTCCCGGTGTGAGCATGGTTAATTTTATGAGGGCATCTCTCAATGAACTTCGTAAAAGTCAGAAAAAACAACCCCTGTCGGCGACAGAATTTCTCAAGTTAATGAGAGAAAAGAGAGCATTGGTAGAGTTGGATTCCAATCTTGCCAATCGTCCTGTAAACGTAGGTTTCTCCGGAGGAGAAAAGAAGCGCAACGAGATCTTTCAGATGGCAATGTTAGAACCGAAGCTGGCTATCTTGGACGAAACAGACTCCGGATTGGATATTGATGCTCTTCGGATTGTTTCAAATGGTGTGAATGCTCTAAAGACAAAAGAGAATGCCACACTTGTGATAACCCACTATCAGAGACTTTTGGATTATATCAAACCTGATTTTGTGCATGTATTATTGAAAGGACGTATTGTAATGTCCGGTGGCCCGGAGCTTGCTCTCAAATTGGAGGAGCAGGGTTACGATTGGCTAAGAACCGGTGAAGAGACCGAATGATACTGTCTCAGTTTAATTTATGCAAGATACCATGACAAGAATCAGTAATACAACTACTCCGATGGAAGATAGATATGTCGCGCAATACATAGACTTCTATCGGAAATATAAGGATTTATGCAACTCCAACTCTCCGGGAGTGATGAATTTGAGGAGAGAAGAGGCATTGAATATTCTCGAACAGTATGGTCTCCCCAAGAGTTTGAGTGAAGACTACAAAAGATTCGATGTTCAAGCTATTTTAGAAAAAGATTGGGGCATAAAGCTTTCCACACTGAAAAATAAAGCAAACCCATACTGCTCTTGCCGTTGCAGCATGGGAGAGATAGCCCCTCTACGCTTCTACATGCACGATGATGAAGTGTACTCCATTCCTCAAGAAGATAGAGCAACACCCGATGGAAGCTATACCGAAGCCCTGAAGAAAGGTGTTTTTATAGGAAGCATAGTCGAATTTGCTGAGAAACATCCGGATATATTGCAGAAATACTACGGAAAGATAGCGGATATGGAGCGCAATACATTGGCAGCTCTTAATACTCTGTTTGCAAAAGACGTATTTGTTGTTCACATTCCTAAGAATGTAGAGCTGGAGCAGACCATTCAGCTTATCATGCTTAGCGGTGGATATAAAAATGCACTGATTTCTTCCAGAGTGTTGGTGATCGTAGAAGATAAAGCAAAAGCCTCTCTTCTTATTTGTGATCATTCCGTTGCGGACTCTTCTTCTGTCAATAATACCTTGTTGGAGGTTTATGTTGGAAACTCTGCCTCTTTCACTCTATACGATATGGAGGAGACACATGAGGATCATATTCGTATATCCAATGCGCACTACCATCTTGCTGCAAATGCCACGGCAAAGGTTTGTCCTCTGACATTGACCAATGGCAAGACACGTAATAATATCTATGGTTACATAGAGGGAGAACACTCCAGCTTTACCGCTGCAGGTCTTGTCGTATTGGATGGTAGCAAGAGAGCGGACAACTATGTTTGGGTCAATCACTCAGTCCCTCACTGCCATAGTGATCAGCTGTTCAAGTACACTATGGATGATACCGCCGTAGGTAGTTTTACGGGAAGAATTTACGTGGCAAAGGATGCACAAAAAACGCAAGCTTACCAAAACAATAGGGGATTGAATCTTTCAGGTAAAGCCACCATGTACTCCAAACCACAGTTAGAGATCTATGCGGATGATGTTAAGTGTTCTCATGGTATGACTGTCGGACAGATAGACGATGGTGCTGTTTTCTACATGCGTCAGCGTGGTATCCCTTATTGGGAGGCAAAGATGCTTTTGACCATAGCTTTTATGGCAGATGTGTTGGAGTATATAGATTTAGAGCCTTTACGCGAAAAGCTCCAAGATGTACTCGAACAGCGTTATAGAGGAGGAAATTCTTTTTGCCACAATCGTAAGAGTCTTCTACAATAAATAGGTGAGATAGATTAATGATACTGCAAATACTTTTATTGATAGCCGGAATTGTTCTCGTAGTTGTCGGGGCAAATGGGCTCACAGAAGGGGCTTCTGCTGTTTCTAAACGGTTTAATATCTCCGATCTGGTGATAGGGCTTACCGTTGTTGCATTCGGCACATCGGCTCCGGAGCTGAGTGTAAGTATTATCTCTGCTCTGAAAGGAAGTAACGATATTGCTCTTGGAAATGTAATGGGAAGTAATATCTTCAATATTCTGGTTATACTGGGGCTAACAGCTATTATTACTCCCGTAGCTATTGGTAAGACAACACGTAATAAGGAGATGCCTTTTGCTCTCTTTGCTGCTGTGTTGTTAGCCTTAATAGTTTGGGCACCTTGGGCTCCCGGTGCTGTCGAGGATGTTACTCGAATAGAAGGGTTGTTGCTGCTTATCATGGGTTTGGCGTTTGTTATATATACTGTATGGCTCTCCCGGCAGTACAGAAAGAGCAAGCTGAAAGAAGGAATAAAAGAAGATATCCCCTCTGCGGAGTCTATTGCAATCATGCCTATTTGGAAAAGTATAGTATATATCGTAGGAGGACTGGCTGCTCTGATATATGGTGGGCATTTGTTTGTAGAGGCTTCTACATTCATAGCCAAGAGCTTGGGTGTGAGTGAAGCAGTCATCGGACTTACTTTGGTTGCAGCCGGAACATCCTTGCCCGAATTGGCTACTTCTATTGTAGCTTCAATGAAAGGTAAACCTGAGATTGCAGTAGGGAATGTAGTCGGAAGCAATATCTTTAATATCTTCATTGTTTTAGGTACTTCGGCTGTTATCAAACCGATGTCGGGGCTCTCTTTCACCAACATAGATGTTTGGATGCAAATCCTTTCTATGGCAGCTGTCTGGATTTTTGCAAAGTTCTTGTTTCCGGGAGAGATCAAGCGTTGGCAAGGAGCAGTCCTGTTCCTTATATATGTGGCTTATACGCTCTATCTTATTTACGCCGGAGCCTAAGATATTAATCGGCTAAAGAGATCGAGAAGGGATACCCAAAGATATGTGATAAGAAATCTTCCAGAATAGCTTTACAAGTTTTTTCTAACAGGTTAATAAGTTGGCGTAAAGCCCTGATATATTACGGAGCAAGGCTTGATTGGTATCAATCAAGCCTTGTTTTTTTGTCATCAAGGCTTGGTTCTTAAGATTTCAAGCCTGCTTTTAATTTTTTATCATGGTTGCCTCGTTTTTTGATCATGTTAAATCTTTTTTCTCAATACCTTAAATCGACTTTTCTTCTCCCGAAACATTGTTCTAAAAAGTTTATAGATCAAGTTTTCTGCCTTGTTTCCGGTTTTTAATGAATGGAGATAAGATCAGACTCAATGCCACTCCGCCCAATAATCCTCCTATATGCGCCGCATTATCTATACCGGGAGTTATTCCCACCAACAGGTTTGCACCAACGAAGATAGCGGACTCTATCAACAGAGATTTTGCAGAAGTTGATGAAAAAGTTTTGGTCAGTATCAGTGTGATAAACGCTCCATACAGACCGAATATGGCACCGGAAGCTCCAATACCCACGACCGGAGGAGTGTGCCACAGTACACTTGTTATGCTCCCAATAAGCCCCGAAAGCAGATAGATAAACAGATATTGAGAACGCGTTATTCTATTTTCAATGTCTATACCAATGATGGCAAGACAGACTGTATTGGCTATCAGGTGTGTTATACCACTGTGCAGGAAAATGCTTGTAAGCAGTCGCCACCACTGTCCATCACGCACCATAGGACCATAGCAAGCACCCCAATTTATCAGATCATCTGCCTGAAAGGAGAAAAATCCTGCTCCGAAAAACATCATCAACAGGAATACCGCAATGTTGATGTAGATAAGAATAGGCGTAATAAAGAAGCCTTTGTGAGGTATTGCGGAGAGGAGGTTTTCTTTCCATATTATCTGTTCCATCTTATCCGGTTTCCCGGCTTTGATTCTCTTTAACTCCTTGTCATTTACTTTGGGTATGATGGACATCAGGAGCCATAACAGCGTTACGATGAGAACAGCCGTCAGCAGACGTTTCAGGTTATCCCCGTTTCTATGTTCGTATGGTTCACTCATGCCCACCAATATCACAGCGTCAGATATGCCAAGATCATTCCGGTTGAGAAGATTTTGGAAGTTCTTGAAATCTTCGGATGTTTTACCAATTCGTTCAAAGCAGGGGAATGAGAAAAAATCCTTTTGTTCTACTTGAATCCGGTTCTGTCTGATGAATTGATTGAATGCCTCTTCCTTTCTTTCATGGCTCATTCTGTTGGAAACACGATCTCTATAAGAGATACCCAGCCATGCGGAAGGAGTATGAGAAGAAACATCTGTCGAGGTTTTGTATATGGGCATGAGAACATACAGATACATATTGAAATGTTCCGAGTTTCTCCCGCTTATGTCATACGTGGCGTGATAGTATTTGGCTTTTGTATTGATATGATATGAGTCGATGTTGTAGTATTTGGTAGATTCATGCGCATGAATTTCTTCGACGGAGGGTAGTGTGGTCAGCTTACCGGTAGCTGTAACCATATATTTCTGTGCGATTATGGTAGGAATTGTCAGACTGATCCATGCAATGAGGGAATAGATGAAAGGCACTCGTAAGCGCAATGCTTTGACTTTGTTATGGATGAAGAGTCTTGTTACTATTCCGGCAAGTATAATAGGCAGAAGTGTTTCTGTGATGTTCTCATTCAGCTGAAAGATTCCGAGCTTGATAAACAGTACCCAATGTATGAGTGAGTAGCCGATCATTAGCCCGAAGAGGGTTGTTAAGAAGGGTTTGAAAACGATGTTCAGTTTTTCTCTTATCGCCATGGTTTTATGTATAGCATCTTATCGAGATAGCGGAAGTTGGTGAAGTATCTGTTTTTGCTCTCAAGTATCTTGCCGGCTCTTTATGTGTTGTGAGTACATTAAGGTCTTAAAGCCTCTTATCTGTTTCCCCTTTACGGCATTATGAACTATATAGAGCAGTCGTAATACAAATAATATTTTTCTCTATTTATACTTAACCTTAGCCCAAAAGTAACCGTTTTGCTCTCCATGAAAAGGTCTCTAAAATCTTTGTTGTTGAAGATCTTTTGGTGTAGTTGTAACAGCAGGTTTGAGTTTGTAAAATGGACTCCATTCTCTGCTTTTATTATAATGTCAACTTCTTTACCGTCCGGATCTTCGACACATATAGCTATTTCAGGTTTTACTAATGAAATCCTTGATAGATACTGATCCGCCTGTTGGGGAGTCATGACGTCGGAATTTTCTTTGTAAAACGTCTCTCTTACCTCTCTCTCCGTGAATAGATTTTTGTCGCCCAATGTCCACTTTATGTCGTTAAGAAGATTGATGAACAGCCTTTTCTCTTCTGTATCGAATATGACATAGTTTTCAAGCTCATCGCATCCCATAACTTTGTTCAGGGAGTTGATAAGCCTTCTTTTTGCTTCCGGTGTATCTTCTATGATACCAAAATGATACATATCACAGCCGGTCTCTAAAGAAAACAGCAAGTAGCCCTTTTTTCTGATAGGACCGGCATAGAGAATAACCCTGTCATACGGATTGACATCTTCATGATCCTGGAAGAATATTTCATCTAAAGTAAACCCCTCTTTGGATTTTTCTTCTACTATATAGGATAATCCGTGTTTTGACAGCAGTGCATCTAACAGATATTCGATACCAATATCATTATCATTGTCGAAAAACATCAAATGATCGTTCTTGAAAAGCTGCCAATCTAAGACTTTTGTTCCTATGATGTTCATCATCATATTGTCAATATCGTAGACGCCGATAGCATTGTAAAACTCTTTTGCAACTTCTCGAACCTTCCTTTCATGACGAATATCTTCTTCATAACGACCTATCAAATCCGCACTAAACGGCACTAATTCAAAACCTAAGCCCGTCTCAATTTTGGAGAGATGTTTTTCTTGGGTAAGTAAAATCATGGTTTCTTCCAAAAGGTTATCTTTGATCAGGAGCCACAGGTAATACCCTTTCTGCTTAAGAATGTCTGAAGCATGGTTTAGCAAGTCAAAATGGTCTGAGCACACCTTTTGAGTGTTAAAAACCATATTTGTTCTTTTCTCCAACCATTCGATAATACCGGCAAACGAATGCTTTCTTAGTGTTATTCCGAGAGATTGTCTCACCAAAAGCGTGTAGAAAAAATCTTGAAAAGAGAGTGCATCATGCGCCAAAGGATATTCTTCTCTTTTTTCTGTGTTCAAAGCAAAATATTGCTTCGCATAGGATATGAACCCCTCTTTATCTTCTGTCGGACAAAAATGAGCCGTGATATTCTCCATAAATGACAGGTAACCGAGCTTTCTCATCTTCAGAAGCATCTGATATTTAAGATGAGTGAATAAAAGATGATATGCTGCTCTCAGCTCCGCCATACCTTTTATTCCCAGCTTTATACCTTTGGTCTTACGGAGGTTATTGGCTACGTCATGTCTGTTGGTGACGGAAACTTTATTCTGTCTTAAGTCAAGCCCTTCTTTCGTCAAAGAGAGAAAATAATTGTCAGGCTTCTTACTGTGATAAAAAGCTAACTGCAGCGGCGTAAGATAAAGGGAAGAGGGGCTCTCTTCTTCATTTTTATACCGCCATCCTGCATAGTTTTCTCCAAAGAGAACCTGTGCTGTATCAAGCGTAGATAGTGAAACTCCGGAAAGTATTCCTTTTAGTTCTAACATCTCAAGCATCTTGGGAATAGAAAAACAGACTATTTCTTCTTCCGTATATATGCCCATTTTATGAAGACGCTTGGTCATTAAGATAATGTTATCGAAAAACTCTTTTGGGAAATCCTTAGGGTTAGCTGATTTTCCCATTATCTTATATTCTGAATAAAAGGCAATTGGAAGGAATTCTCTTTTAGTGGTCCTACTAAATATGTCGAATATTTTCATTGGCATTCAAGGTGATATGTTCTTCTTGAAGAGTATAATCTCCACAAGAATACAAAATTAAAAGTGTCGATCCAAGAAAAAATGATTTGTTTTTCTTCCCGAAAGCACTAAAGGTTTCTGGAAAAAGCACTAAAGGTTTTGAGGAAAAGCACTAAAGGTTTTGAGGAAAAGCACTAAAGGTTTCGGGGAAAGTACCTAATCTTTTTAGAATAAAAAAAGAGGCTGCATCAAACTTGCATTTGATACAGCCTCTTTGTGGCTCTATTTATTTAGAATAGCTTCTATTCTCTAAATAGCTTCGAGTGTTGAGAGATAAACTCTGAGATTAAGCTTCTGCAGGAGCTTCTTCTTCAGCAGCAGCCACTTCTTCTGCTGTGCCTTCTGCTTCAGCTGCGGCTTCTTCAGCAGCAGCTTTTGCTGCTTCTTGTTTAGCCTTTTCTTCTGCAGCCTTCTTCTCTCTTAGAGCTTCGGCTTTAGCCTTGTTTACTTCTTTTTCTGCTTCAAGACGTTGCTTTGCTTCAGCGTTCTTTGCTTCCACAAGCTTTTGTCGCTCTGCTTGGAAGCCTTTTACCTTTGCTTCTTTCCAAGCGTCAAAACGTCTTTGTGCTTCTTCGAGAGTAAACTTCTCTTTCTTAACACCACCAAGGAGGTGCTTCATGAGCAGAACACCTTCTCTTGAGAGGATGTTTCTTGTAGTGTCTGTAGGTTGTGCGCCTACGTTCAGCCAATACAATGCTCTTTCAAAGTTCAAATCCACTGTAGCAGGATTGGTATTTGGGTTGTAAGTACCCAAACGCTCAATGAATTTACCGTCACGCGGTGCTCTGCTATCTGCCACCACGATTCTGTAGAAGGGATAACCCTTGCGACCGTGTCTTTGCAATCTAATCTTAGTTGCCATTAATTTTGAAAATTAAGAATGTGAATAATTGATTTGTACGGCTTCCTCCCGTGAGCTACGCGTAACTCGGAGGAAATCAGGCACAAAGGTACGTTTTTAATTTTTATTCTGCAAGAGAAAGATCTATCACTCCCGTATTGAAGTATTTAAGGGTGATGGTACGCATCAAGCGGTTGTAGATAGCTCGGATATGCGTGGCTTTTGCTTCGGCATATTTATTCTTGACGATCTCCCATTCGTAGCTGCTAATCCTCCCCGCATCAAACTCCAATCCTGCAAGGCGAAGACTCTCTTCGGCATATTCTTCGTTGGATTTGGCTTGCTTGTGCTGTTCGATGGATTTGTTCAGGTCTATTTTTGCCAGAGATATGTTTTGCTCTTCTTCTGCCTGCTTTATTTTCAGGTCGTTCTCCATCTGCCGTTTTTGCAGAGTTGCACGCTTGATACCGCTTCTGATCTGTCCTTTCGAGAATATCGGGATGTTTAGAGACAGTCCTATGTATGTACGTCCGTTGCTTTTCATCTGATCTGCAAACGGGATGTTCACTCCTTTGAGATTCTTATCGAGAGAGAAGTAGTATCCGTTGCTGTATCCGGCATTCATGGAGAGTGAGGGCCAAAGAGCGGCTTTTGCGCGTTTGATGTCATATTCGGCTTTGTCTACTTCTCCTTGTGCTAGAGCGATGGTGGGGGAGACCCAGTTGAAGTTTTTTGTCTCTGCATCGCTCAGGAGAAGACGTCCGAGGATTTCTTCGGCAGAAGTGGTCGCGATGTCGATGTTGGGATCTTTGCCTGCTCCCATATCGAAGAGAAGGTTGGCTTTAGCCCTTTCTGCATCGGCTTTGGTTTCTGCTACGCTCAACTTGTCCGATCCTGCTTGGGTTTGGAGTTCCATCAGCTTGGATTCCGGGAGCTTTCCTGCCTTAACGCGAGCTTCTGTTTCGTTTAGGTTTTTCATTGTCAGTGCAAGGCGTTCTTCCGCAACCTGTACGATCTCTTTGGCAAGAAGCAGGTTGATGTAGCCTTCCACTATTTTTAGGACGACTCTGTCTTCTGCTTCTCGTATGATGAATGGTGTCTGCTCGTGTGCGAGCTTGCTTTTCTTGTAGTGATACCATTTGGCTCCACCTTCAAACAGCGACAGACCGGCTCCTATGGAGAATGACGTGTTACCGGAGCTGACATCTCTGAACACTCCCGATTTATCTTGAGAGCGTCCGAAGGAGAGGGATTCTCCCACAGACCCACCAAGATTAGGAGTAAAAGCCATCTTGGAGTCTTTGAGTTCGATCTCGATGGCATCTATCCTGTTTTGAAGGTTTATCAACATCGGGCTGTGCTGCTTGGCATATTCGATACATTCCGACAGCTTTTTCTCCTGAGCCTCTGCCCGATTCAGGGGTAAAAACAGAGCCAAAATAAGGGAGAAAAATGGCAGGTATAAAGGTCTCTTAAAAAAGCAATAAAGGTTTCTTGAAAAAGCACTAAAGGTTTCTTGAAAAAGCACTAAAGGTTTTTGAAGAAAGCAATAAAGCTTTTTGGAGAAAGCTCTAAAGCTTTTTGAGGAAAGCAATAAAGAGCTCTTGAAAAGGGGGCGAGGTTTTTTGGAAAAAGGAGCGTTGGTCTCTCTGAAAAGGTATGTCGGTTTCATGACTTTTGCTTAAAATCTTTATTTCTTATTGCCTCTTATGATCTCATTTTCGGTCAGACCGGAAAGGACTTCCACTTTGAGTCCGTCCGATATTCCGAGCTGAACTTCTTTCTTTTCAAAGTCTTCTTCTTTGCTACCCCCTTTGGAGACGTAGACAAAGCTTTTGTCGCCTTCGTAGTAAACGCATTTTTCCGGGATGGTCATCACGTTTTCCTTCCTGTCCAAAATGATTTCGGCATTGCTGCTGAAACCGGCACGTATGCCTGTCAGGTCTGTTTTGTCCAGAGCAGCTTTTACTTCAAACATTACAGAGCCGGATGTCTGCACACCTTTGGGAGATACATACTCTACTATCGCAGGGAATGTCTTCTTAGGCATTGCTCCTATTCTGATGGTAACATCGGCGCCCACCTTGATCTTTGCCACATCGCTTTCGTTCACATTACCTATGAAGAGAAGATCTTTGAGGTCTGCAATGCTTACGATGGTGGTACCTTCGTTGAAGTTGTTGGACTGTATGACGCTCTGACCGACCTTTACGGGTTGTTCCAAGATAAGACCCGAAACGGTGGCGCGTACAAGGGTGTTGTTGGAGCTTTTGGTGGATGCACTGGATCCTTTGCTTACCAGTTCGAGAGTCTCTTTGGCAGAGTTGTAGTCGATGGTTGCACGATCAAAAGCAGCTTTGCTCTCTTGGAATCGTTCTGTGGCAAGTACTTTTTGCTCGTAAAGGGACTTGTCTCTCTCGTAAACTTCTCTTACCTGATTCAACTGTATAAGCGCTGTCTCGACTCTGGCTTGTGCATTTTGTACGGTGGCAATATCCGGAACCATCGCTATACGGGCTACAAGTTCGCCGGCTTGCACCATCTCTCCGGGTTGCTTCAAAAGTTCGGCAACGATACCGGTCATCTGAGGCTTGATGAGGACAAGATCTCGCGGCTCGATACTTCCCGTTAGGATAGTGTTCAGCTCCACAGTGTCATTTGTGGTTGGGTTTAAGGTTTCGTAGGCAACGGTCTTGTTTCCGGTTTTGGAGATAATGCTTCCTACAACAGAGATGACTACTAAGGCAATCACAACGCCCAGTATCACTTTTAATACTCTTTTTTTCTTGCTCATGATGGTTTATGTTTTTGTGTTTAATGTATTCGGATTATAATAGTATGTGTGTTGTTTTATTCATCTCTTATTGCGTCTATGGCTTTCACCTCAAGGGCTTTGTAAACCGGAAGAAGACCGGCAAGAATACCGGAGATCAAAACAATAAGTATTGAAATGATCAGAATGTGAAGCGGAGGATAGGGCGAGACGATAAACTCTCTGATACCGTTTATATTTTCTACCACACTTCCGATGCCGAGAGCTACAAGCAGACCAAGGAATAAGCCGGTAAAGCCTGCAAGAGAGATGATAAAAACAGATTCCAAGATAAACTGCTCGAATATATCTCTCGGCTTGGCTCCCAAAGCTCGGCGCACTCCGATCTCTCTCTGTCTTTCTCTTACCGTTACCAAAAGAATGTTGGAAACACTGATGATACCGGTAATAAGAGTTCCCATCCCGATAAGCCAGACTAAGATCTTTATCCCTCCCGTAATCATGCCGAAGAGGCCAAAGATGATTCGCATACCGGCAGAGATAAGCACGTCTTTATCTTCCGGATGGATGTGATACTTTCTTGAGAAATAAGAGAAAAGCTCCTCTTTTACCTCCTCTTCCGAAATATCCTGTTTGGGCGTTCCCAATAAAAGAACATTTGCTTCGGGGTTATCATTTGCCACGAATGGAAGGGGAATATAAGCAGAGTATGCCGAATTAGGGCCGAAAACCTGCATGTTCGCTTCTCCCGTTACTCCGATAACTCTGAAAGACATCCCTGCAACAAAAATGTGTTTGCCTAAAGCTTCTTCCGGAGAGTCAAACAGAGATTTTAGGACATTCATTCCAATGACGCAGACATTCTTTTTATCCATTATGTCTTTATCCGACAGAAGCCTGCCGGCAACCAATGCCGGGCGGTTTTGTTCCAAGTATCCTGTTGAGACACCCATCATATAGCCTCTGCCTTTCTTTTGAGTAGAGTTTATCGTACTCATCCAGCCTCCGTTCTGATTTTCCCAGATCATGGAGCAGACCACGTTGCTTAGTGTCCTGCTCTGTTTCTTGATCTGCAGATAGTCATCATAGGTTGTCTCCAGCCTTCTGTTGTTTTTATATCCCTGATAAGGGCGAGTGGTGGTGGAGAGCATATAAGCTGTAAGGTTGCTCGAAACAGATTCGACCTGTCTGTTTATTCCATTTTCCATCCCTATACCTATGCTTAGCAGGACTGTAAAGATGAACATCCCGAAGAATACTCCCATGGAAGTCATAACACTTCTACGCTTATTGGTGCGTATGGTGTACCATATTTCGGTCTGTCTTTCTTTGTCTAAAAAGTGTATCATAACTGTATATCTTTATATCTCACACCACTATTTCATATCTCTCATTGCTACAATAGCAGGTATTTTGATCGCTTTTCTTGCAGGAGCATACCCAGCTACGATACCGGCAATAATGAGAACAATGAGTGCTCCGAATGCTATTTGAAGATCCACTTGAGGGTCGGAAAATATGTACATTGCCATATCATTATTGTCATTGGGAATGATTTGTTTACCCCAACCATTTCGCTCAAAAAGATCTCCGATCAGGTCTAATAACCCAACTCCTGCAAGGAGCCCGATCATCCCCGAAAAGACAGAGAGTATAATAGACTCTCCCAAGACAAGAGCCAGTATATTATAGGGTTTTGCTCCGAGTGCTTTCCGAATTCCAATCTCTTTGAAGCGTTCCTGTACAGTTACCTGCATAATATTTGATACCCCTACAACCCCTATTGTCAGCGTACCTATACCTATAATCCAAAGCAACATCTGAATGCCGGAAAAGATTTTCTGGATCGTTTTGGCATTTTGAGACGGATTGTCTATAAACATGGCTCCGTAATCGTCAGGGGATGCTTTCACAATCCTACAAATCTGAGATCGAAACTCATCCTCGTAATCTGCCAACTTTTCTGATGATATGTGAGGATGTGGATAAGCCATAAGGGTTGAGAAAGAGAGGACATTGTTCGGATACGTATTGGCATAAGTAGCAAAAGGGATCTTATGAGTTCCTCTGCTGTATGCATCTATGTCTTGTCTTACTCCGATAACCTTAAACATTATACCATTTATAAGAACAGAGCTGTTTAGACACTCTTCTTTATTGGAAAAGATTTTAAGAACATCTTTTTCGGATAAAAGAATCACCTTATGCCCCTCTTTCATTTCTTGAGGTGTGAACGTTCGCCCCATTACTATTGTTTCGGAGTTCTTTTCGTGCTCTGCGACTGAGAGAGTTGTTATTTTCGCATCGCAAACACCATAGGTTGTACTTATTCTTGTAAAGTTTTCTTGCACCGGTTCTATGGCATAGAAAATATTTTTATTCATCTCTCTCAGGAGATCCAATTGTGCCGGTTTGAGAGAAAGCCATCTGCCTGCCTGGTAACCGGCATAAGGTTCTCTTGTGTCCCACAAGTAGACCTTAACATTTGCTTCAAGCTGTCCTAACTCTCCCGCTGTTTTGCGAATTCCATTTTCAACTCCTTTTCCGGACCCCAAAAGAAGAATCAATATGATGATTCCCCAAGCAATAGAGAATGCGGTAAGAGCACTTCTTAGCTTATTGTTCTTAAGGGAGTGAAACAGTTCTTGAAAAAAAGAGATCATATCTTGTATTGTTTAGGATTAGATGATAAGCCCGTCACGTATATATATGGTACGTTGGGTTTCTTCTGCCACGCTTCGTTCGTGCGTTACAATGATCATGGTCATATTTTCGGAAGTATTGATCTCTTTTAGAAGATTGATAACCTCCGTTGTTGTTGTACTATCGAGTGCTCCTGTCGGTTCATCCGCCAAGATAACAGAAGGTTTGGAGATCAAAGCTCTTGCAATAGCAACACGTTGCTTCTGTCCTCCGGACATTTCGTTCGGTTTGTGATGACTCCAGTCCAGCAAGCCCACTTTATCCAAGTATTCGTGTGCTCTTTTCATCCTTTCTTTTCGTCCGATTCCCTGATAAAACAGAGGAAGTGCAACATTTTCCGCAGCAGTCTTAAACGGAATTAGGTTAAAACTCTGAAATACAAATCCTATATCTTTTCCTCGTATGGCAGCAGCCTCTTTTTCGGATAGGTTTTGGATTATTTTCCCATTGAGTCTGTAATATCCCTCATCGTAAGTGTCCAGGATACCGAGTATATTCAGCAATGTACTTTTGCCTGAACCGCTCGCGCCCATTATGGCAACCATCTCTCCTTTTTCCACTTCAAGGCTGACACCTTTAAGTACATGTAGTGGTTGAACTCCCGGATAGGTTTTGTGTAGATCTTTTATCTGTATCATGATGTTTGGTATTTGATGCAAAGGTATAATATCATAATGAATTATGCAATACATAGTACGGATATATTTTTATTACATTAGTAATACTTTGTACTCTTATTAGTTTAGATATTAAGACCTAAAAGAATGTAATAGCTTTGATTGATAATACTTTATAGAATAAATAGCTATATTTGTCTTGCTCAATAGAGCAGAGAAAAAATTTTTAAAATAGTGGAACAAAAAGTGCTTAATTCTATTCCCGAACATATCCTACAACGAAAAGAGCGTATGCGGACCTGCCTTACATACCTTAAAGAAGAGGGCAAGGTTCCCAGCCTCAAGGAGTTGGCAGACAGGCTTTCTCTGCCTCCGGGAAGTGTGCGCTCAGCTTTTCACGACTCTTCTCGCTTTCTTAGTGAAAAGTTTATAGACTCTTTTTTGAGCGTTTTTCCAGGTACATTCTCTAAGGCATGGGTTATGGAAGGAGTGGGAGAGATGCTTTTGGCACAAACGCCACAGCCTTACACCGCAAAATCTTCTAAGGAAGGAGCCACACGTAGTGAGCGTTTTACCTACATTATGAAGCAGGAAGGGGAGAATTATCAAACATTAGCTCAAAAACTTTCAGGTATTTCTCAAACAACGCTTTATCGTATCTCAAAAAGGCAGAGTATCCCACACGAAAAGACCTGCGACAAGCTTCTGGAGGCTTATCCATACTATAGCAGACTATGGCTGCTGCATGGCAGCGGACCTATCTATAACGCTCAGTGGAATGATGCTATCCCTAACATCGACGACTCTAAACGAGAATACCTGAGGAGCAATGCCACTTTCTATGACAATGTACATCAGATGTATGTCCCTTTTGTCCCTATTCACGCCTATGCCGGAAAACTCAATTCGTATGAAGACGAAGTTTTTTTGGAAAGTTTGGAGCATAAACCTGTATTGGCGGATCAGAAGTATTTTGGGCATTATCTCTTATTTGAGGTCAAGGGCGACTCTATGACGGATGGATCTATGAACTCCATCCTCGATAAAGATATTTTACTTTGCCGAAGCATCAAACCGGAATATTGGCTATCGAAGCTGCACACGCATCATTGGCCCTACTTTCTTTTTGTAACTGTTTCAGAGGGATTGGTACTTAAATCTATTAAAGAACAAAACATAGATAAAGGATACTTTGTACTCTCATCTCTCAATCCGATGTTTGAAGACATCAAGATAGAGATGAATGACATCAGAGAGATCTATAACGTGGTACAGCTTGTGTCCCGAAAGTTCAAGCGTTAGGCTCTACTCTTCAAAAGAAGAAAAGTCGTCTATTACGGGATGACTTTTTCTGTAAAAGAAGGTTTTGAAACAAGGTGCAGACCGGAATAAGATAGGATAAAGATATATCTGTTTTTTTCTTAAATATCTCGGCAGCCACGTAATTCTCTCAAAAAATGTATCTTTGTATTTAGTAGGAAAAATCCTGCTGTACCACGATTAAGAGACGTAATATATCATCATGAAGCTTAGACGCAATAAAAAAATAAAACTGCATAGAGAAGGAGTTGGTCTTCTCGCAGGCACATTTGTTCTATTTTTCTTTGTTGTGGCATATTTGTATGCTTTTGTGGAGAATAAGCTGGCATTCTATATTGTTACTCCCATAGCTCTTATTTTATTCCTCTTGGAGGTCAACTTTTTTCGTTCTCCATTGAGAAAATATGGTCAGGATACAGCCAAAAAGATTGTAGCGCCTGCTGATGGTAAAATTGTTGCTGTGGAAGAAGTTTATGAACCTGAAGTATTGAAGTGCAACTGTATTCAGATATCGGTTTTTATGTCTGTATTTAACGTTCATGCCAACTGGTATCCGGTCGATGGTTTTGTCAGATTGGTCCGTCATCATCAAGGTAGATTTATGGCTGCTTATCTCCCTAAGAGCAGTGTTGAGAATGAGCGTTCTACGGTAGTGATAGAGACTGAATGCGGACGGATGATTCTTGCTCGGCAGATTGCAGGGGCGGTAGCCAAGAGAATCATAACCTACGCCAAAGAGGGAGAGGAGTGCTATATAGACGAACACATGGGCTTTATTAAGTTTGGCTCTCGTGTAGATGTTTATATCCCGTTGGATAGTACCGTAAAAGTAGAAATAGGACAAGTCGTCACAGGTAATCAGACTCTTTTGGCAGAGTTGTCTTAATATTCAATTGAAGAACCCATGAAGAAACACATTCCGAATCTGCTTACACTCTGTAATGCTCTATGTGGAGCGATGGCGGTGGCTATGGCTGCTGCAGAACTTTTCCATTGTGCTGTCGGACTCATTGCCATTGCAGCCGTATTGGATTTTCTGGATGGCTTCGCTGCCAGGATGCTAAAGGCCTTTTCTCCTATTGGAAAAGATCTCGACTCTCTTGCCGATCTTCTCTCTTTCGGAATAGCTCCTGCCTTTATGCTATTCATGGTATTACAACCGTATGTAGGGTGGACAGCATTGTCGGTTATGGTACTTGTTGTCGCTTCTGTTTACAGACTGGCAAAGTTCAATAACGATCCTCGCCAGACTTCTACTTTTATTGGACTTCCTACCCCTGCCAATGCGATGTTTTGGATTGGTATGGTTATGTTTTTGAAGAATAACAGCCAGTGGCTTACATTAGGTTATATGCCATATTTGGTCATTGGTATAGCAGTATTGTTCAGCTACCTTTTGGTTTCTGAGATACCGATGCTGTCTCTAAAGAAAAGAAATGTCTGGATTTATGCCTTACTTGTCATATCTGTCGCTCTGATTTCTGTATTTGGTATGCTTGGATTCTCTCTGGCAATATTCTTGTACATTCTTCTTTCGTTGGCACTATGTAAACACATATACGAATAAGACAAAGATTATGGAGATAATATTAGGCATATTCATAGCACTATGCTTGTACTACCTTGTAAGATATATCATAGAAAAGAAATATGGATCTATACAGGGATTTTTTATCAGCCGTCTGGCAAAACGATTTGCAGAGCAAGCCTCCAGATATTCTCAAGCAGGAGAGTCTCAAAAAAGAGGACGAAGGCAGCAGAACACAGAGACACAGAAGCCGAAAGACTCTGTTTCTGTGATTCGAAGTGCCGGTATGGACAAAAAAAATGCTGAGTACGCCGAATATGAAGAATTGTAAAAGATATTGATATGAGTCGGAAACAAAATAAAATTCACAAAGGTCATATAGAAGGGCTACACTGCGCAGGCTGTGTAGCCTTTGCTACAAAAACAGCACAGGAAATAGAGGGAGTAGAGGAGGTAAACATCTCTCTGCTTCATAAAACCATAGAGATTTCCGTTGCCAAACATGAGCAGGCAGATACCGTAAAGAGTGTACTCCACGAGGCAGGTTATAATGTAACATGGGATGGTCAGCCTCAAGAAGAGCTTCTTGAAGATAAAAGTATTCTGATCAGAATGATTACCGCCATTGTTATGGCAGTATTACTTATGGGGATTCATCTGATGCATGGTTTTCACTGGCACCCTCTTCCAAAAGTGGTAGAAGATATAGCAGCTCTTCTCTTTGCATCTGTTTCGTTTGCCTACTGCGCATTGCCATATCATCAACGAGCCTTAAAGATGCTCAAGTTAAAGACGACCAATATGGATACGCTCATAAGTCTGAGCATCTCCGTGGCATACTTCTTTAGCATATATATCATACTCTCTTCTCACTTACGGGGAGAGGCCTCTCATGATACGATGCACTATTTTGATGCCGTGGGTATGATTGTGGCTTTTGTACTCGTTGGAAAAAGATTGGAAGAGAGAGCAAAGCAGCAGACTACCGTGGCTTATGGAGAGCTCATGGGCAGAGTGCCGCAGCATGCTTCTGTAAAAAGGAATGGAGAGTTTGTTTCTGTTCCAATTTCCGAAGTGATGGTAGGAGATATTCTACGTCTTAGACAAGGAGAATATGTGGCTGTCGATGGTGTTGTCATGGAAGGAACTGCCACAGTGGATGAGAGCACCATAACGGGCGAACCCATTCCAAAGCTGAAGGATGCCGGTGATGCTCTGTTTGCAGCAACGGTTTCCACATCCGGATTACTGGAGTATCGGGCAGAAGTAGTAGGGAAAGAGACTCTTTTCGGCAAGATATTGGAGGCGGTTAAAAGGGTTCAAGGCATGCAGGCACCTATTCAACGCATTGCAGATAAGGTCGCTTCTTATTTTGTTCCTGTAATTCTTATTTTGGCTCTACTCACCTTTGTGCTATGGAGTGTATCCTCTATCCCCGGCTCTGTATCCTTAGGACTCTTTTTTGCAGTTTCGATACTTGCCATTGCTTGCCCTTGTGCAATGGGATTGGCAACACCTACGGCGATTACAGTTGCAGTGGGAAGAGCTGCCAAAGAACACTTGCTAATCTCAAACGTGGTCGCATTGGAAAATATGTCCGGAGTTACTGATGTTGTGTTGGATAAGACGGGCACACTGACCTTGGGACGTCCTCAGGTCGTGGCTTCTCTGTGGTGGGGAGAAAAAGAAGCAATAAAGAGAGTGGTGATAGAAGCCGAACGGAGAAGCACTCATCCACTGGCAGAAGCCATTATAGAACGGCTCTCCGTAGGACTCACAGAGAGAAAAGAGGTCTCTCTTACCGGCTTTGAAGAAAAGATCGGCAAGGGACTTGAGTTTGAAGATGTACAAGGAATAAGATACAAGATCGGCAGTGCGGAGTATGCCGATGCTCCTACAAAGAATCCATCGGAGAAGTCCGTCCTTTCGGGTTTTCTGCTTTCGCATCCCAATGCCACCTTTATCTATCTTTCCCGAAACGGCTATCTTACGGCTGTATGGGCTATTGAAGACTGTTTGAAATCTACCGCAACGTCATTTATACAGGATTTGAAGTCCGGTAACATCACGCCTCATCTTCTTTCCGGAGACAGAGAAGAAGCTGTAAAAGCACTTGCGCTTAAGCTGGGGATAGATAAATATAAAGGAGGTTTAACACCGGAGGACAAGGCGGAATATCTTCGAGCCTTAAAAGGAAAAGGTAAAAAGGTGGCGATGATTGGCGATGGTGTCAACGACTCTCCCTCTATGGCTGTTGCGGATATCAGCATAGCCATGGCCACCGGAAGTGATATTGCCAAAGAGGTTTCCGATCTTACGGTCATAGGTACTACTCTTACACCGATATCTACATTCATCAATCTTTCCAAGAGGACGAAGAGAATCATATATGAAAACTTCGCTTGGGCATTTCTCTACAACCTTGTTGCCATTCCGATGGCTGCGGGTGTTTTCTATCCGAAACTCTATATCTCTCCTCTCTGGTCTGCCGGAGCCATGGCTATGAGTTCGATTATTGTCGTTGCCAATAGTCTGCGTTTGAGACGAGTAAAACTTTAGGGTAGAAAGATCTGTCTAATCATAAATAAAAAGGGAGGTAAATTCTTTTTCTGAATTTTACCTCCCTTGATTTTTTCCAACTCTTATCTTTCTTGTCGTAGCCATATCTATTTTATTTGTTGTACACGTTTACTTCTTTGCATGAACCTTTATAGAATCTGAAATCAAGGTGCGAATCCCTCAAATCATGCTTTGATTTTCGGCAATCAAGCTGCGATGGTTGCAAACCGAACCTTGATTTGCAGAATTGTTAAGCTTTATCTCCCTTTTTTAGCGTGATAACAACATTTTATGAATGGGTTAAGATGAGAAAAGAAAGCGGTCTCCGAAAAAGAGAGAACGGATAACAAAAGAGCCATAAGAGCAATGCGCTTACCGACGTTTGGCAAAAAAACTTTTCATCAGAGTGGCGCACTCTTCCTCAAGAACGCCTGTCGTAAGCTCCGTTTTGGGGTGAAGAATTTTATCTGAAACAGTACGAAATCCGAATTTAGCCTCAGGAGCGCCAAAAACCACTCTGCCAAGTCTGCCCCATTTGATGGCTCCGGCACACATGACACAAGGCTCTATGGTAATGTATAGAGTACAATCCGTAAGAAACTTTGCCCCTAAATGCATTTGGGCAGCAGTGATGGCAAGAATCTCTGCATGTGCCGTTACGTCGCATAGCTGCTCCGTTCTGTTGTGTTCGGATGCAATGATCTTTCCGTTGGAGACTATCACTGCTCCAATAGGAACTTCATTCTCTTCGTATGCGACAGTGGCTTCTCGCAGAGCCGCACGCATAAAAAACTCATCGGAAAGTAAGTTGTCTTGCATATTTTATACGTTTTATATTTACATTTGCCTTTCGGAATAAGACTTCGGATAATGGCAAGGCACAATCAATATGGTAGTATCGGAGAGAAGTATGCGGTAGATACTTTGACGGATATGGGACTCAATATCCTCGATACCAATGTTAAGATCGGACGGTATGAGATAGACATCATCGCAATGGAAGGGGATGTGCTTGTCTTTATAGAGGTGAAGTCGAGAAACAGTCTGCCTTCGGCTCTTGGGATTGAAGAGATTATACCTTCCGGCAAGCAGCGCCATATCTTATCTGCAGTGGATCTCTATTTGCATTCTTCTACCATAGAGTATAGAGATGTCAGGATAGACTATTTCTTTGTCTGCGATAATGACATAAAGGCATTAGAGTATCTACACGTTCGTAATGCTCTAATGCCTTTTGTCTGATCTTATCTCAGCTTCAGAATATCTCCTTCTGTCGGCAGGTATTCGTCGTTCAGCTTGTTTAGCTTGTATAAGCTGCTTAGCTTGATGCCATATCTTTGCGAAATGGTATGGATGCTTTCTCCAACGGATACAATATGTTCAAAATGCGGAGGTTGTGCTCTGGAAAGCTTCGGTTGAAGATACACAATGTCTCCGGCAGCAAGTGGATAACCCGCCGGAAAATCGTTGTAAGAGGAGAGCTTTTGTTCGGAGATCTCATACTCTTGAGCAATAAAAGCCAGGTTGTCTCCTCTTTCTGCAATGATGTAGAGAAGATTGCCGTTGAGATAGGGCTGACGTTCTCCTTTTGCATTTCTCGTTTTTTCTTCAACCACAGGTCTGCTTGTCTTCTGTTCCGGAAGATATGGATTGACTCTCTCTATCTCCTTTTGAGGTCTGTTGTATTCGTAATATCTGCTCACATTTCCTTGGTCTACAAGATACAGCCGATAGTCTTCTATAATCTTGATGAGCTTATTGGCATACGCTTTATCCGTGGCATATCCCGCTCTTTGCAGACCTTTAGCCCAGCCTTTATAGTCGCTGACATCGAGCTGGAATAGGGGAGCATACCTTTTTCTTTTTAGAAACTCCGCATGGTCTGCAAAGGACTCTTCCGGAGAGTTGTAGGCTCTGAAACACTCGTTGGGTCTGTCATCCGTATGAAATGTTTTGGCTCCTCTCCAGGAGTTGTGGCATTTGATACCGAAATGATTATTGGCTTTCCTTGCCAATGTAGACTGTCCGGCTCCGCTTTCCAAGAGTCCTTGTGCCAAAGTTATGCTCGCCGGAATGCGGTATTGACGCTGATGCTTGTAGGCTAAAGGCGCATAGCGTTGTATGTAGGCGTCATATTTGGAGTTGATACCTCTTGTCCCTTGCGGTGTTGGTGGGGGAGCAACCTGTCTGGGAGCAGAGCAGGAAGCGAGTAGGAGTACTATAAAGCAAAGAATGTAAGAGTGTTTCATACGGAATTTATTTGGTGTTAAACTTCTATGGCTTCACCTTTCAGGGTTGCGGATGTTGCTTCTGTTATGCGTACCTGGGCAAGCTGACCTATCCGGTAGGAGCCTTTATCGAATACGACCACTTTGTTTTGTTGGGTACGTCCGAAGAGTTGATCTCTCGACTTTTTTGAGAATCCCTCTATGAGTACTTCAAAAACTTTTCCGATGTCTTGCTTATTGCTTTTTTCGGAAAGTTCGTTTTGCAGATTGATCATTCTCTGAAGACGATCCAACTTCACCTCTTCCGGGACATCGTCCGGAAGCCTTTTTGCTGCATAAGTACCTGGCCTTTCGGAGTATTTGAACATAAAAGCAGAGTCGTATCCTACCTCTCTCATGAGGTCGAGAGTCTCTTGAAAGTCTTCTTCTGTCTCCGAATGGAAGCCACAAAACATATCTGTAGAAATTCCACAGTCCGGCATTATGGATCTTATTTTACTTACTCTGTCCAGATACCATTCTCTGGTATAGTTTCTATTCATCACCTTTAAGATCTTGTTGCTCCCGCTCTGAGCCGGCAGGTGTATATGCTTACATATATTATGGTACTTGCTCATGACAAGCAGTGTCTCGTCACTCATGTCTTTGGGATGGGGAGAGGTAAATCGGATTCTCATATTGGGAGCTCGCAGTGCGATCAATTCCAACAACTTCGCAAAGTTGATCTCTTCTCCCTCCGGAGTGGTATAGAGATAAGAGTTGACATTCTGTCCCAAAAGAGTAACCTCTCTATATCCTTTTTCTTTCATGTGATCTATCTCATTCAGTATGCTTTGGATAGATCTGCTTCGCTCTCTGCCGCGAGTATAAGGTACGATGCAGTAAGTACAGAAGTTGTTGCACCCTCTCATGATAGAGAGAAATCCGCTGATGTGAAGCCCGCTCATTTTCAGAGGGATTACATCCTTGTATGTCTCTTGAGTGGAAAGCTCTACGTTTATTGCTTTCTCTCCTTTCTCCGCAGCACCGACAAGGTTCGGGAGATCCATATAAGAGTCAGGACCTACTACGAGATCTGCGTTATGATTATTGATGAGATCTTCCTTGACACGCTCTGCCATACATCCAAGCACACCAAGTACAACTTTCCTCCCGGACTTCTTTCTCATGTGGTGTAGCTGCTCCAATTTGTTCAATACTTTGGTTTCGGCATTTTCTCTGACCGAACAAGTGTTGATGAATATGGCATCTGCTTCGTCCATGTTCTCTGTTAAACCATATCCGTCTGTCTCCATAATAGATGCCACAACCTCACTGTCTGCGATGTTCATCTGGCATCCATAGGTTTCTATGTATAATAATTTTACGTTGTTTGAATTTTTATAGTCTTTGTTTTTTGTATTAATCATGGGATGAAATTAAATTTTTTGTCTTATCTCTATTTGCGAAATAAAAATATTCAAAGTATTTGTTGGATCAAAATATTATTATTACCTTTGCAAGCAAACGCATAAGATTTTTCATAGTTAAGGTTTTGGTTAATTACATGAAGGGCTTAGACCGTGAGGTTTGAGCCCTTTTTTCTTTATCTTTGTAGGGAAATAAATAGAATTATTTGCGAGGGGATAAAACAATTCATACATTTGGGGGCAAATGTACGAATAAACTCCTATAAGATAATAAGGTATGGGTGCTTTTATAATGCTGGCTACAATCTTCGGGCTGATCGGATTCTTTGTGAAGCAAATTTCTAAACAGAAAGAGAAAGCACAGGAAGAAGAGATTGGGACGGACAATGTCTTTGACTGGAATTTCTTCGGTCAAAAGAGCGTAAAGGGCTTGTCTGATGAGCTTTTCAAGCTTAAAGAAAAGAGTGTAAAGCCAAGTCTTGATTTTGGAAGCGATACGAAAGAGATCTTTCAGCAACCCCCTTTGGATGTGATTCCGACTCACTCGATCCGGCAAAAGTATGACTTCAAGGCGGAGGCAGAAGGGAAAACTTTTCAGGCAGAGTACAGATTCGAGCCGGAGGAAGAGAAGAGACCGGAGAGCCTTCATACCCAATCGGAGATAGAGGATTATATTCCTGACAACATCGAGGAGTGGAGAAGAGCCATAATCTTTTCCGAGTTGTTGAAGCGCAGATTTTAGCTCAACAAAACCACAGAAAGACTAAGAGAGGAGAGACGGATCCTCATAGAGTAGAAGAATAATACATAGACATAACCATATATCAATTATTAAATTAGCTTATGGCATTGAAATTCATGACCGCAGAAGAGGCTGCGGTATTGGTAAAAGACAACGACAACATTGGTTTTAGCGGATTTACTGCAGCCGGTTGTCCCAAGGTTGTTACTAAAGCAATAGCGGATCGTGCAAGAAAAGAGCATGAAGAAGGACGTCCTTTCCGCATAGGAATGTTTACCGGAGCGTCATCGGGCGACCGAATGGATGGAGAGTTGGCACGAGCAAATGCGATAAAGTTCAGAACTCCTTACCAAAGCAATAAGGATCTTCGCAATCTACTCAACAGCAACGGCACATCTTACGTCGATATGCACCTTTCAATGCTCCCTCAATATCTTCGTTATGGTTATCTGGGAAAGGTTAATGTTGCCATTGTGGAAGCCTGCGATGTAACGGAAGAAGGGGAGATCGTGCCGACTTCTGCGGTGGGAATCCTTCCTACCATCTGTCGTTTGGCAGACAAGATCATCGTGGAGCTCAACGACAAACACCCGAAAGAGATTCGCGGCTTGCACGACCTTTATGAGCCGGCAGACCCTCCCGTTCGCAAAGAGATACCTATATACAATGTAAGAGACAGGATAGGAACGACCACCATAAAGGTAGATCCGGAAAAGATCGTTGCAGTGGTCAAGACATCCGAGCCGAATGACGAAGGAGGCTTTGCTCCCCTTGACGATGTAACAAGAGCCATAGGAAAGAATGTTGCAGACTTCCTTGTGAAAGAGATGCGCGAGGGTCGTATGCCTAAGAGTTTCCTACCTCTTCAGAGCGGTGTGGGTAATGTAGCCAATGCCGTGCTTGGAGCTTTGGGAGACAACCCCGATGTTCCAAACTTCGAGGTCTACACCGAAGTGATTCAAGACTCCGTGATCAGCCTTATGAAGAAAGGGCGCGTAACGTATGCGAGCGGATGTTCTCTTACCGTTTCCCGCGATGTGATACAGGAGATCTATGCCAATCTCGACTTCTTCAAGGACAAGATTGTTCTGCGTCCGCAGGAGATTTCCAACAATCCCGAAATCGTTCGTCGTTTAGGACTCATCACCATCAATACCGCTCTCGAAGCGGATATTTTCGGTAACGTAAACTCCACTCACGTTCTGGGCACAAAGATGATGAACGGTATCGGAGGGTCGGGAGACTTTACCCGTTCCGCATATCTTTCCATCTTTACCACACCATCTACGGCAAAGGACGGAGACATCAGCGCGTTCGTTCCGATGGTTTCTCACCTGGATCACTCCGAGCACTCGGTGAACATCATTATTTCCGAGTATGGCGTTGCCGATCTTAGAGGGAAAGCACCGAGAGAAAGAGCGGAAGCGATCATCGAAAATTGTGTGCATCCGGACTATCGTCCCGTTTTGCGCGAGTATCTGCAGCTGGGCGTAAAGGGACACACACCTCAGTGCCTGAGTGCCGCATTTGCCTTCCACGAACAGTTTGCAAAGACCGGCAGCATGAAGAATGTCAAGTGGGCAGACTACACAAGATAACCGCGCTTGTATTTATACATTATATGATATACCATCAGAAAGATATACCCATCTCTTTTTCGGAAGAAGGTGGGTATATTTTTTCTTAAACGAAGCTATTACTATTTATGAAAGCAGAGACAAGAAAAGAGATAGATGCTCTCATACAGAGTGAGATAGTGCCGGCAACGGGCTGTACGGAACCCATTGCCGTAGCCTTCACCACCGCTGCTGCGGCAGAGCTGTTGGACGATGCCCCCACGCAGATAGACGTTTATCTCAGCACGAATGTCCTCAAGAATGCGATGGGAGTGGGCATTCCCGGCACGGGCATGATAGGTCTTCCCATTGCCATTGCGCTCGGAGCCATAATAAGAGACTCTTCCATGGGGCTCAACATCCTTGGCGGCATCTCTCCGGAGCTGGTCGAAAAAGGCAAGCAGCTCCTTGATAACATATCCATTAAAATCGGGCTGAAACAAGAGCCCGTGGACAAGCTCTACATCGAGACCGTCATCACCACGCCGAGCGGAACAGCTTCCGCCGTGGTGGAGCATCTCCATACCAACATCATAAAACTCACCAGAAACGGCGAGACGCTCCTCTCCCGATCTTCCGAAGAGACCTCCGGCGGGAGAGAAGAAGAGACAGACGGACACATCATGCTCGACTACGACCTCGTCTACCGCTACGCCATGGAAGCGCCCCTCGAAGAGATCCGCTACATCATAGGAGCCGCCGAGATGAACAAGAAAGCATCCGAGGAGTCCTCACAGGGCGACTTCGGGCACGGCATCGGCAAGATGCTGACCTCCCCACAGGCGCACCACCTCATGGGCGACACCGTCTACACCCGGGTACTCTCCATGACCGCGAATGCCTGCGACGGCCGCATGGGTGGCATGCCCATCCCCGTCATGAGCAACAGCGGCAGCGGCAACCAAGGTATAGCCTCCTCGCTCCCCGTCTACAGCTACGCCAAAGAGATCGGAGCCTCTGAAGAACAGATGGCGAGAGCCATCATGCTCAGCAGCCTCATGGTCATCTACATCAAGCAGTCTCTCGGCAGGCTCTCCGCCCTTTGCGGATGCGTCGTGGCAGCCACCGGATCCGCCTGCGGCATCACCTACCTCATGGGAGGCACCAAAGAGCAGATCGGGTATGCCATCAAAAACATGATAGCCAACATCACCGGTATGATGTGCGACGGAGCCAAGCCCGGATGCGCCCTCAAGGTAGCCACCGGAGTATCGTCCGCCATGCTGGCTGCGATGATGGCAATAGAGCAGCGAGTGGTAACCTCCACCGAAGGCATCATCGACAATGACGTGGACAAAACCATCCGTAACCTCACCCTCATCGGTGCCGATGCGATGCAGCAGGTGGACAAGGTCGTGCTCGACATCATGACCACGAAATAGGGGGGGAGGAGTCCCAATTCGCGTGAGCAATCTTCTGTGGATCCTATTGCTCCGTCGCCTTCACTCACCAGAACATCCTTGCGGAAGCATCCGAAACACCTTCCGCCAACCATGAAAATTCCATGCGCATAGAGAAGTCTATGTGCATGGAATTTTTTTTCGTGGATAAGAGGGAGAAAACTTGCGTACGTACGAAAAAAACTTGCGTGTAGGCACAGAAAAAAATCTAAAGGATTGCTTGGGATGTATCAGAAGATTGTCGGGAAAGCAGTAAAGGATTATCGGAAAAGTGGCGGAGGATTATCGGAAAAGTGGCGGAGGATTATCGGGGAAGTGGCGGAGGATTATCAGGGAAGTAGTAAAGGATTGCTTGCGAAGTAGCGGAAGATTGCTTGGGATGTAGTAGAGGATTTCCTTGAAAGCTCTTGAGGATAATCTTGGAAGTTATTAAGGATAATCTTGGAAGTTATTAAGGATAATCTTGGAAGCTATTAAGGATAATTTTGGAAGTTATTAAGGATAATTTTGGAAGTTATTAAGGATAATCTTGGAAGTTATTAAGGATAATCTTAGAAGCTATTGAGGATTGACTTAAAAGCACCTGAATATTAACTTGAAAGTTATTGAGTAAAAGTTTGAAAGATAATGAGTAATAGTTCTGTTATTATTGATCAATTCTATATTTCACGGCGAGAAACGAATATTTCACGGCGAGAAATATAGAATTGGTTGGTAAGAAATCAATTTTATGTAAATTATTTATTAACTTTAGATCGGTTATTTCTTGACTTCGGGTCGGTTATTTCTTGACTTTGGGTCGGTTATTTCTTGACTTCGGGTCGGTTGTTTCTTGACTTCGGGTCGGTTATTTCTTGACTTCGGGTCGGTTGTTTCTTGACTTCGGGTCGGTTATTTCTTGACTTCGGGTCGGTTATTTCTTGACTTCGGGTCGGTTGTTTCTTGACTTCGGGTCGGTTGTTTCTTGACTTTGGGTCGGTTATTTCTTGACTTTGGGTCGGTTATTTCTTGACTTCGGGTCGGTTGTTTCTTGACTTCGGATCGGTTGTAACAGAATTTATATTCACTCATTTTTTTATCTGTACCAAATCACTCCTTTACTATGGCTAAGTATGTGATGAGAGAAAATCCCGGACTTTTGGGAGAGGGAGCAAGGAGAAAGGTCCCGAAAATGGTGGTCGAACACCAATACTCGCTGCGAGATTTGGCGGAGGAGATCGCCAAGAGATCGACGTTTTCGGTGGGCGAAGTGGAGGGTTTGATGCTCTCTGTGGCGGATGCTCTCGCGGGGCGGATCGCCGATGGTTATTCTGTCAAGATAGACGGATTGGGGTCGTTTTCGGCAAAGCTCGGCTTGAAGAAGGGCGCAGAGCTTCGGCGACAAAGCGGCAGCATGCCCAATGCGGCGAGCATCGAGATAGCCGGGCTGAACTTCAGGGCGGACAAGGAGCTGCTCCGGAGAGCCAACAACCGGTGCCGGCTGGTGCGCACAAAGGGGCAGAAGTATGCGGATCCGACGGCGGGTAAGGAGGAGCGGCTGGAGATGTTGCTCGGTTTTCTGGAGAGACATTCCTGCATCTCGCTGCAGCAGTATGCGGTGATGACGAGGATGTCGAAGCGGTCGGCAAGAAAGGAGCTGGGAGAGTGGGAGAGCGATAAGCGAATCTTTCGGAGAGGAAAAGGACCGAGCCTGATATTCCTCAGGGCGGGCGAAGATTTTGCTCGTGAGTAGATTATGTTTAATTTTGCCAACTCGAAGGGCTTTTTGCAGCCTCTCGTTGCGTTTTCTTTTGGACGAAAAACAGATATTAAGTAAGGATCAATTCTATGGCAAGAAACCTGGTGATAGTGGAGTCGCCCGCAAAGTCGAAGACTATAAGTAAAATACTGGGAGAAGATTATAAGGTGATGTCCAGCTACGGACACGTCAGAGACCTGAAGAAGAAAGGACTGGGGATAGATATTGAGCATCGGTTCGCTCCGCAATACGAGGTGTCGGAGGATAAGGTCAAAGTGGTGAAGGAGCTGCAAAAAGCCGTGCAGGAGGCAGAAACGGTCTGGCTCGCTTCCGATGAAGACCGCGAGGGAGAAGCCATCGCCTGGCATCTGTATCAGATATTGGGGCTGAAGGACAAACAGACGAAGCGAATCGCTTTCCACGAAATCACGCGAAAGGCTATTCTTGAAGCCTTGGAGTCGCCAAGAGATATAGATTATGACCGTGTGGATGCCCAGCAGGCAAGACGGGTGTTGGACCGAATCGTCGGCTTTGAACTCTCTCCGATCCTGTGGCATAAGGTGCGTCCGGCTCTCAGCGCAGGACGTGTGCAGAGTGCCGCCGTGAGAATCCTTGTCGAAAGAGAGCGCGAGATTCAGGCATTCAAGCCGGAGAGCGGATTCCGAATAGTGGCAGAGCTGAAAAACGCATCGGGGCAAAGCGTGAAAGCAGTAATGGAGCACAGACCGTCGCAGCCCGAACAGGCGGAAGCGGTGCTGAGTGATCTGATCGGATCGAGCTACGTGGTGAGCGATATTCAGGTGAAACCGGGCAAACGGACACCGCCTCCCCCCTTTACGACCTCCACATTGCAGCAGGAAGCTTCTCGTCTGCTCGGATTTTCCGTTACTCAGACAATGGTCGTGGCACAAAGTCTGTACGAGAATGGTCATATCACCTATATGCGTACGGACTCGGTGAATCTCTCTTCTTTTGCCATCGCAACAACGGCAGAGACCATCGAAAAGCTCTATGGCAAGAGCTATGTCAAGAAGAGAAACTTTACGACCAAAACAAAAGGAGCACAAGAGGCACACGAAGCCATCAGACCTACAAACATAGAACACGATACCATCTCCGGAACAAGTGCGGAAAAGAAGCTCTACGACCTTATACGAAAACGGACAATGGCCACGCAGATGAAGGATGCAGAGCTTGAACGTACCGTAGTGGCGGTGAAGACAGCGTCTCCATACCTTTTCTATATACGTGGAGAACAGGTGAGATTCGATGGATTCCTGAAGGTATATCTCGCAGGAACAGATGACGATAACGGCACATCCGCCGATAGGGAAGAGACAGATGCTCTGCTCCCGGCGATGAGTGTCGGCGATGCACTCTCGGCAACCTCCGTGGAAGCAACCCAGAAGTTTACACAACGTCCGGCAAGATATTCCGAAGCGGCTCTGGTGAAGAAGCTGGAGGAGTTGGGTATAGGAAGACCAAGTACCTATGCCCCAACCATTCAGACCATCCAAAAGAGAGAGTACGTGGATAAGCGTACCATACCGGGTGTAGAGAGAGAGTACTGCGTGCTCACTCTGAAAGGCAATAAAATATCCGCCAAGACCAAGCAGGAGTCCTACGGAGCAGATAAGGGCAAGCTTGTCCCTACGGATATAGGAATAGTGGTGAACGACTTCCTTGTGGAGGCTTTCCCTAAGATTCTCTCTTACGACTTTACGGCAAATGTCGAACAGGAGTTTGACGCCATCGCCGAAGGAGAGAAGCCGTGGATAGGCGTCATAGAACAGTTTTACTCGATATTCCATCCCAATGTGGTGGAGGTTATGGAGGCTAAGACGGAACGCAGAGTAGGTGAGCGTTACATAGGAGATGATCCTAAAACAGGCAGACCGATCTATGCTAAGATCGGAAGATTTGGCCCTCTGTTGCAGCTGGGTGATGCTCAGCCTGAAGGGGAAAAGCCGACATTCACTTCGATACCTTCTTCTCTGTCTATTGAGACAATATCTTTGGAAGAAGCACTGGAGCTGTTCAGACTTCCTCGCACTCTTGGTGAGTGGAACGAGAAAGAAGTACAAGCAAACAACGGCAGATTCGGCCCTTATGTCCGGTGGGATAAGCTGTTTGTTTCCATCCCGAAAGACATGGATCTGTACACCATAACAATGGAAGAGGCTGTGGCTCTCATCGAGCAGAAGATAGAGTCCGAGAAGAATAAAAGAATAGCCTCTTTTGATACTCCTCAAGGAGAGTTGCTCATCTTAAACGGCAGATACGGTCCTTACATAGAGTACTCCAAGAAAAACTATAAGATACCTAAGGGATATAAGCCCGAAGAGCTTTCTCTTGAAGCTTGTCTGGAACTGGTGGAAGAAGGCTCAAAGAAAAAATCTTCTAAGAAGAGTAGTAAGAAAAACGGATGATACCATATATATTATGTATAGAATCTGCCGCCAAGGAGTGTTCGATGGCTTTGTTGTGCGGAAAAGATGTCGTGGTAAGCAGGGAAGCAGCAGAGGGCGGGCACAATGCCAATCTCTCCGCTTTTGCAAATGAACTTATCGCCCTGATCCCTAAGGGCAAGCAATTAAGTGCCATTGCTGTTGGAGATGGTCCGGGGTCATATACCGGATTGCGTATATCTGCTTCTTTGGCTAAAGGTCTTGCATTTAGTTTGAACGTGCCTCTCATCGCGATCTCTTCCCTTAAGATTTTGGAGGAGAGCATTCGTTCCAAATGTTCGGAGTTGCCCTCCGGCTATGCTATTACTCCGATGCTGGATGCCAGACGTATGGAGATCTATTCGGCTCTCTATCGAGAAGATGAAGATGGTACTTCTCAAAGCTTCGTGATGGACAAAGAAGAGGATATCAACCGATTTCAAAGATTGGTGAAAGAAGCTTCGATGATCTTCTATGGAGGAGACGGAGCAGAAAAGATCAGACCACTGTTCAATAACTTATTTGCAGAAAAAGCAGTTTATGTAGACTCCGTTAAGCTTCATGCCTCAAACATGGCTTCTACTGCGCTTAAGTGTTGGGATAGCGGTTCTTTTGTAGATCTTGCCTACTGGACACCGAATTATCTCAAAGAATACAATGCTGTCGTAACAAGTAATAAGGTAATCGGAACGATGCCTAACAGCCTGACTCCCGACGCATAAATTTATTATCTTTACAACCATAGTACTCAATTTATTTGTAATCTAAATATGAACAAACCTACAATACTTGTAACGGGAGCAACATCAGGAATCGGAAGAGCTACCTGCATATTGTTGGCTCAAAGAATACCGGAGTGCACCATCATTGCGGCCGGAAGAAGAGATGAGCGTCTGCAAGAGTTGAAGCAGACAATAGAGTCCGAAACATCTTCTCGATGTATTACGTTGAGTTTAGATGTCCGAAATCAGAAAGATGTAGAGGAAAAACTCTCTTCAAACAAGGAGTTTAAGTTGGAAGATATAGACATCCTGATCAATAATGCAGGTCTTGCAGCCGGGCTTTCCACAGTAGATGAAGGTTCTATAGATCATTGGGAGAGAATGATAGATACAAATGTAAAGGGGCTTCTTTACGTATCAAAGCCGATCGTTTCTGCCATGAAGAAAAAGAGAACGGGACACATAATCAATCTCTCTTCTGTTGCCGGGAAAGATGCTTATACCGGTGCCGCGGTGTATTGTGCAACCAAGTTTGGAGTAGAGGCTATTACCAGAGCGATGCGCCAAGAATTGGTCCCTTATCATATTAAAGTGTCTTCCATAGCTCCGGGAGCCGTTAATACAGAGTTTTCTCAAGTACGATTCGATGGAGATAAAGATAAGGCGGATAAAGTTTATGTCGGTTTTGATCCTCTTTATGCTGAAGATATTGCGGAGTGTATTCTGTTTATCCTCACAGCACCGGATCACGTCAATATCGCGGATATGACAATCCTCCCTAAATCTCAAGCCGATTCTAGAATGATCCACAAAGAATTATAAAACTATACCTAAAACACAAAAGAATATGGTAAAACAAGATGTTATAAAGCCTTACGTGCTTGGTGTTGATATAGGTGGCACCAACACCGTTTATGGAATAGTAGATGCAAGAGGTAATATTGTGCTAAATGGCTCCATAAAAACTGCCACACATTTGGATATCAATGATTATATCCGAGACTTAACAACAGGAATGCAACTCTTGATAGACCAAGTTGGAGGTAAAGATATGATTAAAGGTATAGGTATAGGAGCTCCTAATGGAAACTTCTTTACCGGCTCTATAGATTTTGCACCCAATCTTCCGTGGAAAGGGCGCATTATGCTTGCTGATATAATCTCTGAAAAGATGGGAATACCGGTAGCCCTAACCAATGATGCCAATGCAGCAGCCATTGGAGAGATGACTTATGGTGTTGCTCGTGGAATGAAAAACTTTATTGTGATTACATTGGGGACCGGTGTGGGCAGCGGTATTGTCGTGAATGGAACACTTGTATACGGGCACGATGGTTTTGCAGGAGAATTGGGGCATACCATTATCAGACGTAATGGTCGTATTTGTGGCTGTGGACGCAAAGGTTGTTTGGAAACATATACATCGGCAACGGGAGTTGCAAGAACTGCTCGTGAATATCTTGAAATTCGTAAAGAAGACTCTCTGTTAAGAGAGCTCAATATCGAAGATATTACCTCTAAAGATGTATATGACGCAGCAATGAAAGGAGATAAACTTTCTCTCGAAATCTTTGAAGCTACCGGAGCAATTCTTGGAGAGGCATTTGCAGACTTTGTGGCATTTTCTTCACCTGAAGCGATTATTCTCTTTGGTGGTCTTACTAAGGCGGGAGATCTACTTATGGATCCTATAAAGCGGCACATGGAGCTTAATATGCTTCAGATATATAAAGGAAAGACAAAGCTTTTAACGTCAGAGCTTAAAGAGAGTGATGCGGCTGTACTTGGTGCAAGTGCTCTTGGTTGGGAGGCCGACAAGGCTCTTCGTAAAGCAAATAGTGTCGCAGGCGAATAAGAAAGAGAAATTTTCCTGGGGCAATAACAAAAAACGTTCTCTTGTGATATGTTGCAAGAGAACGTTTTCTTTTTGTGTTTTCTATTTATTCTTGTGTATCTACACAGGCTCGAAGGGAGCAGTAGGGCTTGATATACTTCTGTACCAAGATTTGATGAGCTTCATGTTTTGCATAGATGGAGAGAGCATTAAGGTCCGCCACTGTAGCAATTAAGATGAAATCGTATTGTTCACTCGGATTGACGTTGACTTCTATCCGAAGATCTTGTAATTCCGCTATTTGTTCAGGTAGATTATGAAAGTCTTTCTGAATATCTATCAGTATTTGTCGTTTCTTTTCCTCTGATATTTCGGTTTGAAATCCAAAGAGGACATAGTGTTTCAGAGCCATATCTGTACTGTTTATCTATGAATGTTTACATAAATTCTGCTTCGTCAATGATAGAATCTTTATAACCCAAGAAGTAGAGAATGCCATCCAATCCTACGGTAGAGATGGACTGTTTGGCAGTCGCTTTTACTTTTGGTTTAGCATGAAATGCAATACCGAGACCGGCTGTTGCAATCATCGGAAGATCGTTAGCACCATCTCCCACTGCCACAGTTTGTCGGATATCTACCTTTTCCACTTGAGCTATAAGCTTCATCAGTTCGGCTTTTCTCTTTCCGTCAATAATGTCTCCAAGATGTCTACCTGTGAGCTTACCATCTTTTATTTCAAGTTCGTTCGCATAGACATAATCTATCTGATATTTATTGGCAAGATACTGGCCGAAGTAGGTAAATCCTCCGGAGAGTATTGCAATCTTAAATCCCACCTTCTTTAGTATTTTCATCACTCTGTCCACTCCTTCCGTGATAGGCAGATTTTCTGCAATATCCGCCATGACCGAGACATCAAGACCTTTCAAGAGAGCTACTCTGCGGATAAAACTTTCGTTGAAATCTATCTCGCCACGCATGGCAGACTCTGTGATTGCTCGGACTTCTTCGCCAACACCGGCACGATCCGCAAGTTCATCTATTACTTCAGTTTCTATCAGAGTGGAGTCCATATCGAAGCAGATCAGACGACGCATTCTTCGGAACATACTCTCTTGTTGGAAAGATACATCTATACCAAGGCTTGCGGAGATATCCATAAACTCTTTTTGAAGAACTCCAAGATCTTTAGGTGTTCCTCTCACAGAGATTTCTATACTAGCTTTCGGTACTCGTTCTTTCTCTTCAAGAGGGATACGACCTGTTAGACGCTTTATATTATCTATGTTCATGCCTTGTAGCGCGATAGCATCCGTAATCTTAGCTACCATGTCCGCTGTAATTCTTTTTGCCAGGATGGTGATGATATATCGGTTTTTGCCTTGCATGCCAACCCAGTGATTGTAGTCTTCAATTTTCACGGGGGTAAAGTTGACATGAATATTCATCTCATTAGCTTTGAACAGAAGGTCTTTCAGTATATCTCCGGAACGATGCTCTTCGGTAAGAAACATTATCCCTAAACTAAGATGACTGTGAATATCTGCTTGACCAATATCAAGGATTGTGGCTTCATGACTTGCCAAAATAGAAGTAAATCCTGCTGTAACTCCCGGCCTGTCTTTACCACTGAAAATAGCTAATATGATTTGGGTGTTTGTATTCATAGATTTTGATTGTTTTATTTCAGTTACTTACCAAATTTAGGCATTTTATTCACATTAAGACCCAAGAAAAGATGAATACTTTGCTAAGATTCTATTACAAAAGTAGATAGTTTCAATAAAAGCTATTCCAGTTGCATTCTTCTAACGAAGTGCTGAGAAATATCATTTATCAATCCGAAGATCATTCATAAAGAAAAGACATCTGCCATCCGAGAGATGACAGATGTCTTTAGATAACGAATCTTATATGCTTTATTTCACAAAAGAGACTTCATCCACAAGATATTTACTCTTGCCCCACATGTCTATTACCCACATAACATAGCGGATATCAACAGATATAGTACGTTGCATATTGGCTTCAAACTCAATATCCCCACTCATTGCTTCCCAGTTGCCGTCAAAAGCAAGACCGATAAGGTCTCCATTCTTATTGAAGACAGGGCTACCTGAATTACCACCGGTTATATCATTATCAGACAAGAAGCATAGTCGGAGATTGCCTTTCTTATCTGCATAGCGTCCGAAGCCTTTCTTTGAAAGAAGATCCAAGATTTCAGGTTGCACTCTAAACTCGGATACGGAAGGGTCTTGTTTTTCAAAGATCCCTGCTGATGTCGTGTAGTAGTCGTACCATCCTGCATCATAAGGTTTGTATCCGGATACACTACCATAGCTCATTCTCATGGTAAAGTTGGCATCAGACGGCAGAGCTTTCTTAGGATCCTTTTCTCTCAATCCGGCAAAGAATAGTCTTTCCCCTTTAAGAAGAGATCCTCTATAAGGTGCCATCATATCAGAAAGTTTATGCATCTCATCTATAAAGCTTGTACGAAGAGCTACTAACGGATCTTTTTCGTAGGCTTCATCATTAAACTCCGGATTGGCAAGTGCTTGTTGGAAACGTTCTTTGCTCACAAAGACAGAGTTACCATAGATGAAAGCTGTATACTTATCCAAATCTCCTCCAAAGTCTGCATCTATGGTTTTGTAGATACTTGGCAGATATTCAGGAGCGACATTCTCTTTCACGACTCTAAGCATGACAGGCAGCGTTGCTTTCGCCACTTTTGGAGAGAAATCTTTATACATAGCATCAAGATTGGCCTTGCGAGCAGCTTCCGGTTTGATAGCGAATCTAACCACTTCAAAACCACTGTATGCTTCGCTTATATATTGTAGATTTCTGGTGTATTCTCCCATCTTCTCAATAGGAATGCGAAGGCTATCCAAAACGAATCCATATTTTGCTTTGCGTTCAGGAGTAGATGCTGCAAAGCGAGCAAAGTCTTTTTCTATCTTTTGTTTTTCAGTTATGACATTAAGACGACGAAGTCCTTTATTCATACCGATAGAGTTTTTCCAATAGTTTGAACTGAGTGCGTACTTATCTGAGTATTGAATACGGATAGCTTGTTCTTTTTCCATGAAGCTTTTCCAAACATCCTGTTTCAAACCACGAACTTCTATTCTCGGAGTATTTTCATTCTTAATAAGATTTTCTACTCCCCAAGAGCTGAGATATCTGTTGGTTCTTCCCGGAAAGCCAATAGTCATGGCATAATCTTTTTCGCTAACACCGGACAAAGAGATCTTTGCAAATGCTTTTGGCTTGAAAGGTTTGTTGTTGGCGTTATATGCTGCAGGGCGATTATTGGCATCAGCATACACTCTGAAGACCGAGAAGTCTCCCGTATGGCGAGGCCACATCCAGTTGTCTGTATCACCTCCAAACTTACCGATTGAAGAAGGTGGAGCAAATACCATACGAACATCCTTGAAAACGTCGTATGATATGAGATAGTACTTATTGTTGTTGTAGAAAGGATATACTTTTGCCGTAGTGTTTGGCTCCTTTTCTACCTCCTTTTCAATCTTTGCAATTTCCGCCTGAATAGCTTTGATACGAGCCATCTCATCTGTGATGCCTTCAACAGCTTTCAAGATCTTGTCAGTAATATCTTCTGTTCCTCTAAGATACTGGACTGTAAGACCCGGAACAGGAAGTTCTTGATTTAGGGCATGAGAAACAAATCCATCCCGAAGATAATCATGTTCTACCGAGCTGAGCTGCTGAATGGAAGAGTACCCACAGTGATGGTTTGTAAATATTAGCCCCTGATTAGATACAGTAATACCGGTACATCCACGACCGAATATTACAACCGAATTGTGTAGCGCAGGAGCGCTTTCGTTGTAAAGCTTGTTGAATGCCATGGTAAAACCAAGCTGACGCATTCTGTCTTGATTCTCTTTGTTCAGCTCTTTCAGAATCCACATACCCTTGTCTGCTTTTGCAGCAGGAGCTAAAAGGAATAGAGCCGCTAAGAGAAGAAATGTTCTTTTCATGCTGAGTTAGTATTAAGTAGTTAGAAAATAGTTTTTACGTTTGTTATTCTTTAGATGAGATCTCTATTTCTGCTCCGGGCAATCTTTCATTGAGCCAGCTTTTTAGTCTTTGTCTATTCTCATCAGAAATTTTGTTGCCATTTGTATAGAGACCTATTCTTACTATTTGAGATCTTTTTAAGGAGTCCAAGCTGATATGATACATTTTACCGAATGTTGCCCTGGTAACTTCCGGATAAAGTGTTCGGAGATCTCGTGATATTTGATCAATATCTTTAGCCAACTGCTCTGCAGAAGCAAGTTGATATTCTAAAGAGTCTATTCTAAGTTGTTGATATTTTATTACAGAAGAGTTATCTTGCTTTACGTCATCTATGATACTACTCTTGAGGCCTGCCATATCAGCTTTACCAAATCCTTGACGCACGACGAGAGTTGTATTACGAAGTCCATACTCGCTCAGTTTATCACGAAGTTCTGCAATGGTTTGTTCCGAAAGCTCATTCCCCAGGAGAGATACAGAAAGAACATTCCCATCTTTCTTTTTAGAAGTTTCATAGCTTAGAAGATAAGTGCCATCAAACTGAAATTCATTTTTTATAAACTTCACTTGAGACTCTTCATAATAGTTTCGCTGAATCAGTTGGTATCCTAAAACCACACTCGGAACAATGGTACATATTACGATGCTTAGAACCATTCTGTTTACTCGTGTTTCTCTTGCCTTATCTACAAATGTTTTGCGAGGATAGTTCATAATCCTTACCCCCAAAAAAGTGGCAAGACCGATGAAAACGGTATTTATGATATAGAGATAAAATGCTCCGAAAAAGAAGTTCAGCTGGCCTGTACCAATACCATATCCGGCAGTACAGAGTGGTGGCATGAGAGCTGTCGCAATGGCAACACCGGGGATAACATTCCCTTTTGACTTTGTTGCACCTGCTATTAGACCTGCCATACCTCCCACAAAAGCTATCAAAACATCATAGATATTGGGTTGTGTCCTAGCAAGAAGTTCGCTTTGAACAGAAGAAATGGGAGAAATAAAAAAGAAAATCGTAGAGGTAAGAATCCCAAAAATAGTCGCCATGAGGAAGTTTCTAACACTTCTTCTAAGAAGATCAAAATCGGAAATACCTAATCCTAATCCTAAACCGACTATCGGCCCCATCAAAGGAGAAATAAGCATGGCTCCTATAATCACAGCGGTAGAGTTGGTGTTAAGCCCCAATGAAGCTATGAAAATAGCACAGATTAGAATCCACATTTTTGTGCCCTTAAAGTCTACATCATTTTTGAGAGACTCTATGGTTTCGTATTCATTCTCTCTTTCTCCTTTTATATCAAAATATGAGCGTATATATTGGATAAATGATTGCTTTTCAGTGTTCATGTCAATAGCTGTTATAAGACTTTTTGAACTTGTTTATATTCGAGAGTTAAACCTATTGCAGCATAGGCTAATAAGAGAATAGTCCTTACAGACAGAACGAAGATATTATTGGTTTCACCCGGGAAAGAGAAACCTATGAGATAGATGGCGGTACAGACTAAGCCGATAATGAGTAGCTTTTTTACGTCATACTCTATCCTGTAAACTTTTCGTCCTATCAGATAGGAAAGAATCATCATCAATGTATTACAAGCCAATGATGCCCAAGCACAAGCCATATATCCATACATTGGAGTAAACAAGACTATAATACCAACAGTTACGATAAGTCCGATAAAAGAGAATATAGCCCCAAAGTATGTTTTATCGCTAAGCTTATACCAAATGGAGAGATTGTAGTAGACTCCGAAGAAGAGTTCACCTAAAAGAACAAGAGGAACAATTCTAAGCCCTTCGTAGTATTGAGGTGTAACGATATGCTTGAATACATCAATATAGAAAGTAACCCCCAGAAAAATACAAGAAGTGAATAGTACGAAAAAGTTCATAGCTACTCTGTAAGCTCCATACTCGTCTTTCTTCTTCATCTTTGAGAAGACAAAAGGGTCGTAAGCGAAGCGAAAAGCTTGAATAAACATCACCATGACAACACATATTTTAAGACATCCTCCGTATATCCCCAGCTGTGTCATGGCAATGTCTCTATCCTCTATCATATAGGGAAGTAAGATAGGACCGGCCATTTTATTAAAGTTCCCTGCCAATCCTAACAGCATCAAAGGGAAGCAGTAATGTATCATCCCCTTCCAAAGTATCTTATCAAAACCTTTTATCGCAGGTCTAAGTATAGGAAGCATCAGCAGTGTTTGCAATGATGTGGAGAGGAGATTGGATACAAAGATGTATCCCACCCCATATTCCGGACGATAAAACCAATCTACAAGACCCGGATTATGCTCCAAAAGATATGGACAAGCCAAAAAGAAAAACAGGTTGAAAAAGATATTGAATGCTATAAAGGCCAGCTTGTAGAAAGCAAAAAGCTTAGGTCTGTGCTGCTGTCTCAGGTAAGCAAAAGGGATAGACAAAATAGCATCCATTGCTGCAATCACACAGAAAATCGCAATAAAGTCTGTGTGTGATGCGTATCCCAAGACTCCTGCAATGTCTTGAACAAAGATCAGAGAAAGAATAGTGAAGAATATGGTTGTCCCAAAAACACTCTTAAAAGCAGTTGCATAGACTACCTGTTGTTTCGGATAGGTCTGCATGAAACGGAAAAGCCCCGTTTCCATGCCGTAAGTAAGAACAACCAAGATAACGCTTATCCATGCGTACAAGTTGGTTACCATACCATATTCTGCCGTAGTGGAAAGGACGCGTATATAGAATGGAGCTAATAGCCAATTAAGAAAACGCCCGATGATATTGGTCATACCATATATTACGGTATCCTTAACCAAAGACTTCATGCCGAGGCTGCTCATAGAATCGTTCTTTCTATAAATCGTTAAATAGGGGCATCTCTTTAGGTGAGACTATACGACCAAAGTGTCCGTATGCCATTTTGGTAACTTCTCGTCCACGAGGTGTCCGTTTTAGGAATCCTTCTTTTATGAGAAAAGGCTCGTACACCTCTTCAACCGTTCCTGGATCTTCGCCTATTGCAGTAGCAATCGTGGTAAGTCCGACAGGACCACCGGAAAACTTATCCATAATACATGTAAGTATTTTGTGGTCTATATGATCAAGTCCGTGCTTGTCTATATTGAGAGCTTCAAGGGCAATGTGAGCGATTTCTTTATCTATCGCTCCTGTTCCACGAACTTGGGCAAAATCTCTTACCCTACGCAGCAAAGCGTTGGCAATACGCGGAGTACACCTGCTACGGGATGCTATCTCTATTGCAGCTTCATGATCGCAAGGCACATCAAGGATGTTGGCACTCCTTTCCACTATACCACAAAGAGTATTGGTGTCATAATACTCCAAGTGCATATTGATCCCGAATCTTGCTCTTAGAGGAGCCGTTAGAAGTCCGCTCCTTGTAGTAGCACCAATGAGAGTGAACGGATTAAGGTCTATCTGAATACTCCGTGCTCCGGGACCTTTGTCTATCATGATATCTATCCGGTAATCTTCCATGGCGGAGTACAAATACTCCTCAACGATAGGGGAGAGCCGATGTATTTCATCAATAAACAGGACATCGTGAGCCTCCAAGGAGGTAAGCACACCTGCCAAATCTCCGGGTTTATCGAGTACCGGACCTGATGTTACTTTGAAACCTACACCAAGTTCGTTGGCGATAATCTGGGAAAGTGTTGTCTTTCCCAATCCGGGAGGCCCGTGCAACAAAACATGGTCAAGAGCCTCGTTGCGCATCTTTGCCGCCATGACAAAGACCTTCAGATTCTCAACCACATTATCCTGTCCCTTAAAGCCTTCAAAAGAAAGAGGTCTCAACGCATGGTCTGCATCGTCTCTTCCCATCGGACCGGCTGAACGACGGATATCAAATTCCGAAGACGTAATATTGTTCATCTGTATCTGCTACATTCCGGGGAGCTTCCATTCTGCCCCGTCTTTAGTATCCTTGATCTCAAATCCCAGCTTAGCCAGCTCGTCTCGTATCTTATCGGAAGTTGCCCAGTCCTTTTCAGACTTCGCTTTTGCCCGTATTTGGAGCAAAAGTTCCATAGCTCCGGCAAAAGCATCTGTATGTGCCTTTGAAACCTCACTTCCCGGCTTCTTCATTCCAAGAATATCAAAGAGGAAAGTGTCAAACAACTCTTTGAGAGACTCTATCTGCTCTGCGGTTAAAGATTTGCCGGGCTCTGCTTTTGCTGTATTGATCATCTTTGTTGCATCAAACAGGTGAGCGATGACGACCGGACTGTTCAAGTCATCGTTAAGAGCCTCATAACAAAGCTCTTTATAGCTGGGAAGATCCACACTCTTACTGCTTATTGCTTTAAGAGACTCCAAAGCAAGATAAGCGTCCAACAGGCGTTCCAATCCTTTCGAGGAGGCTTGAAGGGCTTCATTGCTAAAGTCCACAGTGCTTCTGTAATGGGCTTGCAGCATGAAGAAACGAATGGTCATTGCATCGTATGGCTGTTCAAGCAGCTCGTGAGAACCAGCAAAAAACTGCTCAAGAGTAATGAAGTTGCCAAGACTTTTGCCCATTTTCTGCCCATTTATGGTAACCATATTATTGTGTACCCAGTAGCGAACCATCGGCTTGCCTTGTGCAGCAACAGCTTGGGCTATCTCACACTCATGGTGAGGGAATATCAAGTCCATTCCACCCCCATGTATATCGAAAGTTTCACCCAGATATTTGCGTCCCATAGCGGTACATTCGCAATGCCATCCGGGGAATCCGATACTCCATGGAGCTTTCCATCTCATGATGTGTTCCGGTTGAGCCTTTTTCCAGAGAGCGAAATCTATACTCTGTCTTTTCTCTCCCTGCCCGTCCAGTTCACGAGTATTAGACATCATATCCTCGATGTTACGTCGAGACAGAACTCCATATTTGTAAGTCTTATGATATTTCTCTACATCGAAATAGATAGAACCTTCACTCTCATAAGCAAATCCGTTGTTCAAGATCTCCTGAGTAAGGTCTATCTGCTCCATAATATGCCCACTTGCCAAAGGCTCTATACTTGGAGGAAGAACATTCAAAGCATCCATTACTCTATGGTATTGGGTGAGATAGTATTGCACAACCTCCATCGGTTCTATCTGTTCCAATCGTGCCTTCTTCGCTATTTTGTCTTCTCCCTCATCGGCATCATGCTCCAAATGACCCACATCCGTAATATTACGGACATACCTCACCTTATAGCCGATATGCTTCAGATAACGAAACAGGAGGTCGAAAGTAACAGCCGGTCTCGCATGTCCGAGATGCGCATCGCCATAAACGGTCGGACCGCAAACGTACATTCCAACGTGTGGAAAGTGAGATGGCACAAAGCGTTCTTTATCTCTTATAAGGGTATTATATAGCATCAATGGAGCTTCTGTATGTTCCGGAGTGCTCATATGTTTTTCTATTATTTCGTCTGTTTGTTATTAACTCTATTCTATATCCTTACAAAGATAGTTAGTTTTTATCCATAATGCGAGACATCACAATGATATTTGCCTCATAAGGTTGCAATTGTAAAGGCAGGTATATGGATTCAGATATGGAATAAGTTGTTTTCTTACCGCTAAGCAGCATTTCTACGCTCCAGATTGACCGGTTTTGAAGCCCCATCATATCCAGTGCATCCTTAGGTATTTCGTACTTTGTGCTTATAGGAGAATGGGAAAAGTTTGCCGCTACAATGGCTATCTTTTGGGGATTGGACTGATCCCATCTCAAGAATAGAGCCACTTCGTTTTTCTCTTGCGCCGGAAGAGGCAAAATATGATTCAAATCATAGTAATGAGGAGAGCTGAAAACCTTTCTATCCGTCTTCGCATTGAGAAGGATCTTATACTTCTCTCTCAATATCTTGTCTGTATTCTGATCTTCACCATCTCTGTCAGCTTTCCATTTCTGGAGTTTAGGGAGACTCCAATAGTCGAATATCGTGGTGCGACCATCCTGTCCGCTGAAACCCTCTGCATCCATACCTTTCTCTCCCAACTCTTGAGCAAAATACGTCATTACTGCAGAGTTGTCCACCAGTGTGCTTACAACCATTGCAGGGAAAGCATTCTCTCCACAGCTTGATATGAAATCGGAAGCAAGCCGCTGCTCGTCATGATTTTCCATAAATCGTAGCAGGTGAGAAGATATGCTATGCTGACGAGAGACAATATCCTTTATTGCAGATGTGCTTGCTCTCTTTTTGAGGATGGATATAAGACAGTCGTATAATCCCACTTTGTCGTATAGGTAGTCGAATCCTCCCTCTTGAATAAACTCTTCATACCTGTTTTCGGAATAGATTTCCGCGATAAAAACAGTATTGGGATACCTTGATTTTACTCTCTCTATACACCATTTCCAAAACTCCAAAGGCACCATTTCTGCCATATCGCACCTGAAACCATCTACCCCTTTACTACTCCAGAAAAGAAGGATTTCCAGCATCTTGCTCCATGTATCCGGGATCGGAGAGAAGTGTGAACACCTTCCGTTGGCATAGTCTACACCATAGTTCAACTTTACTGTCTCGTACCAATCTCCGGAAGATGGCGCATTTACAAAACAATCATTCCCCGTTGCCTTTGCCGGAAATTCAGAATAAGAAGAGCCGTTTTCTCTCGATATATGTTGTAAAGACAGTGGCTGCCCCGGAATGTAGTAAAAGTTGTTTTGAAGAGAGAAAGCTAAGTCGGTATCATCTTTTTCTCCAAAATCGGAACAATTTTCCGGCTTCGCATCCGATACATATTGCCTTGCGACATGATTTGGTACAAAATCTATTATCACTTTAAGTCCGGCATCATGCGTCCGGGATACCAAAGACTCAAACTCTTGCATACGTTGAGGAACTTTTTCTGCAAGGTCGGGATCTACATCATAATAGTCTTTTACGGCATAGGGAGAGCCTGCTTTTCCCTTTACGATGCACGGATTGTCTTCTGCTATGCCGAATTCGGAATAAGATGTTTGGGTTGCATGTTCCAAAATGCCGGTGTACCAAATATGCGTGATGCCGAGCTTTTTTATGGATTGTAGGTCAATGGCAGAAATATCATTGAATTTTCCGCATCCGTTAGTCCGGATATCTCCGTTCGGTTCTCTGTCTTGAGATGTATTGCCCCAAATTCTTGGAAGTAATTGATATATGGATATGCTCATTTTTCGATCTGTTTACTCATTTCTTTTTCCCACTTTAGAATTTTTCTTTTTATCCCGACTCCCCAAGCAAAACCTCCTATCGAACCATCTTTAGCCAGGACTCTATGGCATGGTATGAGAAAAGCTATCGGATTGCGCCCTATGGCAGTCCCCGTTGCTCTCACAGCTTTGGGATGTCCTGCACGTTCAGCTATATCGCTGTAGCTGCGAGTCTCTCCAAATGGTATCTCCAAAAGAGCGCTCCAAACCTTATGCATGAACGGTGTGCCGGGTAAATCCTCTGTGTTTGGAATGGGAGACTCATGAATTAAAGACAGAATGGAAGAGTCGGATTTAGAAATAACTCTTTCTCTAATCCGAATGGGAACATACTCCGAAACAGAAAGAGAAATAATGGTATCGCCATCGAATGTCGGTATCATATAGCCAAAAGAAGTTTTCCATATCTCTTGCCTCTGTTGCTTTTGATTCATGATAGAAAGTCTCTTTTTGTTTAGTTTGTAAAGATACTAAAATCCATTTTGCTCGGAATAAATGTCTTGCCTGTCGTTTTTACACGCCGGCTTGGCAAAGTTTATCCAAGACTCGAAACAGCTGGTTTAGTTCGGCAGAATTATTTTAGGAACAAGGAAGAAGACCGATGTGCTTTNAAGTTTATCCAAGACTCGAAACAGCTGGTTTAGTTCGGCAGAATTATTTTAGGAACAAGGAAGAAGACCGATGTGCTTTTGGAGGAGCGCGTCGGTCTTTTTATATAAAAACGTCATGCGGAAAACGGAGGGGAGAAGGGGCGATTTTCGGCTTGGAGGAGGCGAATTTGTCAAGTCGTTTTAAGATAAGATCTTTTGAATGAAAGCGATACGGCAAAATCTCATCTTCGGAGAAAAAATTTTCTTAGTCCGTTTGATGGGGCTTTTTCGCGTTAATGGGTGTGAATTTTAACAGGGTGCTCTGTGAAGAAAATCTAATAGAGAAAATCGGCTTTTCGGGTGCTTTTTGAGGTGAAAACAGATAAAACACTGATATGTAGCGTTTTAATGATTTTGGCTAAACACGTTAATCGAATCCGGTAAACGTGTTTAATGAAATCGGTAAACGTGTTCATTGAAAAATTAAACACGTTAAGCCGAAAGAATATGCTCGTTTAGCGTTTTGGGTGAACCTGTATCGAAAATTGTGTTAATAAAACGGGTTGATTTAACAAATCCGGCACCCCTCCGAAAACGACCCCTCCGATCAAAATAGAGAGCCGTAAAAACCGGGTAGAGGCATCGGTATGGAATATATAAAAATGACCTTCAGGGTTGGAGAGAAATGCGACCGAGGCGGGGGATACATTATTTATATATATAGGGGAGAGCAGTTGGGGAGAGGAAATAGCGGTTTTCGATAAAATGTTTGATTCTCTTCAGTCTTG